>JASGGJ010000020.1:0-31708 GCA_047605085.1 Protaetiibacter sp.
TGCGGTGACGTGCACGGACTTCATGGCTGCTCCTCAGGGGTGTCGGGTTCGGGTGGGTGCGGGGGATGTCAGGCGGTCAGGAGCGCGATGACGTCGTCCGTGGCACCGGTCTCGCCGAGGATGCGGAACACCCCGGCGACGGAGCGCTCATGGGCCTCCGGAATGCGGTCGGTGATCGCGTCGGTGACGATGGTCACGTTGTAGCCGAGGTCGTAGGCCGCCCGCGCGGTGGACTCGACGCCGAAGCTCGTCGCCACCCCGGTGAGCACCAGCTGGGTGACGCCCCGCGCCTCCAGCTCGTCCTTCAGAGCCGTTCCGGCGAAGGCGCTCCACGGTCCCTTCGTGATGACGAGGTCGCCCGGAGCGGGCTGGAGCCCGGCGACGAACTCGGTGAAGTCCGACGGGACCTCTGGCATCCGGCCACCGAGCTCGGCGCGGCCGCTCGGGGCCTGCGCCGGGTCGTACCGGACGAGCACGACGGGGAGGCCGCGCTCGCGGAAGGCGCCGGCCAGGCGCGCGGCGTTGCCGATCACGCCCTCGACCGGGTGCGCGGTCTGCGCCGCGGTCGTCCCCTTCTGCAGGTCGATGACGATCAGCGCGGTCGCCGGGTCGAGTGTCGTGATCGGCATGATGAGGTCCTTCCTCGGCCCGGTTGACCGGTCCACCGGACAGAATAACTCAACCGTGTTCACTTATTCCGTTGAGCCGCCAGGTGCGGACCGTTCGCCGGCGAGCAGGATCGTCGGCTCGTGGCGCACCGGGAAGTTGACGGATGCGGCGATGAAGCACAGCGCGGACGCCTCCCGGTGAGCGTCGAGCGCGTCGGCTGGGTCGCCCGCCGCGATCGTCACGACCGGACGCAGGATCGCCTCGGTGAAACACCCCCCGCCGTCCGGGGTCTGCCGCATCTCCCCCGTCGCCTCGTCGGTGTAGGCCACCACGACGATGCCGCGCCGCACCGCGACGTGCAGGTAGCTGAGCAGGTGGCACTCGCTGAGGGCGGCGAGCAGCAGCTCCTCGGGATTCCAGCGCTCGCGGTCGCCGTGGAAGGCGCGGTCGCTGGATCCGGCGAGCTCGTGGAGCTTCCCCTCTGCGCGGGCCACGAGCGCGCGCGAGTAGTTGCGGTAGCCCGAGGTGCCGGATCCGCGATTGCCCGTCCATTCGACGGAAACCGCGTAATGATGATGGTGATCCATCCGAATCCTCACTCTGAGCAGGCCGCGGCGACGGAATCAGCAGCATCCGGGCCGTGGGGTCGCGCGGTAGGATCGCTGCCATGAGCGACACCCTGACCTCCCCCACGCTAGCGCCGCTCGTCCAGGAGCGCCGCGTCGTCACCGCGATCCCCGGGCCGCGGTCGATCGCGCTGCAGGAGCGACGCCGTCAGGTGGTGTCGGACGGCGTCTCGAGCGCCCTGCCGGTGTTCATCGAGAGAGCCCACGGTGCGATCCTCGCCGACGTCGACGGCAACCAGTTCATCGACCTCGGTGCCGGGATCGGCGTCACCACGATCGGCCACACCGACGACGCGGTCGTCGCCGCCGCATCCGCCCAGCTCGCCGACGTCACCCACACCCTGTTCACCATCACCCCCTACGAGGAGTACGTGCGGGTCGCCGAACTGCTCGCCGCGCACACCCCGGGCGACTTCGCCAAGAAGACCGTGCTCGTCAACTCCGGCGCGGAGGCCGTCGAGAACGGCGTCAAGATCGCCCGCAAGTTCACGCATCGCGCGGGGGTCGCGGTGCTCGACCACGCCTACCACGGCCGCACCAACCTCACGATGGCGATGAACTTCAAGGCCATGCCGTACTCGCTCGGCTTCGGCCCCTTCGCGGGAGACGTCTACCGGGCGCCGAACTCGTACCCGCTCCACGACGGGCTCTCGGGCGCGGCCGCGGCGAAGCGCACGATCGGCTACCTCGAGAAGACGGTCGGCGCATCCGACCTCGCCTGCCTCGTCGTCGAGCCCGTCCAGGGCGAGGGCGGCTTCATCGTGCCGGCCGAGGGCTACCTGCCCGCCCTGCAGGAGTGGTGCACGGCCAACGGCATCGTCCTCATCGCGGACGAGATCCAGTCGGGGATGGCTCGCACGGGCGCCTGGTTCGCCTCGGAGCACTTCGGCCTCGTGCCCGACCTCGTGCTCTCGGCGAAAGGCATCGCGGGTGGCCTGCCGCTCGCGGGCGTCACGGGACGCGCGGAGATCATGGATGCCGCCCAGCCCGGCGGACTCGGCGGCACCTTCGGCGGAAACCCGGTGGCGTGCGCCGCCGCGATCGCCGTGTTCGAGCGCATCGAGAACGAGGGACTGCTCGCCGAGGCGAGGCGCCTCGAGGCGGGGCTGCGGCCGGCCCTCGAGGCGCTGCGCGAGCGCTTCCCGGTGATCGCCGAGGTGCGCGGCATCGGTGCGATGCTCGCCGTCGAGCTGCTCGACCCGGAGACCCACGAGCCGCGTGGCGACCTCCCTGCGAGAATCGCCGCAGAGGCCGCCCAGCGTGGGGTGCTCGTGCTGACCGCGGGAACGTACGGCAACGTGCTGCGCTTCCTGCCGAGCCTCGCCCTCGGCGACGAACTGCTCGCGGACGCCATCGAGGTTCTCGCGGAGTCGTTCGCCGCCTCCGGCGCGTGACGGGCCCGCTCGACGCCTCTGGCTCGGTCGAGCTCGCCACCGTCTGGCGCTCCGGCTGGCCGGAGTCGCGTCACCTCGGGGCGGCCGTGCTCATCGACGCCGATGGCGCGATCGTCCACGCCCTCGGCGATCCGGCCGCGCTCGTCTACCCGCGGTCGGCGCTCAAGTTCGTGCAGGCGACCGCCGTCCTGGCGCTCGGCGTCGCGCTCGATGGCGAGCAGACCGTGCTCGCCGCGGCGAGCCACGCGGGAACCCCCGCCCACCTCGCCGTCGTCGAACGGATGCTCGCGGACGCGGGGCTCGGCGCCGACGCCCTCCGCTGCCCGGCCGACTGGCCTGGCGACCCTGCGGCGCGGGCCGCGGCATCCGAACCGCGACGCATCACGATGAACTGCTCCGGCAAGCACGCGGGCTTCCTCGCCGCGTGCGTCGCACACGGCTGGGACACCGCGAGCTACCTCGACCCCGCACATCCCGTGCAACGGCGGGTCATCGAGACCCTCGAGAGCGTGGCGGGCGAGTCGATCGCTCACCTCGGGGTCGACGGATGCGGCGCGCCTGTCCCGGTGCTGAGCCTCGCCGGCCTGGCGCGCGCCGCCTCGCGCACCGGCCGGGCCGGGACGGCCGTCGGCGACGCGATCCTGCGGCAGCCGTGGGCGCTCGACGGCGCCGGGCGCAGCAACACGGTCACGATCGAGCGCACCGGACTGGTCGCGAAGCTCGGCGCAGAGGGGGTGCTCGTGCTCGTGGCGCCCGGTGGGGAGGCCGTCGCCGTGAAGGCGCTCGACGGCGCGCACCGGGCGACGACGCCCGTCGGCCTCGAGCTCCTCGTGCGCGAGGGCCTGCTCGCCCGCGAGCTCGCCGAGGAGACGGTCGCCGCGATCGCGGACCCGTGGACGACGCTGCGGCTCGCGTTCTGAGCGGGCCCGGGGGTCTCGATACGCCGTTGCGCGGCTACTCGACCAGCGGGGGGCGCCGCGGCTACCCGACCAGCGGCGGCAGGGCGTCGCCATTCGGTGGTTGAGTAGCGTCGCGTCGCGCGTCAGCGCGACACAACGCGTATCGAAACCCCCGGGTGGGCGTGGATGCGTGAGCGCCGGCCTCGTGGGCTGAAGCGCATCACATCGATCACTGGGAAGAGCACCACGGGCGAACGGATCGGCGTCACCTCTTCGGTGTAACAGCGACTCAGCGGCGTGCGGAGGATTCCGTCACCGCCACCGGCTGCGACCGACCTCAAGAGGGCCTTGCAGTAGCGAGGAGCTATAGGACTACTACTCGCGCGATGCTGACGCGAACAGGGCGAGTGCGCTCGCCAGTCCGGTGAGCGTTGCGCAAAGGATGAGAGTCGGCTGGATCGCTGCTGTCAGTGTGGCAGCGGTGAGTAGCGTCCCCTGTGCGTGCAGGATGACCGCGACCATGGCAACGCCGATCGCAGTGCCCAACTGTCGCACGGTGCTGTTGAGTCCAGATACCGCGGCGCGGTCGTCGGGGCTGCGTCCGGAGAAAGTTGCCGTCGACAGTGACGGGAAGACAGCGCCGAGGCCGATTCCGGCCATAAGTGCCGGGGCGAACGCCTCGAGCGGCCCGTCGATGCCGTCGATGCCGAGCGCGAACCAGCCTATGGCGATCGTCTGGAGAAGGAGACCCGTCACCAGCACTGGCCTGATGCCGACTTTTGATACGAAGGCACCGGATAGCGGCGCGATCAGCATAGGTGTCAGCGTCCAAGGCGCTGCCCAGAGCGCGGCTTGGAGGGCGGTCTGCTCCCGCGCGAGCTGGATGAACAGGCTCAATGCGAACACCGTACCGAACATGCCGGCGGTGAAGAAGAACGCGATTCCGAGCGGCACGCCCAGTCTTCGGTCTTTGAGGAGGCGGGCGGGAATCAGCGGCTCGACTCGTGAGCTCCGCCGGGCAACCACCCATGCTGCGCTGATGATCGCCAACGCGATGGCGGCGATGACAAGGCTGCGGCCGGAGTGCTCCCCGGCCTGAGCGATTCCCCAGCCCACGGTGAACACCGCGGCGGCGGAGAGGATTGCCCCGGTCGCGTCGAATCGGCGCAGCGTCGGGGGAAGAACATCCGCGATGACGATGGCGACGAGTACCGCGCTGACGGTGGCCGTGATGACGTTGGTCCAGAACACGGCATGCCAGGTGCTCCACTGGATGATGAGTCCGCCGACGAGCGGGCCGAGCGCGGTTCCCAGCCCGTTGATCGCGGACAGTGCCCCGAGCCCCACGGATCGCCGCCCGGCCGGCAGGTGATCGACAGCAAGCGTCAGTCCGAGAGGGATCACCGCCGCCGCGCCAAAGCCTTGCAGCGCGCGCAGCCCCAGCAGGAACCAGAGCGAGCCGGCGGACGCCGCGCCCAGGGAGGCCACCGCGAACACCAGCAGCCCCATCAGAAAGACCCGACGCCGCCCGAACCGGTCACCTGCCCTCGCGGCGGGGATGAGCACGGCCGCGAATGCCAGCGTGTAGGCGTTCGAGACCCACTGGATCTCCACCGCGTCCGCGTCGAACGCGCGCTGGATCGACGGCAGCGCGAAGGTCATCACCAGGCTCGCGAGCGAGACGACGAACGTCGCCGAGCCGAGCGCGACCACCACGGCCCAGAGCGGACGAGCCGGGGACGTCGCAACGGTCTGCACGAACCTCATAAACGTAATACTATGTTACGTAATGAGTGAGCGAGGAAGGCCCCGAAGCACGGACATCGACGCCGCGATCATCCACGCCGCGACCGAGCTGCTGATCGAGCGCGGCTTCTCCCAGGTCACCGTCGAGGACGTGATCGTCCGGGCGGGCACGAGCCGGCCCGCCTTCTACCGTCGCTACGGCGGGATCGTCGACCTGCTCCCCGACGTTCTCGAACATCGTCTCGACCCGGCACCGCAGGTCGATACGGGGACACTCCACGGAGATCTCCGTGCGCTCATCGACGCCGCGGTCTCCGTGTTCTCTGACCCGCTGATCGCCTCGCGCGCGGCGGGGTTCCTCTCGATCGCCTCCCGCGATCCGGAGCACGGACGAGGGGTCGGCCGACGATTCATCGCCCCTTGGCGACAGGCATTCGACACCGCGATCGAGCGAGCAGCGGAACGCGGCGAATCCGTGTCCGAGCTTCCATCCGGAACACTGTTCGACCTCGTCATCGGGCCAATGCTCAGCCGTGCGCTGCTGCCAGGCGCCCCGCCCATAGAACCCGAGTTCGCCATGCACGCCCTGTGGATCGCGTCTGCGATCTGCGACCGACGACCTGATTGACGAGTAGATCCGCAGACCGGGGTGAGATCACGCCCTGTCCACTTCCCCGCAAAGGTACCCTGAGAAACCGTAGAATCCAGCCGATCTGGACGCAGCTACTCTTGCCTCCCCACGGGGTGCTGTTGTGCCGGTTCTGCCACCTCACCCTCCACAACAACCGGTGGCGCATCCGACGACACGGAGGCGACTACCTCCTCGAACGAGCTGCTACCGATGAGATCCTCCGCAGCATCCCGCTGCCGTCCCACAGCCCCGCACGAGAACGACTCCTCAACACCGCGTAACCCACCGTGCCCTCACGCCTCTGCAGCCTGCGGGACGATACTCGACCAGCGGAAAGGGGCGGAACGGGCCTCAGCCGTACAGCGACGCGACCGCCTCGCGGAAGGCGACCGTGTGCCGCTCGACGTCCTCCTGGCTCGTCGCGGGCGACATGAGCGCCATGTTGTGGAACGGCGTGATGAGGATGCCGCGGTTGAGCGCGTGCAGGTGCAGGTACTGCTGGAGGGCGAAGTCGTCGGCCTCGGCCGCCTCGCGCCCGTTGACGGGAGGCGTGGGCCGGAAGCTGTACTCGGCGCGCGCGCCGAGCTGGGTCACCTGCCACGGCGCCCCGAACTCGTCGATCGCCGCCTGCACGCCGGCCGTCCACTCGGCGGCCCGGGCGATCATCCCCGGGTAGACCTCGGGTGTCAGCACCTCGGAGAGCGTCGCCCGGATGCCCGCCATCGAGACCGCGTTGCCCGCGAGCGTGCCGCCAACGCCGCCGACGTCGAGATCCTCGCGGCCCTCGCCCGCCCAGCCGAGGCCGGCACGCACCCGCGCGGCGAGTTCGTGCGTCATCCCCCAGGCGGCCGCGGGGATGCCGCCGCCGATGGTCTTGCCGACGACCACGACGTCCGGGCGCAGGCCGTCGCGCGCCGTCATGCCGCCCGGTCCCGCGCACAGCGTGTGCGTCTCGTCGATCACCAGGATCGTCCCGGTCCGGTCGCACGCCGCACGCACGGCCTCGTGCCATCCTGACCGCGGAAGCACGATCCCGACGTTGGTCATCGCCGGCTCGGCGAGCACGGCCGCGACCTCGCGCGTGTCGAGGGCCGCCTCGAGCCCGGCGAGGTCATCGAACTCGACCACGACGGTCGTCTCGGAAAGCGGCACGGGCGGCCCGATGTTGCCGCGGCGCGCGACGACGCGGCCGTCGGCATCGAGGCTCGCGTACGCCTCGTCGACGGTGCCGTGGTAGCAGTGGTCGATCACGAGCACCTTGCGCCGTCCGGTGGCTTGCCGCGCGTAGCGCAGCACATGCCGGTTGGCGTCGGTCGCCGAGAGCGTGAACTGCCATTCCGGCAGCCCGAAGCGCTCGGCCAGCACACCCGCCGCGACGGCGGCATCCTCGGTCGGCAGCATGAAGGTCGCACCGCGGGCGAGCCGCTCCGTGATCGCGCGGACGCTCGCCTCCGGGGCGTGGCCGACCATGGCGCCCGTGTCGCCGAGGCACAGGTCGACGTGGTCGATCCCGTCGGCGCAGAGGAAGTGCGCGCCCTTCGCCTCGGCGACATACACGGGCCAGGGGCCCGGCCACTTCTCCATCCAGAGCATCGGAACGCCGCCAGGCATGACGTCGCGAGCGTCGCGGTGCAGGCGCCCTGATTCCCCCCGCGCGGCGCGGAAGGTCTCGAGTTCCGCGTCCCACAACCCCGTGAGGCGCGCGCGATCCTGATACATCTCAGCCCGTTCTGGCGAGCTTCCGACGGCGTGCTCCCGCCGAGAGCTGCGCCGCGACCACGATGACGATCGCGAGGAAGAACACGGCGGAGGCGATGACGTTCGACTGGGGCGGGATGCCGCGGCTGGCCGCGACGTACACGAACTTCGGGAAGGTCTCGGCGTTCCCCGCCACGAAGTTGGTGATGATGAAGTCGTCGAAGCTGAGGGCGAAGCACAGCAGCGCCGCGGCGAGGATGCCAGGCATGAGCAGCGGGAGCGTCACCCGCCAGAACACCTGGCCCGGGCTCGCGTAGAGGTCGCGGCCGGCCTCCTCGAGCGAGGGATCCAGGCTCGCGACGCGTGCGCGCACCGTGACGACGACGAAGCTGATGCAGAACATGATGTGGGCGACGATGATCGTCCACAGTCCGCGTTCGACGCCCATGTTGACGAACTGCGATCCGAGGCCGGAGCCGAGCACGACCTCCGGCGTCGCCATCGGCAAAAACAGCAGGATCGTGACGAGGGTGCGCATCCGGAAGGTGTAGCGCACGATCGCGATGGCGATCATGGTGCCGAGGACGGTGGCGACGAGCGTCGCGACGACCCCCACGACGATGCTGTTGCCGAACGACTCGCACACCCGCGCGTCGTCGCAGACGCTGAGCCAGTTGTCGAGGGTGAAGCCGCGCCAGACGATGTTGGTGCGGCGGGCGTCGTTGAACGAGAACACGATCGTGTATCCGATCGGGATCATCATGATGGCGAGCGCGACGAGCGAGTAGATCCCGACGATCCACGGTCCCACCCCGCGCAGACCGCTCACAGCAGCTCCTCCGATCCGGATCTCGCGACGTAGGCGATGACGGGGATGAGAATGGCGATCATCAGCAGGATCGAGACGGCGGCCGAGAGCGGGTAGAAGCTCTGGAAGAACATGTCGTTGATGACGTTGCCCGCCATGACCGTGTTGGTCGACCCGAGGAAGTCCTTGCTCGCGTTGACGTAGTCCCCGGATGCCGGGATGAAGGTGAGCAGGGTGCCCGAGACCACGCCGGGGAGCGAGAGCGGGAGGATGATGCGCCAGAACCGCTGTGCGGGCCCCGCGTACAGATCGCCGCCCGCCTCGACGTAGCGCAGGTCGAGACGCTCGAGCGAGGTGTAGATCGGCAGCGTCATGAACGGGATGTAGTTGTAGGTGAGGCCGAAGACGACCGTGAACGCGGTGCCGTTGAGGTAGTCCTCGGGCCCCAGCACCCCGACGGTCTGCAGGAAGGTGACGACCGGCCCCTCGTCGGCGAAGATCGCCTTCCAGGCGAGGGTGCGCAGCAGGAAGCTGATGAAGAACGGCGCGATCACGAGGATCAGCACGAGGCTCTGCCAGAGCGGATAGCGCCGCAGCGTCACGCCGATGAAGTAGGCGAGCGGATAGCTGATGATGAGCGCGAGGATCGTCGCGAGCGCCGAATACCCGAAGGTGCGCAGGAAGATCTCGCCGAATCTCCCGATCGCCTCCGCGTAGTTCTCCCAGCGGAACGCGTACACGTATTCGCCGACCTCGAAGTTCCCGCCGGGTTCCTTGAAGCTCGTGAGCACGAGCGACACGAGCGGAGCCACGAAGGTCGCGACGAGGTACAGGACGCCGGGGGCGAGCAGGATGATCGCGATGTAACTGCGACGGCGCGGGGCCGCGGCCGCGAGCTCCGGGCCCGAGTTGGCGAAGGCTCCGAATGCCACGTCAGGCCTCGTCCAGCTCGTCCTCGAGGAGCCTGCGGCGCTGCACCGCGATGGTGTGCGTGTCGTCGTCGTCCGCGAATCTCGGCTCGGGCTCCGGCTCGTCGGCGAGGCCGAAGCCGTGCTCGACGCGCCACGACACCCACACCTCGGCTCCCTGCTCCACGACCGGGCCGAAGACCATGTTCTGCGCGAAGACGGTGATGACCGGCAAGCCCGGCACCTGCACGAGGTACTGGGTGCTGACGCCCGTGAACGACACATCCGTGACCGTCCCCGGGCCGAGCACGTTGATCCCCGCGGCGCTCGAGGGCGCCTTCGTGTGCAGGGTCAGCTTCTCGGGGCGCACGCCGATCGTGACCTCGCCCGCGTGGCGCTGCGCGCGTTCGCGGGGCACCTGGATGCCGAGACCGGCGATGTCGACCGTGATGGCGTCCCTCCCGGAGGTCACCACGGGGCCGGTGAACAGATTCGACTGCCCGAGGAAGTTGGCGACGAAGGTCGTGCGGGGCAACTCGTAGAGCTCCTCGGGTGCCCCCATCTGCTCGATGCGGCCCTTGTTCATGACGGCGACGGTGTCGGCCATCGTCATGGCCTCCTCCTGGTCGTGCGTCACGTGCAGGAAGGTCAGCCCGACCTCGCTCTGGATCGCCTTGAGCTCGAGCTGCATCTGACGGCGGAGCTTGAGGTCGAGCGCGCCGAGCGGTTCGTCGAGCAGCAGCAGCGCCGGCCGGTTCACGACCGCGCGCGCCAGGGCGACGCGCTGCTGCTGACCGCCGGAGAGCTGCGCCGGGCGACGCGACGCGACGTGATCGAGCTCGACGAGCCGCAGCGCCTCGTGCGCGAGCTCGCGGGCGTTCGCCATCCCGCGACGCCGGAGGCCGAACTCGACGTTGCCGAGCACGGTCATGTGCGGGAACAGGGCGTAGCTCTGGAAGACGGTGTTGACGGGACGCTGGTGCGGCTTGGTCGTGGTGACGTCCTTGCCGCCGATGAGGATGCGACCCGCCGTGGGCTCCTCGAGCCCCGCCACGAGACGCAGCGTCGTCGTCTTGCCGCATCCGGACGGGCCGAGCAACGCGAAGAACGACCCGGCCGGGATGGTCAGGTTGAGGCTCTCGATCGCCGTGAACCCGGGGAAGCGCTTCGTGACGCCGACCAGCTCGAGGTCGGCCCCCGACTCGTCGAACGATCCGGCCATCAGGCCCCGATCAGGACCGACTGGAACTCGGCGCTGAACGCCTGCTCCTCCGCCGAGGTCAGCGTGCGGAACACCTTGACCTGGGCGAGCGTCTCCGCGTCGGGGAAGATCAGCTGGTTCTCGACGAGCTCGGGGTCGATGGCCTCCGCGGCCTCCCGGGCGCCGACCACGGGGGTGATGTAGTTCACCCAGGCCGCGACCTCCGCGGCGATCTCGGGGTCGTAGTAGAAGTTGATGAGCTTCTCCGCATTCGTCTTGCGGGGCGAGCCGATCGGGACGATGAAGTTGTCGTTCCAGAGCGTGCCGCCCGCCTCCGGGATCACGAACTCCCACTTATCGCCGTTCTCGGCGTTGAGAGTCGTCACGTCGCCCGACCAGACGATCGCCGCGAGGGTGTCCTCGTTGGCCAGGTCGTCGATATAGGAGTTGCCTTTGACGTTGCGGATCTGGCCGGACTCGACCTGGGTGCGGAAGATCTCGATCGCCGCGGAGAAGTCGTCGTTGCTGAAATCGCTCGAGATGTCGATCCCGTTCTGCAGCATGATGAGGCCGATCGTGTCGCGCATCTCGCTCAGCACCCCGACCCGCCCCTTGAGCGAGGAATCCCACAGGTCGTCGATCGACTTCAGACCGTTCGGGACCTTCTCCTTGTTCCAGCAGATCCCGGCGAAACCGCCCTGCCACGGGAGCGAGTACGTCCGGCCGGGATCGAAGTCGACGTCGGCGAGGTCCGGCTCGAGGTTGGCCTTGTTCGGGATGTTCGCCTCATCGAGCTCCTGGGCGTAGCCGAGGCGGATCCAGCGGCTGATCATCCAGTCGGTGAGGCAGACCGTGTCGGCGCCGATGTCCTGACCGAGCGCGAGCTGGTCCTTGACCTTGGCGTAGTAGGAGCTGTTGTCGTCCACGTCGACGCGATAGTCGACCGTGATCCCGGTCTCCGACTCGAACTGCTGCAGCGTCGGGTGGTTGCCGTCGTCGTCCTCGTCGAGGTAGAGCGCCCAGTTCGCCCAGGTGAGGGTCGGGTCGTTCGCCGAGTTGTCCGCCGCCGCGGTCGGCTTGGAGCTGCTGGAGGAGGAGCACGCCGCGAGCGTGAGGGCGGCGGCGCCGATCCCCGCCCCCTGCAGCACGGTGCGGCGGCTGAGCTGGGCCCGGCGAGCCTGGAGGACGAGACTGCGGATCAGCGGATCTTCGGGAAGAGAGCGAGACATCAGGGGACTCCTTCACGTGGTGCGCGGACACCGGCATCGATGCCGTGGGTCGATACTGGCACATCCGGGGTCTACTCACGACCAGAACGGGCAAAAGCATCCATTTCGAAACATAGATTTCACGAAATCAGCACAAGTCGGCGGATTCCTCTTCGGATTCCTCTGTCTGACCGGGGTAATCTTGCGCCCATGAGAGTCGGAGTGCCGAGCGAGGTCAAGAACAACGAGTTCCGGGTCGCGATCACCCCCTCCGGGGTTCACGAGCTGAGCAGGAACGGGCACGAGGTGCTCATCCAGGCGGGAGCGGGACTCGGCTCCTCGATCACGGATGACGACTACCGCTCGGCCGGCGCCCGCATCGTGCCCGACGCGGCGAGCGCCTGGGGCGATGCGGAGCTCGTGCTCAAGGTCAAGGAGCCGGTCGAGAGCGAGTACGCGCGATTCCGGGACGGCCTCGTGCTGTTCACCTACCTGCACCTCGCCGCCGAGCCTGAGCTCACGCGCGCGCTCTTGGAGAGCCGAGTCACGGCCATCGCCTACGAGACCGTGCAGCTCGCCTCGGGGGCGCTCCCGCTGCTCGCCCCGATGAGCGAGGTCGCCGGTCGGCTCGCACCGATCGTGGGCGCGAACGTCATGATGCGACCGCACGGCGGACCCGGGCTGCTCGTGCCGGGGGTGCCCGGAACGCGGGCGGCGCACGTGGTGGTGCTCGGCGGCGGGGTCGCGGGCACCAACGCCGTCGCGGTCGCGGTGGGCCTCGGCGCCCAGGTGACCGTCCTCGACACCAACATCCCGCGGCTGCGGGAGCTGGACGCCCACTACGCCGGCCGGGTGCGCACCCTGGCCTCGAACAGCTTCGAGATCGAACGCGCGGTGCTGGACGCGGATCTCGTGATCGGCTCGGTGCTCGTGCCGGGCGCGAAGGCCCCGAAGCTCGTGACCAATGCCCTCGTCGCCCGGATGAGGCCGGGCAGCGTGCTCGTCGACATCGCGATCGACCAGGGAGGCTGTTTCGAGGACTCGCACCCG
This sequence comes from Protaetiibacter sp., assembly GCA_047605085.1. GTDB lineage: Bacteria > Actinomycetota > Actinomycetes > Actinomycetales > Microbacteriaceae > Homoserinibacter. Next base: position 12,779 of record JASGGJ010000020.1, read on the forward strand.
ACCACGCACGCCGATCCGACCTTCACCGTGCACGAGTCGCTGTTCTACTGCGTCGCCAACATGCCGGGCGCCGTCGCCAACACCTCGACCTACGCGCTCACCAACGCGACCCTGCCGTACGTACGGGCGATCGCGGGCTCAGGCTGGCGGGATGCGCTGCGCTCGGACGCCGCGCTCGCGAGGGGTCTCAACGTGCACGCCGGGCATGTCGTCAACCGCGCCGTCGCGGCGGCGCACGGACTCGAGGCCGACGACTCCCCGCTCGGACTGGCTTAGGGGATCGCCACCCTCTCCACACGCCCGGCCGCGGCGCGCCACGCCTCGTCGTCGCCCGCGAGGGGCGGCACCGGGAGCCTGGTGCGCGTGAGCATGCGCAGTTCGGCGCGCGAGCAGCCGTGCAGGAGCAGACTCCCGTCCCGCCGCGCGATGCTGAGCGCGTGATGCTCGGCGAGCCAGGAGTCGGGGTCGCCGACCAGCACCGCGGCATCCGCTCCCGGGCCGAGAGGTGCGGCACCGACCCCGGCGGCACCGAGTCGCGCGATCCAGCGGGCGGGGTCGGGGGTCGCGAGCGCCCAGCGCCCCGCGGAGAGCTCGACGACGGGAGGCGGAGCGCGCCACGGTTCCGGGCGGGACGGCGCGAGCGCCAGCTGGGCCTCGTGCCCCCGCCAGACGGCAGAGCCGGGCCGCCGCTCGGCGCGGAAGACGGCCGCCTCGCCGCCCGCGAGAAGGTGCTCCTCCCGGCTCGGCATCCGCAGCAGCACGCGTTGCTCGAAGGCGCCGGCTGCCGTCGCCATCGCGCCGCCCGCACCGCGCGCGCTCGCGGCGAGCGCCACTTTCGTGCGGCGCGTCTCGCGGCAGGTCAAACCGATCAGCTCGGTGAGCTCGGCGCGCTGCTCGGCGTCGCCGCGCGCGAGCAGCAGGTCGAGATCGTCGACCAGGACGAGCGTCCTGTCCCGGCCGGCGGGGATCGTGAGCGCCTGCCACAGCTCGGCGGGCTCGTCGGGAACCCAGCGCACCTCGCGCGCGCCGGAGACCGCGGCGAGCGTCGCGAGCGTCTCCGTCCGTCCGGAGCCGCTCGCGCCGAGCACGAGCACGGAACCCGCCCAGGGGTCGAGCACGAGAGGATCCCGGCGCTGCGACTCCGGCACGTCCACGAGTCCGACGACCGGGCCGGCCGCGGACGGCAGCTCGGAGCAGGACAGCCGGGCGGGCAGCGGATCCAGCCAGGGGCGCGAGGCCGGCACCGGGTGACCCGCCCAGTGCGCGGCGATCACGCCGGGGAGCCCGGGCGAGGAGAGCGCGAGCTGCACGACGCCGGGCCGGTCGGATCCGCGCAGCAGGGCGCGACCGCGCGGCTCGGACGGCAGCTCGGCCGCGTCGGGCACCCCGACGGTCGCGACGCTGTCGGCCGCGTCGAGCACCCGCAGACACACGCGTACCGTGACGTTGGCGAGCACGGCGTCGCGCACGACCCCCGCGGGCCGCTGGGTGCCGAGCACGAGATGCAGCCCGAGCGAACGGCCGCGAGAGGCGAGGTCGGCGAAGGTCTGCTGCAGCTCCGGATCGGCGTCGACGAGGGCCGCGTACTCGTCGACGACGATCACGAGCCTCGGGAGGACACCTGGCGCGAGTCCCCCCGCGTCGCGCACCCCGTGGTCGGCGAGCAGCTGCTCGCGCCGGCGCAGCTCGGCGCGGAGACTCCGCACGGCGCGCGCCGCCGTGACCGCGTCGAGGTCGCTCACGACTCCGACGACGTGCGGGAGCACGGTCAGCGGGGCGAAGGAGGCACCGCCCTTGAAGTCGACGAGCAGGAACGAGAGCTCGCCGGGCGGGCGGCGGGCCGCGAGCGCGAGCACCCAGCTGACGAGCAGCTCGCTCTTCCCGGAGCCCGTCGTCCCGGCGACCAGCGCGTGCGGCCCTGAGGACTCGAGATCGACGAGCACGGGGCCGGCGGCGTCACACCCGATGGCGGCCGCGGTGGGCGGATGCGTCGACGTCGCCTCGAGCAGGGCGCCCAGGTCGACGGAGGACGAGATGGCGTCGCCGGCGCTCCAGCCCGCGTCGCCGGCGGCCTGCGCGAGAGCGCGCGCCGCGTGCGCGGCCTCGGGACGCGCGAGCAGCAGCGGTCGCCAGCTCCTCGCGGCGACCTCGGCGCGCGGCTCCTCGCCGGCCTCCCCCAGCCGGATGACGGGGACGCCCGGAGTCGCCGCGGAGCGGCGGATGCGGAGCACCTGGGCACCCCCGGCACGGACCTCCCACTCCGGTCCCGGATGCACGCGGCCGGGCAGCTCGTCCGCCCAGTCCTCGTCCGGAGGCACCGTCACCCGCGCCGCACCCGGCTCGCACCTGGCGACCGCCTGCAGCACGAGGCCGCGGGCGAAGGAGCGCACGAGCGGTTCCACGCCCGTGACGACCACCTCATCCGCGGCGGCCATCGTCACGGGGATCTCGCACAGCACGGCGACACGCTCACGGAGCGCGTCGACCTCGGCCGCGAGCTCGGCCGGCGGCCGTTCGGCGGCGAGCTCGATGCCGGACGGCACCTCGCCCGTGCCGATCCGCCAGCAATCCGGCTGGCCGGAGGCGAACGCGTCGTAGCGCGGCGCGGCCGCGACGAGCTCCTGCGCCCGCTCCTCGAGCCGCCGGGCGAGCTGCGTCTGAAGCGAGCGCAACTGCTCGCGCGCCTCCGCGAGCTCGGCGCGGCGCACGCGTCGCGCGGTGCGGCGGGCATCGAGCGCGGTGGCGACGCCGACCACGGGTCCGAGCAGGGCGAACAGCAGGGTGTAGGGCGAGGAGGTGACGAGCCACAGCACGAGGGCGAGCACGAGCGGTGCGAGCGTCGCGACGACGGGGAACCCCGGGCGCGGGGGCGGCGGGGCGAGGTGCGGAAGCGGGACGCGTTCTGTGGCGGGCGGCATCCGCCCATCCCAGCCGATCCGCGACGTCCACCCCTGTCGGCACCCGCCCAACCGGGGACAACTGGCGTCGGCGGCGGGTCGGGAGGATCGGCGCACCCACGCTCGAGGCCGGTCGGGCCGGTCGGGACGGATGGGCGGATTGCGTCCGCCGGGCGGCCCATGTTGAATGATCGGCATCCGGCCGACCGCGGAAGGACACCGCATGACCCACGCCGAGCTCGTCTTCACGGGCGGGCCCGTCTTCACCGCGGACACGGTGCGCTCGCGTGCAGCATCCGTCGCCGTCTCGAGCGGGCGCATCGTCGCCGTCGGCGGCGATCTGAGCGAGCTCGTCGGACCGGGCACGGAGGTCGTCGACCTCGCCGGGCGCCTCCTCGTCCCCGGGTTCCAGGACGCGCACGTGCACCCCGTCTCCGGCGGCATGGAGCTCAGGCGCTGCGACCTCAACGACGGCCGCACCCAGGCCGACTACCTGGCGACGATCGCCCGCTACGCCGCGGCGCACCCGGACGAGGAGTGGATCCTCGGCGGCGGCTGGTCGATGTCCGCCTTCCCCGGCGGCACCCCGACCGCGGCGTCGGTCGATGGCATCCTGCCCGATCGCCCGATGTTCCTGCCCAATCGCGACGGGCACGGCGCGTGGGTCAACAGCGCGGCGCTGCGGCGCGCTGGCATCGATCGCGACACCCCGGACCCCGCCGACGGGCGCATCGAACGGGACGCCGCGGGAGAGCCGAGCGGCACACTCCACGAGGGCGCGATGAACCTCGTGAACCGCCTGCTGCCGCGCGTGAGCGCCGACGAGCAGCTCGAGGGGCTGCTCGCGGGGCAGCGCTATCTGCACTCCTACGGCATCACGGCCTGGCAGGACGCGATCATCGGCGACTACAGCGACCTCGAGGATCCCGGCCCGAGCTACGTGCGGGCGGCGACGGAGCGGCTGCTGACCGCGCGCGTCGTCGGCGCGATCTGGTGGGACCGCTCGAAGGGGCTCGAGCAGATCGACTCGATCGTCGAGCGGCGCTCGCGCTATCGCGCGGGCCGATTCGCCGCGACCTCCGTCAAGATCATGCAGGACGGCGTGCCCGAGAACTTCACCGCGGCGATGCTCGAGCCGTACTGCGACGGGCACGGGCACGCCACCGGCAACACGGGTATCTCGTTCGTCCCGCCCGCCGTGCTCGACGAGGCCGTTCCGCGACTGGACGCCCTTGGCTTCCAGGTGCACTTCCACGCGATCGGCGACCGCGCCGTGCGCGAGTGCCTCGACGCCGTCGAGCGAGCGGTCGCGCGCAACGGGCGCGGCGACAACCGCCACCACATCGCGCACCTCCAGGTGGTTCATCCCGACGACGTGCCGCGCTTTCGCGAGCTCGGCGTCGCGGCCAACATGCAGTCGCTGTGGGCGGCGCTCGAGCCGCAGATGGTCGAGCTGACGCTACCGTTCCTGGGTTCACCGCGGGCCGCCTGGCAGTATCCGTTCGGTGACCTGCTGCGGGCGGGCGCCGTGCTCGCGGCGGGCAGCGACTGGTCGGTCTCGACGCCGAACCCGCTCGCCGCGATCCACACCGCCGTCAATCGCACCGCGTCGCCCGAGTACGCCGAGGGCGAGTACGAGGCGTTCCTCCCGGAGCAGGCGATCGACCTGGGCACCTCGCTCACCGCCTACACGGCGGGATCGGCGTGGGTCAATCACCTGGACGCCGGCACCGGGACGATCGAGCTCGGCAAGTACGCCGATCTGGTGGTGCTCGACCGTGATCCGTTCGCGGGCCCGGCCGACGAGATCGGGGCGACGCGCGTGCTGCAGACCTTCGTGGAGGGCGAGCGCGTCTACGCCGCCGCCGATGCCTAGCTCACGATGAAGAACTGCTCGCCCATCTCGACGCGCGTGCCGCGCTCGATGAGGTAGCGCTTGCCCGGCTCGCAGCGGACGGGCGGCGCGCCGGGCTGTCGCACGATCGTGCCGTTCGTCGAGTAGCGATCGCTGACCCAGAACCGACCGGACTCCTGACCGAACTCGATGTGCGACTTCGACACCGACTTGCCGACGTCGAAGATCGGCACGAGCTCGTCGACGAACTCGCTGGGTTCGGGTGAGGGGTTGCGCCCGATGAGCCCGGTGCCGGCCACGACGACGCTCTCCCCCGTGCTGAACTGCAGCACGTAGCGCTCCACCTCGCGCCTCGGCGCCACGATGCGGGTGCTCTCGAGATCCTCGAGCCGGGCGTCCTCGGGGACGCCCGTGCCCGGTGCCTCCGCGGGAACCGCCGCGGCGATCGACCGCCCGCACTCCACGCAGAACAGCGCCCCCGCCGGCAGCGGGGTGCCGCAGTAGTCGCAGTTCATGCTCGCCCCCGCGGGCGTCGCAGCAGCTGCTGCACGGTGCCGCCCCCCAGCGAGCGCAGGGAGACCAGGGCCCGCAGTCTCTCGCGGCGCGTGCGCCCCGCGTCGAGCGAGTTGCGCAGCTCCCCCACGGCGACCCACACGCGATCCGCGTCGGCGGGGCTCGGCGGATCCGGTGAGAAGACGGCGCGATCGACGACCGCCGCGAGCACGCGCGAGGGCAGCGTGCCGACCACGGCGGCGAGCTCCGCCCTGGTCGCCGCGGGCGGCGGGGCGAGCCCCCGGTCGACGACGAGGTCGGCGAACTCCTCCCATCCTCCGCTGATGCGTCCGAGCGTCGTCGGCGCCCGCTTGCGCAGCTGCCGCCGACGCGCCTTCGCCCCGATGACCAGGAGGAACGGTGAGAGTACGACGAGCACGACGAGCAGCGACACGCCCGTGATCCGCAGCACCTGCAGCAGCACCTGGATGGTCGCGTCCGGGGCCGAGGGCTCGTCGGCCGTGGTATCCGGATCCACCTGCTCGTCACGCGGGTCCGCTCGATCCGCGGGGGGCGGGACGATCGACTCCGGCCGCGAGATCGGCGTCGGCTCCTCCGGCTCCTCCTCGGGGATGGGGCGCACGGGCGGCACGGGGTCGATCGCGACCCAGCCGTACTGCGCGGTGTCGACCTCGATCCAGGCGCTGATGTCGGAGCCGTGCACCGTCGTCGTGGTGGCCGCTCCGGCGGACTCGGGGGCGAACCCGACGACGACGCGGGCGGGGAACCCGAGCCGCTTCGCCATGAGCGCGGCCGCGACGGCGTACTGCTCGGCATCGCCGATCATCCGGTTCCCGTCGAAGAGCTCCGCGATGCGGTCGAGGGAGTGACCGGAACGGCTCGCGGGCTCGTCCTCGGAGATGCCGTGGCTGATGTAGCCCTCGGCCCGAAGCCCCTGGATCGCCGCGACGAGTCGCGCCCCCGGGCCCTCGACGCCCTCCACGTATCCGTCGAGCGCCGTGGTGAGCTCCTCTGGGGGATCCGCGCCGCGCGGGACGTCGGCCGAGCCGGGCACGACCGCACGCAAGTCGTCGAGCTCGCGATCCTCGGGCAGCACGGCGTCGAGCCGGTAGCTGTCGCCGCTCTCGATCTCGGAGAGGTCGACGGCCGTCCCGCTCGTGTCGTTGAACGCGAAGCCGTCCTCGAGGCGGGTCGCGCGCTCCCCCGAGAAGGTGATGTCCTCGAGCTGCCCGACCGTCGGCACCCACACCCCCGAATAGCCCTCGACGGTGACCGTCACGCTGACCCGCTCGGTGCCTGTCGCCGACTGATCGATCCCCGAGGGGACGCGCACGAAGACGCCGGACGCGGAGTCGACCGTCGCGCTGCCCACGGCGTAGACGATGCCGTCGTAGCTGTCGAGGGTCGCCACGCGGATCCGGGCCCCCGCCGGCAGGCCGGTCACGGTCAGCATCGCCTCGTCGGCCCGATCGGGGCGCAGGTAGCGCCGGAACCCGGACAGCGGACTCGAGTAGTCGCGCGGGTCGAAGGGCTGCGCGACCGCCGTGCGCAGCACGTCCCGGTCGCCCTGCGGCGTGAATGTGCTCGCGACCGCGACGGACGAACCGGCCGCGAAGGCCAGCACGAGCGCCCCGGCGAGGAGCGTGCGCAGCTCCACCCCGAAGCGGGAGCCCGTGGTTGCGGCATCCCGCGTCCGCACCCTCGTCATCGCCCTGCGGCGGCGCCACCGGCGCCAGCTGATCCAGCCGATGACCGTGACGAACATCGCGATGCCGAGCATCGCCGGGGCGGTCGCCGTCGCCGGGCCGAAGACGATGCCGACGATGAAGACCACCGTCGGGGGGATGACGGCGAACTCTCCGTAGCGGGCGCGTAGCGCGATACTGCCCGCGATGACCGTGGCGCCCAGCAGCAGCACGAGCGCCGGAACCAGCAGCGCCTGGTAGTCGCCGACGGGGAGCGTGATGGTGAGGAGCTGCTTCCATCCCAGTGCGACGCCCGAGAACAGCTCGGCGAGCCCGGGCAGACTCGGCAGCAGGCCGCCGATCGCCTGCCCCGGAACGGCGAGCGGCACACCCACCAGAGCGAACACGACGACGGTCAGGATGAACACGATCCAGGACTGCCAGCGGAGAACCGCTCCGAGCAGCGCGATGACGGTGCCGAGCGCGATCGCGGATGTCGCGAGCACGAGGTAGGCGCCGGACTGGTAGATGGGCCACATGGTCACGGCCGCGAGGGCCATGGCGGCCCACAGCAGCGCGACGTCGCCGATCGCGGCCGGCGTGAGCCGGCCGCTCATGCGACGGCCGCCGAGCGGGCGAGGGCGAGCCGCAGCTCGTCGAGGAAGCCGATCGTGAGCACCTTGAGTCCCGCCAGCCGGCGCATCCCGGGAGCGGCGTCCGGGTCGCAGACGACCGCGACCGTCTCGACGTCCGGCGGGAAGGATGCGGCGGCGAGCCGCAGCTCCTGGGGGCTCGTGCGGGAGCCGCAGACGAGGAACGCGACCGAGACCCCCGGTTTGCCGTCCGCCATGATGTGCGCCATGTCGCGGAGCGGGAGGGCGTCGACGGACGCCTCCACGAGCGCCAGGTCGTCGAGCAGCCGATCTGGCGAGTGGGTGGCGAGGGGCCGGACCGCGTAGACGCGACGTTTGGCGAATTCCGGCGTGATCGCGGACACCACGACCGAGACGGTGCGACCGTCGCGGATGGCGCGCGCGCCGAGCGAGCCCGCGGCGCTCACCGCGAGCTCGAACTCCGCCTCGCTCGCGAAGTCGTGGGTCGACAGGCTGAGCGCGACGAGGAGGTGGCTGCGGCGGGTCTGCTCGAACTGCCGAACCATCGGGGTTCCGGTCTTGGCGGTCGACTTCCAGTGGATGTAGCGCCGGTCGTCGCCGCTCTGGTACTCGCGCAGCGCGTGGAAGGCGACGTCGCTCGCGGTGAGGTCGCGCGTCGGCGCGCCCTCGAGGTCGCGGATGAGGCCCGTGCTGGTCGAGGGCACGCTCACGGTCCGCGGGTGCACCACGAGGTCGAGCCGCTCGGTCCAGCTGAGCTCGCGACGGATGAGCCCGAGCGGATCGCCCCGCACGGTGCGCACCGGGCCGACGGAGACGATGCCCCGGCGATCCGTCGGGATGGCGAAGTCCTCGGTGTGGGCGGCCGAGCGTCGAAGGCCGGGCAGGGAGAGCTCGACGATCCTCTCGCCGACCGGCACCTCCATGACGGTGCCGAGCATCCGGCGCCCGTCGTTCTCGACCGTCACGGTGCCCCGCGCGGGCTCGCCCATGACGGCGCGCCGATGCGGCAGGACGAGCGTCATCCGGTACGGCGCGCGGCCGACGAGGAACAGCACCGCGACGAGCGAGAGCACGAGCGCGGCCCAGCCCGCCGCGACGAGCTCGAGCCAGCCGAGCTGGTAACCGGCGATGAGGGCGACGGGGATCAGCGCGAGCACCACCCAGCCGAGCGGGGTCACGACGCTGCTCATCCGCCGCCAGAGCTGCGTCAGCGCGCGTCCGATCGCCAGGCTGCCGCGCACCAGGGCGACCACGACGTCGGCGAGCACGCCCGTGCGCGTGCCGACGATCCGGGCGCGAGTGGTCCCGAACCCGGCGGTGTCCGACGGGACGGCGATTCCGCGTCCCGTTCGGGTCGGCCGGCTGCGTGGGCTCACACGGCCTGCCGATCGCTCGGCGGCGGGGTCTCCAGCAGCAGTTGCGAGACGATGCTCGACGGGGTGACGCCGTCGAACTCGGCTTCCGGGTCGAGCACGAGGCGGTGGGCGAGCACCGGCTCGGCGAGCGACTTGATGTCGTCGGGCACCACATAGTGACGGCCGCTGGCTGCCGCGAGGGTCTTCGCGGCCCGCACGAGCGCGAGCGCGGCGCGCACGCTGGCGCCGAGTCGCACCTCCGTGGCCGAGCGCGTCGCCTCGACGAGGCGCGAGACGTAGTCGTTGATCGTCGGATCGACATGGACGGTGCGCACGAGGGCGGCGAGCTCGACGACCTCGGACGCGCCGATGACGGCCGGCACGACCGTGTCGTGGGCGCGCACGCTCGACCCCTCGAGGATGCGGACGGTGGCCGCGTGGTCCGGGTATCCGATCGAGGCCTTGAGCAGGAAGCGGTCGAGCTGCGCCTCCGGCAGCCGGTAGGTGCCCGCCTGTTCGATGGGGTTCTGCGTCGCGATGACCATGAACGGGGTCCCGACCGGGTGGGTCTCGCCGTCGACGGTCACCCTGCCCTCCTCCATCACTTCGAGCAGCGCAGCCTGCGTCTTGGGGCTCGCCCGGTTGATCTCGTCGGCGAGCACGACGTTCGCGAACACCGGCCCCCGGTGGAACTCGAAGCTTCTGGTGCCCTGGTCGTAGATGCTCACCCCGGTGATGTCGCCCGGCAGCAGATCCGGGGTGAACTGGATGCGGTTCGCGACCCCGTCGACGCTCTGCGCGATCGCGCGCGCGAGCGAGGTCTTGCCGGTGCCGGGGAAGTCCTCGAGCAGCAGATGCCCTTCGCTGAAGAGCGCGATGAACCCCAGGCGCACCACGAAGGTCTTGCCGAGGAGCACCTGCTCGACGCCGGAGACGAGACGACCGAACGTCTCATGGAACGAGCTCGCCTGCTCGGGCGTCATCGTCATCGGGAATCCTCTCGGGTCGGTGGCCGGCTGGGTCAATTCGAGGTATCCGTCCACTCGTATGTTCGCGTATAGCTCTCGCCGTTGGCGGTCACCGTGACGGTGAGGTCGGGATACTCGTCGCCGAGCACGCCGTCGCCCACGACCTCGCATTGCGGCGTGCTGGCATCGTCGGCGGACCCGCAGGTGATGCTCACCGCGTCGTAGCCTGGCACGCCGTCGCTCGCCACGACGGGCGCGCCTGTCCAGCTCCAGTACCCCTCTCCCGGGGAGAGCGAGGTGACGGGGGCCACCGTCTCGACGGCCTGCAGTCCGGTCATCGTGATGCTCACGGGGCGTCCGACGGTGAACGCCGACGACCAGTCGGAGCTGCACAGCTGCACCTCCGGGTACTGCTTGCACCCCTTGAGCTGCACGGTGATCTGGTTGCCGTACTGGGTGCCGGAGGCGGTGAGGAAGTCGACGCCTGGCACCCCGGAGTACTCGGAGCCGTCGGTCGTGCCACCCGCGAGCCGGTACTGGAAGCTGTCGACGTCGCTCGAGCCCGACGCGATCTCGAGCGCGGTGATCCGGTAGTCCCAGGTGCCCGTTCCACTCGACAGCGGACCGGTCAGGGTGATCCCCGTGACGATGCCGGGGGCTGCGCGCGGCGTGGCCGTGACCGTGGCGGATGCCGTGCAGCCCTGGCCGTTGTAGGCGTAGACCGTGAAGGAATAGCTCGTGTTGGCCGAGAGACCGCTGAAGGTCGTCGTCGTGGCGCTCGCGCCGAGGGTCTGCACCGTTCCGGTGGGCGGCGAGACCACCGGGGAGCCGCTGTCCACCCCCGTCACCGTGCACGACGGCGCATCACCCGTGTGCCTCGCCACGAAGTAGTTCGCGATCGCCTTGCCGTTGGCGTCGAACACGCCGGCCCAGGAGACGGTCGCCGTCGTGCCGTCGGTCGTCGACGCGGAGGCCGTGGGGCTCGCGACGAGGATCGGCGGCCCGGCCGGGGTCGCGGTGCCGCCGGCCTCGTTCCAGGTGGCGAGCGAGTTGGGGGCCTCGTTGCGCGCGCTGACCGAGAAGGCGACCGCGGTGCCGTTGGCGATCGAGGCGCTCGAGATCACGCGCGCGTACTCGGTGCCGACCGGGTCGTCGGTCGAGACGCTCACCGTGACCGACTGGTCCGCGACGGTCACGACGTAGCTGTCGATGGGCGTCCCCGCGCTCGCCGCCGGTTTGAGCCACACGACCCGCAGGCCGTGGTCGACCGCTGTCGCGGTGACCGTCGACGGGGGCGGCGGGATGACATCCGACCAGATCGTCCCCGGCAGCTGCGTGGGGTCGGACTCGCCGAGCGCGTTGACGGCCACGACCGAGATGCGCACGGCGTTCTCCTCCCCGTTGCCGGCGGTCGAGACGGCGCAGCCGACCGTGAAGGTGCAGCTGGTGGTCGACACCACGGCACCGCTCGCCGCGCTCGTCAGGGTGACGCGGTACTCGGTGATGGGCGAGTTGTTGAACGCGCCCGCAGCCCAGGCGAGCTTCAGCATCCGGTCGCCGAACTCGGTCACGCGCAGGTTCGTGACCGGGTCGGGCACGTCCTGCACCGAGATCGTCACGAGGCCCCAGACGTAGCGATCCGGGTCGCCCGTCGCATCCGCCACCTGGTATTGCAGAGTGACGTCGACCGGCTCGACCCCGTCGGCGACGGTGACGCTCAGCCGCGACCGGTCGGCGCTCGGCGTGATGCTGATGCCCGCGGGAAGCGAGGCGCCGTCGAGCCCGCGGATGTCGGTCACCTGGAGGGGGACGTCGGGGAAGGGGTTGGTCACGTTGTCGTTCGCGAGCACGTCGACGACGGTCGTGGCGCCGCGTTTCACGATCGCCTGGTCGGCGACGGGTTTGGCGAGCGGTCGCGTCGACGGCACGACCCGCAGCTCGAGGCGTCCGGCCTGGCCGTCGTTGATCGCGTCGCGGACCCCGAGCGTGATGCTCGTCGAGGCACCCGTGACGGCCGTGGGGTCGGCGCGCAGCACGAGGCGCTGCCCGTTGAGCTGGTAGCTGAATCCGGCCGGGAGCGGTTCGAGCACCGTGTAGCTGAGTTCGTCGATGTCGTCGTCGTAGGGGTACTTGGTGAGCTTGACGAGGTCGAGCTCCTTCTCCTGCCCCGGCTCGAACTCGATGACCGTTCCGGTGAAGATCGGCGGCTGGTTCTCGCGCGGCGTCACCTGGATCGGGAGCGACAGGGTCGTGACATGACCGTCCGGATCGTCGGCGGAGGCGCCGTCGGTGACCTCGAAGGTGATCGACGCGGACCCCCAGTAGCGGTCGGCGGAGGTGAACTGCAGGGTGTCCTCGTCGACGACGAGCGAGTCGCCGTTGGCGTGGGTGGCTCGCACCGTGCTCGGGTCGGTGAGCCGCACGCTCGATCCGCCGAGCACGACGACGTACCGCGAGAGCTCGATCGTGAGCGTCGACTCGCTCTCCACGGTGAGGGGCGGCGCCTTGGTGTTGACCTGCGGAAGGGCGTCGTCGTAGCCGGGGACGCGGATGAAGGCGTAGCCGCGGATCTCCGGGTTCTCGGGGTGCACGACCGCGAACGGGATGATCTGGCTGCGGTCGCCGATCGTCACCCGGATGCGCTTGTTCGCCAGCACGACGGCCGACTCGGTGTACCCCGGAACGAGCTCGACGCCGAGCTCGGAGACATCGCCGTCGGCGAAGAACACCTTGTCGAGCACGTCGACGTCGACCGTCGTGCGGTCGAGCACGTCGCTCACGCTCAGCACCGAGTCCTCCACGGTCGGACGCGCGAGCGGCGCATCCGGGTCGACCGTCACGCGGATGAAGTTCGAACTCGTCCCGCCGGTCTCGTTCTCGATCGTGTAGATCACGCTGTAGTCGCCTGCCGCGTCCGGCGGGGTGATGTCGACGACGTCGTCGCCGACGATCTCGGCCGTGACCCCCTCGCCGTTCGGCTCGACCTGGCGGACGGTGAGCGAGGACCCGTCCGGGTCGGAGTCGTTGAGGAGGGGCTGCACCGAGACCGTGCGTCCGGGGCGCACGACGACCGAGTCGGCGTTGGCGACCGGGCTGCGGGTCCCCTCGAGGGCGGCCGAGATGCCGACGCGGATCGTGCCCGTGGCGCGCGCGCCGAGCCCGTCGACGACGGCGTACTGGAACACATCCGTGCCGGAGGCGTAGTCGCTCGCCTGGTAGGTGATCGTGCTGCCCTCGACGGCGAGCACGCTGCCCTTCTCGGGGTTGGTCACCGTCCCGATGAGCTGCACCGCGTCGCCGTCCGGATCGACCCCGCTCGTGGGGATGTCGATGGTCACCGTCCGGCCGGAGAGCACGCGGGCCGTGACGGTGCGCGGCACGGGCGGGTTGTTGGTCGCCTCGTTCCGCTCGCGCACCGAGATGGTGACGCGGGCCTGGGCCGTCTGCCCGTCGGTTCCCGAGATCGTGTAGACCGCCGTGTAGTTGCCGGCCGTCTCTGGGGCGAGATAGCGCAGCCGGTCGCCCGACACGAACAGCAGCCCGGCGTCGGCCTGGAGGCTCTCCGCGAGGTCGGGCTGCAGGGTGATCTCCTCGCCGTCCGGCTGCTCGTCGTTGTCGAGCACGGGGATGTCGACGGTGTCGCCGACGCGCACGGTCACCTCGTCGTCGTTCGCGATGGGGGGCTGCATCCGCAACGGCCGCGGGATCTCGACGACCGTGATGGAGCCATCCGCCTCCGCGAGGCCGTTGCTGATGCGGTAGTTGAAGGTGACGTTGTCGTCGAGGGGCGCCGTCAGCGTCACCCGGATGCGCCGCTGATCGAGCACCTCGACCTGAAGCCCGGAACCCGCGGGGATGTTCATGACCCCGGTCACGACGAGCACGCCGCCCGCGGGGTCGATGTCGGTCGTCGTCGGATCGACGAGCTGCGAGCTCTGCGAGGTGATGAAGATCGTCTTGGGCACCGTGATGGGGCGCGTCGACGCGTCGGCGGGCGCGGTCACCTCGATGCGGACGGTGCCGGTGGCGGTCTGCGTCCCGTCGGTCACCGTGAACTCGATGTAGTGGGTGCCCACCTGATCCGACAGGAAGGTGAAGGTTCCGGCCTCGAAGCTCGCGACGATCGTCGTGTCCGGCTTGGGGGGCACGCCGCCCAGCCGGATGGTCCCGTTGCCGCCCTGCACGTGCTGCAGAGGGCGCACGGTGATCTCGTCGCCCGCGGTCGCGAGCGCGACCCAGGGCTCGACGGTGATCTCGACGCTGCCCCGCGGCTCGACGGTCACCTGGAGCGTCCCGTTGGTGGCGTCCCGGCCGTCGGAGACGGTGACCGTGGCGGTCTTGACCCCGGTGCTCTCGCCGCCGTCGGTGAAGATGACCGTGCCGTCCGGCTTGAATCCCGCCTGATCCGGCTCGGGGATCGACGCCCCCGTCAGGTAGATCGCGTCCCCGTCCGGGTCGATCCAGTCGCCGCTCACCTGGGTCGAGACGCGCCCGCCCTGCGCGACGACCGCGGTCGAGGTGCGCACCTGGCGCGGGGGCGAGTTCTCGTCGGGGCCGCGCACCTCGACGGTGACGACCGCGCTCGCCGAGCCGCCGCGCCCGTCGCTGATCGTGTAGCCGAAGGTGATCGGGCCGGTCGCCGTCTCGGCGAGGGTGAGCAGGATCTGCTGGTTGCGGCTCACGAGATCGAGCCGCCCGATCGCCTCGTCGATCGCGTCGACACCGGTCACGACGAGCACGTCGCCGTTCGGGTCGTAGTCGTTCAGCAGCACGGGGAGCACGCTCGCCCGGCCGGGGCGGGCGCCGAAGGAGTCGTCGACGGCCACCGGGGGCTCCTGCAGCTCCTCGATCTGCGGAGGCGTGTCCTCCGTGGCCTCCGGCTGCTCCTCCTGCTGCTGATCGTCGATGATGAGCTCGTCCCAGTTGTCGATGAGCTCGCCAGAGGACTCCACGGCCCAGCTGGCACCGCCACCGGCGTCGTTGAGCGCGACGTGGCCGCCGTTGACGGCGAAGCGGAGCACCGGAGCGTCCGGCACCTCCTCGAGCGCCATGGTCGTCGGCTCGTCGTTCGCGCAGCGACGCCACGCCTGACCCGTGCTCCATGCGGCGTACCGGCATCCGTCGACGACGACGGGAGCCGTGGCGACGCCGGAGGCGTCGTCGACGAGCACGGTCGCCTCGCCCGTCTCCATGTCGGCGGCGACGAGACCCTGCGAGTGGGCGATCAGCACCCCGGAGCTCGCGGCCCCCGGCTGCTGCAGCTGGAGCCCGGAGCCCGTCACCGCGTCGCCGAGCCCGTGCACCCCGGATGCCGTCGCGAGCTCGCCGGTCGTGGTGTCGAGCGCGGCCCAGCGTTCGCCGACCGAGGTGAGCTGCACGGAATCCGTGACCGCGCCGTCCGGACCCCACGGGATGGTCCAGCGCGCGCCGACCTCGTCGACGTCCGGCTCGACGCGCCACACCTCCGCCGTCGCGGGGATGTAGGCGAGCAGTGCGCCGGTCTCGGTGACCGTCACGACCGCATCTGTGCCGAGACTCAGCTCCGCCGGCGAGGCGGCATCGAAGGCCGGGAGGTCGGCCAGCGGCACGAACCAGACCTCGCCGGTCGTCTGGGCGACGATCACGGCGCGGTCCCCCGCGAGCAGCAGCTCCGGGCTCTGCGGCGGCAGGGCGATGTCGTCGCCGACCGTGGCGGTGGCCGGGTCGACCTCGCGCACCGTCGCGTTGCCGGAGTCCACGAGCAGCACGGTCGAGCCGGACTGCACGAGCTGCGGGCCGTCCGCCTCGACCGACACGACGCTGTCGAGCTCGAACACCTCGGTGTTGGCCCGCCCGATCGCCTCGTGCGTGCCGCCCAGCACCCACACCGAGGGGTCGCTCAGATCCATGCGCTGCGCGGAATACCCCGTCGACACGAGCGCGAGCGTCGTGACCAGGGCGGCGACCACCGTCCCGCTCGTGGCGGTGGCCACGAACGAGCGGTGGGAGGCGAACCAGGCGCGCACGATCATTCCTCGATGTCGACGCACTTCTCGGCGCTCGAGGCGCCCTGCGTCCCATTCCGGTTCACGACGACCGAGAGGCACACGGTGTCGCCCGGGTCGGCGTCGACGACGAAGCGGTTCGACGACTGGAGCGCGGGGGTCGAGGCGACCCCCTCGTCGGTGACCGTGATCTGGTAGCGGTCCCCGTCCTCGAGCCCCGGATCCGCCCAGCTGAACTCGACACGGCCCCCGCTGTCCTGCTCGGAGCGGATGTCGGAGACGGTGGGGATGTCCGCGCCGACCGTGCGCAGCAGCACGACGACCACGACCGCGCCGAGCACGGCGACGAGCACAGCCGCGCCGGCCAGGACCCAGGCCATCCGGCGCATCCCGGGGGGTTGCTGCCTGGGTGTGCTGCGCGAGAAGGGGCTCTCGGGCGAACTGCGTTCCCGCACGGTGCCGACGGATGCCTGCGGTCCGTCCTGCACCCGCCGGCGGCGGCGACCGGCCGCCTTCTTGTCCGGCGAGCTCCCCGTGCTCACCGGACGCAGCCGCGTGCGCTCCTCCTGGTCGGCGACCGTCCCGAGCGCCCAGTCGTCCATCGCGATCTCCGCGGCCGTCTGCGGGAGACCCAGCTCCGCCTCGATGAGCTGGAACTCGCGCACGAGCTCGAGCGCGCTCTCCGGCCGCTGCTCCGGGCGCCGTGACATGGCCTTGCGCAGCACGGTCTCGAGGCTCGCCGGGACGTCCGGTCGTGCGATCGGCTGCGGCTTCGCCCGCGAGATCCGCGCCATGAGCTCACTCGAGGTGTTCGTGCCGCCCGGGATCTCGAACGGCGAGCGGCCCGCCAGCAGCGAGTACACCGTCGCCCCGAGCGACCAGACCTCCGAAGCGATCGATCCGGGCGTCTCGTCGAGCAGCACCTCGGGCGCCGACCACGGGATGGACAGGCCGATCGAGCTGTCGTCGCGCTGGCTGCCGAGCGTCGAGGCGATGCCGAAGTCGGAGAGCACGGGGTGTCCGTAGGCCGTCTGCAGGATGTTGGATGGCTTGATGTCGCGGTGCAGCACGCCGGCGCGGTGCGCGGTCTCGATCGCCGAACCGATTCTCACGGCGATGCGGAGCACCTCGGGCACCGGGATCGGCTCACGCCGGTAGCGCTCGGACAGCGCAGAGGAGCACAGCTCCATGACGAGGTACGGGCGGCCGTCGCTCGACACGCTCGCCTGGTACACCGTGAGGATCGACGGATGCGCGCTCAGCTGCGCCATGAGGTTCGCCTCGGCCTGGAACATCTGGCGGACCTGGTCGTTGACGACCTCGCTCAGCATGACCTTGACGGCCACCTGGCGTCGCGGCATGTTCTGCTCGTAGAGGAAGACATCGGCGAACCCGCCCGAGCCGAGCACGTGCACGTAGGAGAAGCCCGGAAGCACGGGAGGAGTGGAGGGAAGACGTCTCGCCACGAGCTACCCCCTCGACCCGGTCGAGTCAGTGTACTCGGCGACCCCTGCGGGTTCCGGCTCCTCGCGCACCGGCGCCTCGAGCACGTCCACGACGACGACCGTGATGTTGTCCCGGCCTCCCGAGGCGAGCGCGGCGTCCACGAGTGCCCCCGCGGTCTCCGTCGCCGAGAGCCTGGCGGCGAGGTGCAGCCGCAGCCGCTCGGTGTCGAGCTCCTTCGTGAGCCCGTCGGAGCAGACCAGAAGCCGCAGCCCGGTGCGGATGGGCACCGTCCAGTAGTCGGGGCGCGGCACCTCGCGGAACCCCAGCGCCCGCGTGACGACGTTCGACTCCGGGTGGCCCTCGGCATCCGCCGCCGCGAGCAGGCCCGCATCGACGAGCTCCTGCACGACGGAGTGATCGTGGGTGACCTGGTGGAACTCGCTGCCGAGGAAGCTGTAGACCCGGCTGTCTCCGACGTTGAAGACGACGAACGCGGGCGAGGGGGAGGCGACGTCGAGCACGGCCCCGGTGACCGTCGTGCCCGCGCCGAGCGGCAGATCCTCGGCGAGTTCGTCGATGTCCTGCGCCGCGAGCGTCAGCGCCGAGCGGACCACGGCCTCGTCGACATCGCCGCGGCCCGCGAGCTCGCTCAGCCGTTCGACGGCGGCCGCACTCGCGCGATCCCCCGCGGCGTGCCCGCCCATGCCGTCGGCGACGGCGAAGACCGGCGGCTCGACGATGAGGCTGTCCTCGTTCGCCTGCCGGCGACGCCCGACATCCGTCACGGCGGCCCAGGCGAGGGTCACCTGCTCACCGGGACGGCCCGGCAGCGGGAACCGGCGGCGGGCCTCATCCGCTCCGTGCCGCGTCACGAGTACCTCCCTCGCCGCGGCAGGAGGCGCTCGGGGCCGAGCACCTCGACGACGACGCCCTCGCCGAGGTCGATGCGTGTCCCCGGCGTCACGACGATCGAATCGCCGCCGCGCAGCGACTGCACGGGCGAACCGGGCAACCGCACCTCGCTGCCGTTGAGCGTGCGCATGTCGGTCGCGACGACGACGGACCCCTGCTCGCGCAGCTCCAGGTGCGTGGAGGAGATCCCCCCCTCGGGACTCGCGACGGCGACGAGGCGAGGCGAACCGGGAGCCGGGACGCGACCCGCCCGCGGACGTCGCCCGATGTGCACGGGACGATCGAGCTCGATGGGCGCGTCGGCACCCACCCGGATGCGGTGGTGCGGGCGCAGCGCCGCGGGGACGCGGGGCAGCTCGGGTGTGGCGGGCCGCGCCGCGCGCCGCGTCGAGTCGCGCGCGATGGTGTCCCCGAACGCCGCTTCGACCTCGTCGACGATCGTGGGGACGAGCCGCTTCCGGGCGGCGTGCGGGATCGTGTCGTCCGTCTCGTCGTGCACGCGCGGCTCACCACCCCTCCCTGGTCGAACCTCCATTGTCCCTCGCCGGCGAGGGCGATCCGTATCCCCCATGGGGGAGGGGGAAAACGGCTACTCGCCGATGTACGCGCTGCCGCGCGTTGACGGCTGTGCCTTCTGGTCGTACATCGGCTACTCGCCGATGTACGCGCTGCCGCGCGTTGACGGCTGTGCCTTCTGGTCG
>JASGGJ010000021.1:0-30484 GCA_047605085.1 Protaetiibacter sp.
ATCAGCTGACACCGCGATAATCCGCGGTGAACGCTCCGCCGGCCGCGCGCGAGCGCCCGGCAGCGCTGGATCAGCTGATCCGGTCGAGGATGGCGTCCTCGGCCTCGGCGTCGTCGTGGCGGCGCCGGGGGGCACGGGCGGCCGCCTGCTGCTCGGGGGGGAGGGCGGCGATGCGACGCTCCCGGCGCCACGCCCAGAACAGCCCCACGAAGGCGAGCACGCCGAACGCGATCCACTGGAGGGCGTAGGAGAGGTGCATCCCCTCGTCCTCCTCCGGGCGCGGAGCCGCGGCCGGCATCCCGTCGCCTGCCGGATCCTCGCTCGCGACGACGCCGTAGGCGGCGGTGTAGCCGTCGAGGCCCAGCTGGTCCACGATCGTCGCCACGTCGATCGACGAGATCTGGCCCGCGGGGGCCGTCCGTCCCGGAAGCGCCGGTTCGGCACCGCGCAGCCGCGCGATCACCGACACCTCGCCCGCCGCGGGCTGAGGAACGGCATCCGGGAGGGCGTCCTGCCCGTCGCCGAGCGGAAGCCAGCCCCGGTCGAGCACGACGACCGTGCCGTCGTCGAGGCGGAACGGCACGAGCTGCTCGAAACCGGGCAGTCCGCCCAGCACGCGGTTGCGCACGAGCAACTGCTCGTTCACGAGGTATTCGCCGTGCAACTCGACGCGCGTCCACTCGTCGTCGTCGTCCCACGTCGTGAGGCTCGGAAGCACCTCGGAGATCGCGACCGGCTCGGCGTCGTAGTTCCGCTCCACGCGCAGGTTCTCCGCCGCCGTCTCGGCGCGCCGCGCCCACTGCCACCACGACAGCAGCCCGCAGGCGACGGCGAACACGATCGTCAGCGCCAGGTAGCCGCCCCACCGGCGCCACCCGGTCGCGCGCGAGCGGGCCGCGGATCCGCTCATGCCGGACCCGGCACCGCGTCGGCCTCGACATCCAGCGGTGTCACTCGCACCGGGAACCCGCGCGTCGACAGGTAGCTCGCGAGGGTGTCGCGGTGCTCGATGCAGGCGAGCCACACCTTCACCCGCTCGGGAGCGTGGATGCGGGGGTTGCGCCAGTTCACCCGGTACGCCGCATCGCGCGTGCAGCCCGCGGACGAGCAGCGGATGCCGGGGTCGCCGAAGCCGATCATCGCCCGTCCTCCGGCGAGTCCGGATCGCGCGGCACCATCGCCCCCGGGCGCTGCACCGCGCCGCGCCCGCCGCCCCCGGCGTTGTTGGCGATGACGACCGCGAAGTACGGCAGGAACACCGCCCCCGCGGCCGGGATGAGCAGCCACCAGCCCGGCACGACGAGACACAGCGCGATGCACACCACCCGGATCCCCATCGCGATCGAGTACTTGAGCATGCGCGATCGCCGCTCCGCCTCGGGGGAGAGGGGGAGCTCGGTGACGACATGCGGTGCGCTGCGATGGACGATGAACCGAGCCTACGTCGTCGCGCCGCTAGGCTCATGAACCATGACCTCTCGCACCGTCCTCGTCACCGGGGGCAACCGCGGCATCGGCTATGTGATCGCCGCCGAGTTCCTCGCCCAAGGCCACCGCGTCGCGGTGACGGCCCGTTCGGGCAAGGGCCCGGACGGTGCGCTCACGGTTCGCGCCGACGTCACCGACACCGCATCCCTCGACGCGGCCTTCACCGAGATCGAGGAGAAGCTCGGACCGGTCGAGGTCGTGGTCGCGAACGCCGGGATCACCCGCGACGCCCTCCTGCTGCGGATGAGCGAGACGGACTTCACGGAGGTGATCGACACGAACCTCTCCGGCGCGTTCCGTGTCGTCAAGCGCGCCTCGAAGGGCATGCTCAAGGCGCGGTTCGGTCGCGTGATCCTCGTCTCGAGCGTGGTCGGGCTGTTCGGGAACGCCGGTCAGATCAACTACGCCGCCTCGAAGGCAGGACTCGTCGGCATCGCCCGGTCGCTCACCCGCGAACTCGGCCCCCGCGGGATCACCGCGAACGTCGTGGCGCCCGGCTTCATCGAGACCGACATGACGGCCCAACTGCACGGGAAGCAGAGGAAGCAGTACCTCGCCCAGATTCCCGCCGCCCGGTTCGCCTCGCCCACCGAGGTCGCGCGCGTCATCACCTGGCTCGCCTCCGACGACGCGGGGTACATCTCGGGGGCCGTCATCCCCGTCGACGGCGGCCTCGGCATGGGGCACTGAGCCCGCCGAAGGGCGCCCGCCCAGCCGGCTAGCGCCCGAGCCCGATGAGCGGGAGCAGCATCGAGAGGTCCCGCTCGTCGAGCAGAACGTCGGCGACATCGCGCACCGGCGCCTTCGCGTCGAAGCCGACCGAGAGACCCGCGAGCGCCATCATCGGCAGATCGTTGGCGCCGTCGCCCACGGCGAGGGTCTGCGCGAGCGGCACGCCCACCGCATCCGCCCACTCGCCAAGCGCCTCGGCCTTCGCCGCCGCGTCGACGATCGGCGGGATCAGCCCGCCCGTGAGATGTCCGTCCGCCACCTCGAGCCGGTTCGCCCGCCAGAAGTCGAGGCCGAGGCGTTCGGCGAGCGGATCGATGACCTCGTGGAACCCCCCGGACACAACCGCGACCGCACCGCCAGCCGCGTGGACGGCCGCGATGAGCTCCGGCACGCCGCGGGTGACCGTGACGTGCGAGAGCACTTCGGCGAACACCGCAGTCGGAAGACCCGCAAGGGTCGCGACGCGCTCCCGCAGGCTCTCGGCGAAGTCCAGTTCCCCGTTCATGGCGCGCAGCGTCACCTCCGCGACGGCCTCGCGCGTTCCCGCGACCTCCGCGAGCAGCTCGATCACCTCGTCCTCGATGAGCGTGGAGTCGACATCGAGCACGACGAGGAAGCGGGCCATGGGGGAGAGGTCCTTCGGATGCGGGCTGCGGGCTGGCGTCAGTCGACGCGGACGCCCTTGCCGACGACCGTGATGCCAGAGTCGGTCACCGTGAAGCCGCGATTCCGGTCGGCGTCGTGATCGACGCCGACCGTGGCGCCGGGCGCGACGACGACGTCCTTGTCGAGGATAGCGCGCTGCACCGTGGCGTTCGCGCCGATGTCGACCCGCTCGAAGATCACCGAGTCCACCACCCGGGCCCCCGACGCGACCGTCACCCAGGGGCCCAGCACGACCCGCTCGAGCTGCCCGCCGGAGACGACGCAGCCGAGCGACACGATCGAGTCGATCGCCGTCCCCACGGTGTTCTTCTCGTCCCGTACGAACTTGGCGGGCGGTGAGTTGAGCTGCTGACTGTAGATCGGCCACGCCTGGTTGTACAGGTTGAACACCGGCAGCGCGGAGATCAGGTCCTGGTGCGCCTCGAAGAACGAGTCGATCGTCCCGACGTCGCGCCAGTAGAAGCGATCCCGGTCGGTTGCGCCTGGCACCTCGTTGCGATTGAGGTCGTAGACGGCCGCCTGTCCGCGTGCGACGAAGTCGGGCACGATGTCGCCGCCCATGTCGTGGTTGGAGTCGGCCCGTGCGCCGTCGCGCTGCACGGCGTCGATGAGCACCTCGGCGTCGAACACGTAGTTGCCCATCGACGCGAGGATCTCGCCGGGGGAGTCGGCGAGGCCCACCGCGTCCTTCGGCTTCTCGCGGAACGCGGCGATCCGCGTCGGGTCCTTCGCATCGAGCTCGATGACGCCGAACTGGTCGGCGAGGGAGATGGGCTGCCGGATGGCGGCGACCGTGACCCCCTGGCCGGAGTCGAGGTGCGCCTGGATCATCTGACTGAAGTCCATGCGGTAGACGTGGTCGGCCCCCACGACGACCACGATGTCG
The DNA here is from genome assembly GCA_047605085.1 of Protaetiibacter sp. Lineage (GTDB taxonomy): Bacteria > Actinomycetota > Actinomycetes > Actinomycetales > Microbacteriaceae > Homoserinibacter. The sequence continues at coordinate 3,773 of JASGGJ010000021.1, forward strand.
GGCTTCTCGTCGCGGATGAGGTTGAGGCTCTGCAGGATCGCGTCCGCGGAGCCCGAGAACCAGCGCTTGCCGAGCCGCTGCTGGGCCGGCACGGAGGCGACGTAGGCTCCCAGCATCCCCGACAGCCGCCAGGTCTGCGAGACGTGCCGGTCGAGCGAGTGCGACTTGTACTGCGTGAGCACGACGATCTGGCGCAGCCCGGAGTTGATGAGGTTCGACAGCGCGAAGTCGATGAGCCGGTACCCGCCCGCGAACGGGACGGCGGGCTTCGCCCGGTCGGCCGTCAGCGGCATCAGCCGCTTCCCCTCCCCGCCCGCGAGGACGATCCCGAAGACCTTGGGCGATGCTGCCATGGCACAACCCTAGGACAGCGATCGAGGGTGTACTAGCGTCGACAGGCATGCGAGTCGATGTTCTGAGCCGTGAGTATCCGCCCGAGGTCTACGGAGGAGCAGGCGTGCATGTCGCCGAGCTGGTGGCGGCTCTGCGCCGCGACATCGACGTGGTCGTGCGCTGCTTCGGACTGCCTCGCGACGAGCCGCACAGCTACGCTTACCTCGTGCCGCCGCAGCTCACCTCCGCGAACCCGGCGCTCGCGACGCTCGGCGTCGACCTGCAGATGGCCGAGGATGTCGCGGGGGCCGATCTCGTCCACTCCCACACCTGGTACGCGAACGCGGCAGGCCACCTCGCCAAGCTCCTGCACGGCATCCCGCATGTCGTCACGGCGCACTCGCTCGAGCCGCTGCGCCCGTGGAAGGCGGAGCAGCTCGGCGGCGGCTACGCGGTGTCGAGCTGGATCGAGAGAACCGCATTCGAGACCGCGGACGCCGTGATCGCCGTGAGCGCCGGCATGCGCGCCGACATCCTGCGCAGTTACCCGGACATCGACCCGGCACGGGTGCACGTCGTGCACAACGGGATCGACCTCGAGCGTTGGCACCCGAGGGAGGACGCCGCCGTGCTCGAGAGGTTCGGCATCGACCCCGAGCGCCCGAGCGTCGTCTTCGTCGGCCGGATCACCCGCCAGAAGGGGCTGCCCTACCTGCTCGAGGCCGCGCGTCGGCTCGACCCCGCGGTGCAGCTCGTGCTGTGCGCCGGCGCACCCGACACGCCCGAGATCCTCGCCGAGGTGCAGGAGGGGGTGCGGGTGCTGCAGGAGGAGCGCGGCGGGGTCGTCTGGATCGAGGAGATGCTGCCGCAGCACGAGCTCGCGGCCGTCCTGAGCTCGGGCACGGTGTTCGTCTGTCCCTCGGTGTACGAACCGCTCGGCATCGTCAACCTCGAGGCGATGGCGTGCGGGCTACCGGTGGTCGGCACCGCGACGGGCGGCATCCCCGAGGTGGTCGCCGACGGACTCACCGGTCGCCTCGTGCCGATCGAGCAGCTCGACGACGGCACGGGAACCCCCGTCGCCCCAGAGCGCTTCATCGCCGATCTCGCCTCTGTGCTCTCGGAGGTGCTCGCCGACCCGGCGACCGCGCGGCTCATGGGGGAGGCGGGCCGGATGCGCGCCGAGGCGGAGTTCAGCTGGGCCAGTATCGCCGAGCGCACCCTCGCCGTGTACGACGCGGTGCTGCGCTCGGACGAGGATTCGCGCGAGCACGGGGGCGACTAGGCTGATCGCATCATGGTGCGGGTTTTGGAGTTCGAGGACGTCTCGGTCGTCCGCGATGGGAACACGATCCTCGACGGGTTGAACTGGGCGGTCGAATCCGACGAACGCTGGGTCGTTCTGGGCCCGAACGGCGCCGGCAAGACCACGATCCTCAACCTCGCCTCGGCCGCCATACATCCGAGTTCGGGAACCGCTCGGGTGCTGGGGGAGCGGCTCGGCAAGGTCGACGTCTTCGAGCTGCGTCCGCGCATCGGCGTCGCGTCCACCCCGCTCGCTCGTCGCATCCCGCGCGACGAGACCGTCTTCGACGTCGTGCTGACGGCCGCCTATGCGGTCACCGGACGCTGGAACGAGGCCTACGAGGACGTCGACACCAGGCGCGCCGATCGGGTCATGCGCGAGTGGCGTCTCGACGAACTGCGCGACCGCCGCTTCGGCACCCTGTCGGACGGGGAGCAGAAGCGCGTGCAGATCGGCCGCGCCGTCATGACCGACCCGGAGCTGCTGCTGCTCGACGAGCCCGCCGCGAGCCTCGACCTCGGAGCGCGGGAGGAGCTCGTCCAGCTGCTCGGCGGCTACGCGCAGGCTCCCGATGCCCCTGCGATGATCATGGTCACCCACCACGTGGAGGAGATCCCCGCGGGGTTCACGCACGCGCTCCTGCTCGCCGGGGGACGCATCCACGCCGCCGGTCCGGTCGCCGAGGTGCTCACCGGCGAGCGCCTCTCCGAGGCCTTCGGCCTGCCGCTCGTGGTCTCGACGAGCGAAGACGGCCGCTTCGCGGCGCGCGCCCACTGGAGCTAGTCTGCTAGGCTTGGTAGTCGGCCCGATCGGGCCCGCCGACTCTCCCCTTTTTGAACCATCTCCGACTGAGGTACCTCATGAAGACCGACATCCACCCCGACTACCAGGCGATCGTCTTTCGCGACCTGGCGAGCGGCGAGACCTTCCTCACTCGCTCGACCCTGACGAGCGACAAGACGATCGAGCTGGACGGAGAGACCTACCCGGTCGTGGACGTCGAGATCTCGTCGGCCTCGCACCCGTTCTACACGGGCAAGCAGCGCATCCTCGACAGCGCCGGCCGCGTCGAGAAGTTCAACACGCGCTACAAGAACTTCGGCAAGTAGGCGGTTGATCCGGCGGCTCGTGCACGAGCCGTTCGCGATGCACCGGAACACCCTTCCGGTGCGGCATCCGCGTTCGTGCGTCCGCGGTCAGTACCCCAGTCGTGCGTCCCCGAGGACGTGGTGGAGCGGCTCGCCGGCCTCGAACCGCCGGAGGTTCGCGATGAACTCCTCGTGCGCGCGCACCGCCGCCGCCGCCGAGCGCCCGGAGGCGTGCGGGGTCACGAGCACGTTCCTGGTCGTCCAGATCGGATCGTCCGCGGGGAGCGGCTCGGTGACGAACGCGTCGAGCGCCGCCCCCGCGATCGCACCAGACTCGAGCGCCGCGATGAGCGCGCGCTCGTCGAAGATGGCGCCGCGCGCGATGTTGCTGATGTACGCGGTCGGCTTCATCATCGCGAGCTGCTCGGCGCCGAGCATGCCCCTGGTCTCCGACGTCAGCGGGCACGCCACGACGACGAAATCGGACTCGCGCAGCAGCCGTTCCAATCCGTCCGGCCCGAGCACCTCGTCGTAGCCGGGAAGCACATCGGGGGTCCGCTTCGTGCCGAGCACGCGCATCCCGAACGCCTGGGCGCGCTTCGCGATCTCGGTGCCGATCGCCCCGGCTCCGATGATCCCGAGCGTCGAACCGTAGAACTCGACCGGCTGCGCCCATCCGCCGGAGCCGATCCAGCGGTGCTCCGCCTGCGCCCGCAGGGCGAGCGGGAACTGCTTCGCGAGAGCCATGAGCCCCGCGATCGCCCACTCGGCGATCTGGATGTGGTGGGACTCGCCGCTGCGGGTCACGAGCAGACCGCGCTCCTCGATCTCCGGGACGAGGAGCTGATCGAACCCGGCCGTGCACGAATGGATCCACCGAATCGTCGGCACCGCGGCGAGCACCGCGGACAGCTCCGGCTTGGACATCACGCAGCGCAACAGGACCGTCGCGTCCGCCGCCTCGGGCGGGATCTCGCCCTCCCGCCCCAGACGGGCGAAGGCGACCTCCGGGAAAAGCTCCCGCAGCTCGTCGAGCACGTGCTCCGTGTAATGCCGGGTGGTCAGGACCGTCGTCATCGCGCCTCCGCCTCGTGCCTCGAAGACCTCAGGAGCCCCAGACCTGCCGGAACACCCGCAGGAAGTTGGCGCCGAGCACCTTGACGATCTCCTCATCCGAGAACCCTGCCGAGACCAGCGCGAGGGTCACGTTGAACTCCTCACTCGCATCGGCGAGGCCGTGGATGCGCTTGTCGTCCCAGCCGAAGACCGTCACGAGCTCCGGGCTCTTCGCGTGGTCGGCGGCGAACTTCTCCGGTGTGTTGGTCTCGTCGAAGTCCAGCCCGATGCCGACGTGGTCGATCCCCACGAGTTCGGCGACGTGAGTCACGTGACGCAGGAACCCCGTCAGCCCCTGTCGCTTGGTCGGCTCCGCCGGGTCCGCGTTGAACGCGGAGAGAGCGGTGATCCCGATGACGCCGCCCTGGTCGGCGAGCGCCCGGATGACATCGTCGTCCTTGGCACGGACGTGCGGTGACATCGCGGACGAATGCGCGTGGGTGAACACGACGGGGTTCTTCGACGCGGCGAACGCGTCGAGCGCCGTCGCCCGACCGCAGTGCGAGACGTCCACGACGATCCCCAGCTCGTCCATCTCCTCGACGACGCGACGCCCGAAGCGCGAGAGACCGGCGTCGGAGGTCTCGCCGCATCCCGCCCCGAGGTAGTTCTGCCGCTGATAGGTCAGCTGCATGATGCGCATCCCGAGCTGGTAGGCCACGTCGAGCCGGCCGAGCTCGGTGCCGAGGAACTCGGCGTTCTGCGGACCGAAGACGATCGCCTCGCGTCCGGAACGCTTCGCCTCCTCGATGTCGGAGACGGTCGTGGCGAGGATCCCCTTGTCCGAGTTGTCGGCGATCCAGCGCGCACAGCGCGCCATGTCCGCGACGGCCTCCTCGTAGCCCTCATGCGGGCTGGCGACGGTGTGATTGGTGCCGGTCACCCCGCCCGCGAACGCGCGCTCGAAGTGCGCCGGCTCCTCCTTGAGAACGGAGCTTCCGTCGAAGACGATGGCCTCGTCGTGGATCCGGCGCGCTCGCGCGTACTGGTCCTCGGTGATCGTCAGGTCACTCACGGTGATGCTCACAGCTGCAGTCCAATCTTTGTCGTCGCCGTGCGGCCCTGTGTCGTGGCCGCGCGGCAGGGTGGTACCCGGGAATCGTGGCGTCCGACCGTCGGACGCCACGGGATCAAGCGGAAGCGCCCACCTCCGGGAAGTGACAGGCCGACCAGTGGCCGGGCGAGCGCGGGACGAGTTCGGGCTCGGTTTCGGCGCAGACCGCCTGGGCCTTCCAGCAGCGCGTACGGAACCGGCAGCCGGACGGCGGATCGAGCGGACTCGGCACGTCCCCCTCGAGGACGATGCGGGTGCGCTGCCTCTCGACCACCGGGTCCGGGATCGGGACGGCCGACAGCAGCGCCTGGGTGTAGGGGTGCTGCGGCCGCACGTAGAGGTCGAGCCGCTCGGACACCTCGACGACCCGGCCGAGGTACATCACGGCGATCCGGTCGGAGATGTGCCTGACCACGGCGAGGTCGTGCGCGATGAAGAGATAGGCGAGGCCGAGCTCGTCCTGCAGCGTCTCGAGCAGGTTGATCGTCTGAGCCTGGATCGAGACGTCGAGCGCCGAGATCGGTTCGTCGAGCACGATGAGACGCGGCTCCGCTGCGAGGGCGCGGGACACCCCCACCCGTTGCCGTTGACCCCCCGAGAACTCGTGGGGAAAGCGGTCCGCCGCCTCGGCCGGCAGTCCGACCGCGTCCAGAAGCTCGCGCACCCGTCGCTGCCGGCCCGTCCTGTCGCCGGCGAGCCGGTGCACACGGAGCGTCTCGGTGAGAGTCTCACCGACCGTCATCCTCGGGTTGAGCGAGGCGAACGGATCCTGGAACACCATCTGCATCTGCCGCCGCACCGGCCGCATCCGTGCCGGGCTGCGTCCGGCGATCTCGACACCGTCGAGTCGCACCGAACCTCGTGTGGGCTTGGTCAGGTTGATGATGGCGCGACCGAGGGTCGACTTGCCGCAGCCCGACTCGCCCACGAGCCCGAGCGTCTCGCCGCTGCGGATCGTCAACGAGACGCCATCGACGGCACGGAGCCTGCCCTTGCCTGGCACGCTGAACTCGACGCCGAGGTCGGCGACCTCGAGCAACGGCGCGGCGGCCTCAGCCACGACCCGACCCCCGCGCGCCGCCATCGGCCTCCAGCGCAGCGTGCCGGTCGGATCCGACGAGCCAACCGCCCTCGGCGGTGCCCCAGCAGCGTGCGAGGTGCACGCCGTGCTCGCTCGGCACGCTGGCCAGGTCCGGGACGCGCTCGGCGCAGATGTCGCGTGCGAACCGGCATCGCGCGCGGAAGCGGCATCCGGTCGGCAACTCGACCAGGTCCGGCGGCGATCCCTCGATCGGGACGAGCCGGCCCGTCGGCTCGCGGTCGGTGCGGGGGACCGAGTCGAGCAGGCCCCAGGTGTAGGGCATCGCGGGGCTGGCGTACAGCTCCTCGGTCGTGGCGGTCTCGACGATCTGCCCCGCGTACATGACGTTGACCCGATCCGCCATGCCCGCGACGACGCCGAGGTCGTGCGTGATGAGGAGCACGGCGGCACCGGTGCGGCCGATGAGCTCCTTCAGCAGCTCGAGCACCTGCGCCTGGATGGTCACGTCGAGCGCCGTGGTGATCTCGTCGGCGAGGATGAGCCGAGGGCTGCAGGCGAGCGCGATCGCGATCATGACGCGCTGGCGCATCCCTCCGGAGAACTGATGCGGGTAGTCGCCGAGCCGACGCTCGGCCTCCGGGATGCCGACGAGCCTGAGCAGTTCGGCCGCTCGCGCGCGGGCCTCCGCACGGCTCAGTCCGAGGTGGGTCCGGAGGGGCTCGGTGATCTGCAATCCGACCTTGAGGGCGGGGTTGAGCGAGGTCATCGGGTCCTGGAACACCATCGCGAGCTGGCGTCCGCGGACCTCGCGCATCTCCCGCTCGCCGAGCCCGAGCAGGTCGACGCCGTCGAGGCGGACGACCCCGGAGACGGTTCCGGGCTCCGCGATCAGCCGCATGAGCGAGAGCGCCGTGGCCGACTTCCCGCATCCCGACTCGCCGACCAGGGCAAGAGTCTCCCCCTCACGGAGCGAGAAGGAGACGTCGTCCACCGCGGTGGCCACGCCACGCCGTGTCGCAAACTCGGTGCGCAAGCGCTCGACTTCCAGCAGCATGGGTGATGACTCCTACGGTGACGTTCGATCAGGCGAACGTCACCGAATGTGGTTGCGTTTTAAGCAATGTAGCATGCCATTCGTTACGTTTTTCGTAGTTTGAACTTTGATTCTGTACGATCAGAGTAGCGATGGCCCGAACGGCGCCCCGTCGCCGAAGAAAGGAACTCGCGATGCCCGAAGGTCTCGACGCGATCGACAGGAAGCTCATCAGCGCCCTCCAGACCGATGCGCGCGTGAGCAACGTCGAACTGGCGAAGCTCGTCGACCTCACCGAGGGAGCGGTGCGGCGCCGGATCGACAACCTCCTCAAGTCGAAGACGCTGCGGATCATCGGTGTCGGCGACCCCAAGCGACTCGGCCTCAACACCCACGCGGTCATCGGGATGCGCGTCGAGCCGCAACGCATCGAGAGCGTGCTCGACGAACTCGTCCGCCGGCCGGAGTTCTCCTACGTGTACCAGACCCTCGGACAGTTCGACGTCGTCGGGGTCGCGTTCTTCCCGTCGAACGCCGAACTCGGAGACTTCATGACCGACGTGCTGCCGCAGGTGGAAGGGGTGCGCGAGACGCAGACCTTCCTCATCCTCAACACGCCCAAACGATCCTTCATGTTCGGCGAGGACAACGCGATCCGGGAGACCCCCGAGCACTCGTGAACACAGCCGCCTCAGCCCCGGGACACCCCCGATGATCCGCGTCGTCATCGTGCGCGTCATCGCCATGCTTCCCGTCATGCTCGGGGTCGCGGTCGCGGCGTTCTTCATGATCCGGCTCGTTCCCGGCGACATCGTGGACGCGCTCGCCGCCGAGGAACTCGGGAACGAGGTCGCCGAGGAGGCTCTCCGCGCGGCTTTCGGCCTCGACCAGCCGATCCACGTGCAGTTCGCGAGCTGGTTCGGCCATCTGCTCACCGGGGACCTCGGCACCTCGTTCCGCAGCGGGAAACCGGTGCTCACGGAGATCATCGAACGGTTCCCGCTCACCCTCGAGCTCACCGTCGCCGCCATCGTCGTCTCCCTGCTGATCGCGATCCCGCTCGGCATCCTCTCGGCGACGCGGCGCAACGGCCCGCTGGACGTCGGGGCTCGCTTCGTCTCCCTCCTCGGCGTCTCGGTGCCGAACTTCTGGCTCGGGATCCTGCTGATCGCGCTCTTCGCCGTGGTCCTGCGCTGGCTCCCGTCGAGCGGATCGAACGACTTCGAGTTCAGCTGGGATCACTTCCGCTTCCTGATCCTCCCCGCGCTGACCCTCGGGACCAGCCTCGCCGCCGTCACGATGCGGATGACCCGCTCCGCCCTGCTCGAGGTGCTCAAGCAGGACTACGTGCGCACCGCGCGCGCCAAGGGCCTTCGGGAGTGGATCGTCGTGACCCGGCACGCGCTGCGGAACTCGCTCATCCCCGTCATCACCATCGTCGGCATCCAGGCGGGCAGTCTGCTCGGCGGCACCGTCGTCGTCGAGCAGGTCTTCTCCTGGGGCGGGCTGGGAAGCCTCGTCGTGCAGTCCATCTACCAGCGCGACTACCCGCTGCTCCAAGGACTCGTGGTCTTCCTCGCCTTCTTCTACCTCGCGGTGAACCTCATCGTCGACATCGTCTACATGTACGTGGATCCGAGGTTGCGCCGCCATGGCTGAGAACACGACCGTCTCCCCTTCCGCGACCCGCGCGGCATCCCCGCGGAAGCCGTCGGTGCTGCGCATGGTCTTGCGCGACGGTTTCGGGCGCGCCGGCGCGATCATCGCCGCCGTCATGCTGCTTGCGGCGCTGCTGGCGCCCATCATCAGCCCGCACGACCCGGCCGAGATCTTCACGGGCTACCGGCTCCAGCCGCCGAGCGCCTACTTCCCGCTCGGCACCGACGAGCTCGGACGGGACCTGCTGAGCCGGGCCCTCTACGGCGCCCAGGCCTCCCTCTCGGTCGCGCTCTCCGTCGCCGCCCTCGCGAGCCTCATCGGCGTCCCGATCGGGCTGATCTCCGGCTACTGGGGCGGGCTCTTCGACGCGACCTCGATGCGGGTCATGGACGTGCTCTTCGCATTCCCGACGATCCTGCTCGCGCTCACCGTCGTCGCGACGCTCGGTCCCGAGACGCGCAACCTCATCATCGCGCTCACCATCGTCTACATCCCGGCTCTCGCCCGCATCACGCGCGGGGCGACGATGACCGTCTCGCGCGAGGTGTACATCGACGCGGGCCGCTCAGTCGGGCTCGGGAACCTCCGTCTGCTCCTCCGTCACGTCCTGCCCAATGCGGCGGCCCCGATCCTCGTGCAGATCAGCGTCGCGCTCGCGGAGATCATCCTCGTCGAGGCCTCCCTGAGCTATCTCGGCCTCGGTGTGCAGCCCCCTTCACCGTCGTGGGGCGGCATGCTCGCCTCGGGCAAGGCCAACATGGAGATCTCGCTCTGGCCATCGCTCGTGCCCGGTCTCTTCATCGTGCTCACGGTGCTCAGCTTCAACCTGCTCGGCGACGCGCTCCGCGACTCGCTCGATCCGCGGCTTCGCACCTCTCAGCGTCAATAGTTACGAATCTCGTAAATTTTGTGTAACAAGAGCCCGAATTCGTAACCTTATGCGCTCTACACTCCGATAAGGTCAACCGGGGCGCGATTCACTTCAGCACCGTCGGCGTCCATCACCCCTTGAACACCTGGAGAGAAGCACGTGACTGAGAAGAGAGTGCGCCGAATCGCCCGGATGGCGATCGTCGGCGCGATCATCGGAGCGCTGGCCGCCTGCGCGACACCGCCGACCACCGTGAGCGACGATGCCACCGAAGACGCGAACATCCGGCTGGAGGACGAGGACACCGGCGGCACGCCGGAGCCCGGGGGCCGCCTGGCCTTTCTGATGCGGCTCGAGCCGAACAACATCGACCCGCACACCGCGACCGAGAGCGCCGCCTATGTGGTCATGGAGCAGGTCTACGAATCGCTCCTCGAGTCGGTCCGCGGCGAACTGGTCGCGGGACTCGCCGAGGCGTGGGAGGTCTCGGACGACGGACTGAGCTACACCTTCACCCTGCGCGACGCGACCTTCCACAGCGGACGCAAGGTGACGGCGGACGACGTCAAGTACTCGATCGAGCGCATCATGGATCCCGCCACCGCGTCGCCCCGTGCGAACAGCTTCTCAACGATCACCAACATCGAGGTGCTCGACGACAAGACCGTGGAGTTCACCGTGTCCGAGCCGACGGCGCCCCTGCTGACGATGTTCAGCTCGGTCGGGTCGTCGATCGTGGACCGCGACGTCGTCGAGGCGGGCGGGCTCAACGGCTCCGTCGACGGCGGGACCGGCCCCTTCGTCCTCGCTGAGCGCGCGGCGGGGCAGCAGGTCTCCCTCGACAAGTACGAGGACTACTGGGACCCCGAGCTGCCCTACCTCGACGGGATCGACATGACCTGGAGCGGTGACGACAACGCGCGGGCGGCAGCGATCCGCAGCGGCACGGTCGACTTCCTCTGGCGCGCGGCCCCCGAGTTCATCGACAGCATGAAGGTCGACCCGGAGCTCAAGTGGTATGGCGGTGCCGGCACTCTGTCGCTCCACCTGCGTCTCAACACCTCGCGCGCGCCGTTCGACGATGTGCGGGTCCGCCAGGCGATCTACTTCGCACTCGACCGTCAGGAGCTGCTCGACGCGGCCAACTCCGGACAGGGCACCGTCCTCTACGCCGGATACCTCCCGCCGGACCGCTGGGGCTCCGCCAAGGAGGCGGTCTACGGCGAGCCCGACCTGGATCGCGCCCGAGAACTGCTCGCCGAGGCGGGCTACGCCGACGGGTTCGAGGCGAGCATCATGGCCGTGTCGACCTCGGCGTTCCAGACCCGGCAGGCCGAGGTCATCCAGCAGCAGCTCGCGGAGATCGGCATCACGATCACGCTCGAATTCCAGGAGTCGACGACCACGTCGCAGCGCGCCAGCAGTGGCGACTTCGACATGTACCAGACGGGCTACACGATGAGCGCCGACCCCGACGAACGGCTGTCCGGCGGCTTCGTCACCGGCGGAGCGACGAACTACGGGAACTGGAGCGACCCGGAGTACGACGCGCTCATCGCCGCGGCCCGCTCCGAGCTCGACCCGGATGCCCGGGAGGAGTTGTACTCGCAGTCCGAGACGATCCTCGCCGAGCGCGGACCGGCTGCGTTCACCTTCGTGACCGCCGACTTCGACGTGGTCCGGTCGAATGTCATGGGCTATAAGGGTGATACGACGCCCAGCTTCCGGTTCTACAAGAGCATCTGGCTCGATCAGTAAAGCACCCGAGAAGGGGCGTCGGATGCCGGTCTCCGGTGTCCGGCGCCCTTTGGATTTCGATACGCCGCTGCGCGGCTACTCAATCAGCGGGGTTGCCGCTGCGGGGTTGATCCACGAGGGCTCGGTCCGCAGGGGCGGGCGCTGCTCAGAAGCCGAAGGCCTGGGCGCGGCGGCGCTCCCAGACGGGGAGCAGCTCGTCGCGGGTGAGCGGCGCCACGTCGACGCCGTCGAGATCCAGGTCGGGGTCGTCGACCCACAGCAGCTCCTCGATCTCGCCGCCGGGTGTCACCTCGCCGTCGATCGCCATCGCGAACACCGCCGCCATGACCACCGTATCGTCCTCGTTCGCGGCGACCGCGCGGAAAAGCCCGAGATATTCCGCGGTCGTGGTGTCGAGCTCGACGCCGATCTCCTCGGCGAGTTCGCGGCTGAGCGTCTCGATCGCGCTCTCGCCCTCCTCGATCTTGCCGCCCGGTTGCATGAAGTGACTCGTTCCGGCCTTCCGCACGAGCAGCGTCCGTCCGTCGCCGTCGGTCACGATCGCGGCGGCCACGCGGAGCACGGCGGGGCGCGCGCCCGTGCCCTCCGGAGACTCCTCGTCCGGTTGCTCGATCCCCTCGGCGACCTCGGCCGTCTCGGCAGGGTCCGGGAGCGGCTCCCGCTCGGCAGGCTCCACGAACGTCGGCGCGAGCGGCACCGACTCCGACGCGGCGCCGTCGGAGACGGCGGGCGGTTCGGAGTCGGGAACGAGGCCGGGGAACGCCTCACGCGCTTCGGGCGGGGCGGCATCCAGCGCGCGAGGCGCTTCGGGGGGCGGTGCGATCTGCAGGGCGAGCGGGCGGCTGAAGTCGATGACCGGCACCCGTCCGATGCGCGGCTCGAGCGGAGGGATCGGCTGCGTGTCGCGGTAGGCGCCGGGATGCGCCGGGTACTTCACCGGCCAGGCGGTCGACGCCGTGAACGTCTCGTCGCCGCGGCGGCGGCGCATGTAGTCCTGGAACCGCCTGGCCTGCTCGGCGTACCAGATCTCCTGGCGGCCGTGGAGATCGGCGATCGGGATGCCGAGCTCGTCGGGACGCGCCGCGAGAAGCGCCTGCGCGACCCGGCCCGCCGCGATCGCATCCGCCCCCGCGTCGTGCGCGTCGTCGAGCGCGACACCGTAGTGGGCGGCTGCCGCCTCGAGAGTGCGCTTGCCCTTTCGATAGGTGTCGATCTGCTTGTCGAGCACGAGCGGGTCGATGACGGGCGCCGGATCGACGAGCGGTGCGAGTTCGTTGCGGCGGCACTCGCGATCCAGCAGCGACAGGTCGTAGGGGGCGTTGTAAACGACCACCGGAACCCCGAGCCCGAACAGGGTGCGCAGGGTCTGGCTGATCTCGGCGACGACGAGCTCGCTCGAGCGCCCCTCCGCCCGCGCCCGCTCGGTCGTGATGCCGTGCACCTCGGCCGCCGCATCCGGGATCTCCTCGCCGGGGTCGGCGATCCAGTCCCAGCGCTGCAGGACCTGACCGTCCGCATCGATGATGGCGATGCAGGCCGTGACGATCCGCGCGGTCTCCACGTCGACACCGGTGGTCTCGAGGTCGAACACGCCGAGGCGATCGGCCCAACTGGTGGTCATGGCCGAAGCCTAGAGCCGCGAGCGGACGCGGTTCAGAAGGCGCGCGGGAGCGTCGCGTGAGGTTCGCCGAGGTGCAGCCAGTAGAAGCTCTGGGTGGCCAGGGTGAGGGTCAGGATGCCGTCGTCGCCCACGACGGGGAACGCGCCCCCGCCGAACAGATCGAACGGGGTCATCCCCTCGTCGCCCGCGAGGTCGATCGACACCGAGACCGGGTTGTGCGAGAAGGAGAACACGCACAGCACGCGCTCGGGCGCGTCGCCGAACGGCGTCCCCGAGCCCTCGTACTCGCGCAGGAACGCGAGCACCGACTCGTGGTTGGTGCGCAGCACCCGGATCGAGCCGAGTCCGAAGGCCGGATGCGCCTTCCGCACGTGGATGACGTTGCGGATCCAGTGCAGAAGCGAGCGCGACTGAGCCAGCTGCGACTCGACGTTGACGAGCGTGTAGTTGTAGACGAGCGACTGGACCACCGGCAGGTAGAGCTTGCCGGGGTCGGCCGAGGAGAACCCCGCGTTGCGGTCGGGCGTCCACTGCATGGGCGTTCGGGAGGCGTCGCGGTCGGGCAGCCAGATGTTGTCGCCCATGCCGATCTCGTCGCCGTAGTACAGGAACGGCGAGCCCGGCAACGAGAACAGCAGCGCGTGAGCGAGCTCGAGCTCGGCGCGCGAGTTGTCCAGCAGTGGGGCGAGGCGGCGCCTGATGCCGACGTTGACGCGCATCCGCGGGTCGTAGGCGTACCAGCCGTACATCGCCTGCCGGTACTCCTCGGACACCATCTCGAGGGTCAGCTCGTCGTGGTTGCGCAGGAAGACGCCCCAGCCGGCACCCGTCGGCACCTCGGTCGTCTCCGACAGCACCCGCTGCAGCTCCTGCGCCGACTGAGAGCGCAACGAGTAGAAGATCCGCGGCATGACCGGGAAATCGAACGCGAGATGGCACTCCGGCGCCTCGTCCGTGCCCATGAACTCGACGACCTCGGCCGGCCACTGGTTGGCCTCCGCGATCATGACGCGCCCCGGGTAGTGCTCGTCCATCATCCGGCGCACGGCCCTGATGAACTCGTGCGTCTCCGGTTCGCCCTCGCCCGAGCCCTCCTCCGACTCGTAGAGGTACGGGATCGCATCCAGCCGGAACCCGTCGACGCCGAGATCCATCCAGAAGCGGATGATGTCGAAGACCGCCTCGTGCACGGCGGGGTTGCGGTAGTTGAGGTCGGGCTGGTGCGAGAAGAAGCGGTGGAAGTAGAACTGGCGCCGCTCGGCGTCGAAGGCCCAGTTGGAGTCCTCGTAGTCGGTGAAGATGATGCGGACGTCCGGGAAGCCGTCGGCGGTGTCGCGCCACACGTAGAAGTCGCCGTACGGCCCCTCCGGGTCGCTGCGGGAGGACTGGAACCACTCGTGCTGGTCGGAGGTGTGGTTGAGCGGCAGGTCGATGATGAGGCGCATGTTGCGCTCGTGCGCCTTCGTCACGAGCTCGCGGAACTCCTCGAGGGTGCCGAACTCCGGCAGGATCTTGCGGTAGTCGGCCACGTCGTACCCGCCGTCGCGCAGCGGAGACTGGTAGATCGGCGGGATCCACAGCGCGTCCACCCCGAGCCACTGCAGATAGTCGAGCTTCGAGATGAGGCCCCCGAGATCGCCGGAACCGTCCCCGTTGGAGTCGACGAAGGAGCGCACCATGACCTCGTAGAACACGGCACGGCGGTACCAGAGCGGGTCGAGGGCGAGGCCGGGCAGCGTGATAGGAGCCGTGAACGTCACCGTCCGAGTCTGGCACCTGCTGCCCTGGGTGCGCGCCTAGAATCGCAGGGATGTCCGTCCCCTCGCCGCACGCCGACGCCCTCGCCCGCATCCCGGTCCGCGAGCGCGAGCTCGAGGTGCTCGGCTCCCGCACCCGGGTCTGGGACTTCGGCCCCGAGGATGCACGGGATGTCGTGGTGCTCGTGCACGGCTACCGCGGCGACCACCACGGCTTGGAACCGGTCGTCGCGCGGCTCGACGGCATCCGGATCATCAGCCCCGACCTGCCGGGGTTCGGCGTGTCCACGCCGCTCACCGAGGCGCCGCACTCGATCGCCGGCTATGGACGCTGGCTCGCGGCCTTCATCGAGGCGCTCGGCCTGCCGACACCGCCCGTCGTGCTCGGGCACTCCTTCGGCTCGATGGTCACCTCGCACGCGATCGCCGGCGGGATGCCGGCGCGCGCGCTCGTCCTCGTGAACCCCATCACGACCGACCCGAAACTCGCGGCCGGGCGCGGCATCACCGCGGCGACCCGCGCCTTCTACGGCGTCACGCGCGCGATGCCTGCCGGGTTCGCCCGGGTGTGGCTCGGCAACTGGCTGATCGTGCAGTTCATGAGCATGAGCCTCGTGAGGACGCCGGATGCGAGGCTCCGGCGCTGGATCCACGAGGAGCACCACCGCTACTTCAACGGCTTCTCGGACGCGCGCATCGCCGCCGAGGCGTTCGACGCGTCGATCAGCACGGACGTCCGCGCGGCCGCGCCGCGCGTCGAGGTGCCGACCGTGCTCATCGCGGGGGAGGTCGACAGGATCGCGCCGCTCGCCGGTCAGCGCAGCGCCGTGGGGCTGTTCCCCGACGCGAGACTCGTGGTCGTGCCAGGGACCGGCCATCTCGCGCACTACGAGGCACCGGGACTCGTCGCGGAGGCCATCCGCGGCTTCCTCGCCGAGGTGGCGAACAGCACGCCGCCCGGGGCGGCCAGGTGAGGATCCTCGTCGACTGCCGCTACATCCGTTTCCCGCGGCACGACGGGATCAGCCGCTACACCGCCGGGCTGGTGACCGCGCTCGCTCCGCTCGCGCAGGAGGCGGGGCACGAGCTCGTCATGGTGATCTCCGACGAGGGTCAGCTGGCGATGCTCCCCGAGCTTGGGTGGCACCTCGCGACCGCCCCCACGAGCCCGCGCGAGCTGACCATCGCTCGGCGTCTCAACGCCGCCCATCCGGACGTGCTGTTCAGCCCCATGCAGACGATCGGTTCGTGGGGCCGCCGCTTCGGGCTCGTGCTGACGCTGCACGACCTCATCTACTACCGCAACCGCACGCCGCCGCGCGATCTGGCGTGGCCGATCCGCGTCATGTGGCGGCTGTACCACCTCGCGTGGTGGCCGCAGCGGATGCTGCTGAACCGGGCCGACGAGGTGGTGACGGTGTCCGAGACGACACGCGAGCTGATGCGCGAGCACCGGCTGACCGACCGACCCGTCACGGTCGTGCCGAACGCCGCCGACCCGGTCGAGGCGGACGCCGCGCGCCGGCTCCCCGCCGGACGCGAGCTCGTCTACATGGGCTCGTTCATGCCCTACAAGAACGTGGACACCCTCGCCCGCGCCCTGCACGAGCTGCCCGGGCACCGGCTGCACCTGCTGAGCCGCATCTCGGCATCCGAGCGAGAACGTCTCGAGGAGCTCGCGCCCGAGGGGTCGCTCGTCGTGCACGGCGGCGTCACGGATGCCGAGTACGGCGCGCTGCTGGATTCCGCCTTCGCGCTCGTGACGGCGTCGTTCGACGAGGGCTTCGGGCTCCCGCTCGTCGAGGCGATGGTGCGCGGGACGCCCATCGTGGTCTCCGACATCCCGATCTTCCGTGAGATCGGGGGAGAGGCGGGCGTGTATGCCGACCCCCGCGATGTCGCGGCGGTCGCCGCCGGCATCCGGGTGCTCGGCGACCCGGAGGAGTGGGCGCGCCGCTCGGCAGCAGCGCGGAGGCAGGCGGCCCGTTACGACTGGCAGCGCTCCGCGCGCGTGCTGCTCGAGCTGCTCGAGCGCGTCGCGGTGCGCCGCGCCCCCAGCGCTCCACCGCGGATTGAGTAGCGGCCGAAGGCCGCGCATCGAAATCCGCATCCGCACCGCGGGTTTCGATACGCCCGCTTCGCGGGCTACTCAACCACCGGGGGGCGCCCGCTTCGCGGGCTACTCAAGCACCGGGCGGCGGGGACGGGGGCGCGACGGGGAGCACCTCGCCGCCGGAGAGGCGGACGAGCTCGGCGGGAGTGATCGCGAACACCGAGGATGCGGTACCGGCCGCCGCCCACAGGACGTCCAGCTCCACGAGCTCCGCGTCGATCACGGTGCGCAGCGGCCGCGCGTGCGCGAGCGGTGGTACAGCACCGATCGAGTAGCCGGTCACCTCCTTGACGGTGCGCGCATCCGCCTTCCCGAGCGTTCCCCCGAGGCGCGCACCGAGCGCATCCGTGTCGACGCGGTTGGCGCCGGAGACCAGCACGAGCAGCGGTTCGCCGTCGAGAACGAACACGAGACTCTTGACGATCGCCGCGACCGCGCAGCCGATCGCATCGGCGGCATCCTGGGCGGTGCGGGTGCCCTCGGGGAACTCACGCACCTCCGCATCGAGACCGAGGGCCTGCAGCCGCTCGGAGTACTCGCCGTCCGCCATCAGGCGTCCCTCCGCTGGAGCACCTCGCCGTCCTCGACCGCCTCCACCGCGTTCTGCGCCTCGAGGTCCTCGCAGCCGGACAGCGCGGACTCCTCCTCGACCGGGTCGTCGAAGGCGATGAGCCGCAGCGCGCCGTCTTGCACGCGGAAGCTGTGCACGGAGGCGTTCGTGATGCGCGGATGCTGCGTGCCGGGATCGGCGCTCTGCAGCACCGACCGGATCGCCCCGCCGTGGCTCACGACGACGAGCCGCTCTCCGGGATGACGCGCCGCGAGCTCGAGCAGCGCGGGCACGACGCGCGCGGCGACCTCGGCGCGCGTCTCCTGCCCCGGCGCGCGCACACCCTCCTGGTAGAGCGCCTCGACCTGCTCGAAGCCCATGCCCTCCGCCTCGCCGTAGTTGCGCTCGACGAGCGCGCCGACATCCGTCACCTGCCCGATCCCGAGGCGCGAGGCGATGATCTCCGCGGTCTCGTGGGCGCGGGACAGCGGGCTCGTGTAGACGGCGTCCCAGTTCCGGCGGGCGAGCAGCTCCGCGGCCCGGAGGGCTTGAGCCCGTCCCACCTCGTTGAGGGGGATATCGGTGCGGCCCTGAATGCGGCGCGCGGCGTTCCAGTCGGTCTCGCCGTGGCGCACGAGGTAGAGCTCGGTCATGGATCCTCCGGTTCCGGCGCGAACGCCCGGACGATCGAGACTACCCAAGTCGCGCCGCGAGAGCGCTCAGCACCTCGGAGGTGCCCGCGTCGATCTTGAGACTCGCGCGACGGTCGCCCCGCGTCTCGCCGCGATTCACGATCACGACCGGCATCCGGCGCTTGGCCGCCTGATCGAGCAGGCGGATGCCGGAGTTCACGGCGAGCGAGGATCCCGCGATCAGCAGGGCGTCGGCGCCGCGCACCATGGTCCGCGCGGCCGTGAAGACGCCCTGCGGCACGATCTCGCCGAAGAACACGACATCGGGTTTGAGGATGCCGTCGCACACCGTGCAGGCCGGCACGATCATCCGGTCGGCGTCGTCGATCGGGACGTCGCCATCCGGGCCGCTCCGGACGGTGTCGGGATGGTCGAGCCAGGGGTTCTCCCGCGCCATGCGCTCTGCGATGTCGGCGCGGGCGAAGGTCTGCCCGCAGCTGAGGCAGCTGACGCGCCGCATGGCCCCGTGCACCTCGACGACGCGGCGGGAGCCGGCCCGTGCGTGCAGACCGTCGACGTTCTGGGTGATCACGCCCGCCGCGATTCCCCGCTCCTCGAGCTCGGCGATCGCCAGGTGACCGGCGTTCGGCTCGGCGGCCGAGAAGTGCTTCCAGCCGAGGTGGCTGCCCGCCCAGTAACGCTTGCGCGCGCTCTCGTCGCCGAGGAAGGCGGTGATCTCCATGGGCCGGCGATGCACGGGGGATCCCACACCGCGGTAGTCGGGGATGCCGGAATCGGTGGAGACGCCTGCACCGGTCAGCACGGCGATGCGGCGGCCCGCGAGGAGCCGCTCGGCGGCGTCGAGAGCGGGCGCGAGCGTGCCCGCGGCGTCCGGCGCCGGAAGCGTGACGATCGACATCGTCGCCTCCTTTCCGCTCCTTCAGGGTAGGGCGCTCAGTTTTCAGGGATGTTTCGCCGTGCTGCAGAAGCTGCCCGCAGGACCGTGCTGGCAGAATCGTCCCGTGCAGCTGGTTCCGGTCGACGATGCAGCCGACCCCCGGCTCACCGACTACCTGCGTCTCACCGACGTCGTGCTGCGGCGCCTCTCCGAGCCTGAGGGCGGGCTCTACATCGCCGAGTCGACCAAGGTCATCCAGCGCGCGCTGGAGGCGGGCCACCGTCCTCGATCGGTGCTGCTGCAGGAGAAGTGGATCCCGGATCTCGCCCCGCTGCTCACCGGCACCGATGTGCCCGTATACCTCGCCCCGCCGGAGCTGCTCGAGCGGATCACCGGGTTCGTGCTGCACCGTGGTGCGCTCGCCTCCATGCACCGGCCTGAGCTGCCCGCGGTCGCGGAGGTGCTGCGCGACGCTCGTCGTGTCGTCGTGCTCGAGGACATCGTCGACCACACGAACGTCGGCGCCATCTTCCGCGCCGTCGCGGCGCTCGGAGCGGATGCCGTGCTCGTCACCCCGCGCTGCGCCGACCCGCTCTACCGTCGCTCGGTGCGGGTGAGCATGGCGGCCGTGCTGCAGGTGCCCTGGACCCGGCTGCCGGAGTGGCCGGCCGCGGCTGAGCAGTTGCACGCGGCCGGCTTCGAGATCGCCGCCCTCGCCCTCGATGACGACGCGGTGAGCCTCGACGAGTACGCGGCCGACCCGCCCGAGCGGCTCGCGCTGCTGCTCGGCACCGAGGGCGACGGCCTCAGCCGGGCCGCCCTCCGCGTCGCGGACCGCGTCGTCACGATCCCCATGCAGCGCGGCATCGACTCGCTCAACGTCGCCGCCGCATCCGCCGTCGCCCTCTGGGCGCTGCGCATCGAGCCGTAGCCGACCGTGCCGCGCCTCGGCCGACTCCCGGGTTCCGGCCGCGATAATGCTCCGGTGCCCCTCACCCGACGCCAGATCTACCGCCGGCGCCGGGTCGCCGTCTTCTGCGGGCTGTTCGCCGTGCTCGCCGGCATCGCCTACCTGCCGCTGACCCTCCTCGCCCCGGTCACGGTCACCGAGGCGGAGCTCGCGACGCCGGTGATCGCCACGCCCGCGGCCGCCGAGACGACGCTCCCGAGCTACGGCGCCTCGGCGCTCGGCGCCGTCGGGTACGACGGCCTGCTCGCCCAGGGCGGGTCGAGCGAGGCGCTGCCGATGGCGAGCATCGCGAAGCTCGTGACGGCGCTCACCGTGCTCGACGCGCATCCGGTGACGGCCGACGATCCCGGTCCCCAGGTCACGATGACCGCGGCGGATGTCGGCTACCGCCGCGACTACCTGGCGCAGAACGGCTCCGTCGCCCCGGTCTCCGCCGGATGGGTGTTCACCGAGCGCGAACTGCTCGAGATCATGCTCATCGACTCTGCCAACAACTACGCGGAGACCCTGGCCGTCTGGGCGTTCGGCTCCGTCGACGGGTACCTCGACGCGGCGCGCAGCTGGCTCGACGGGCACGAGCTCGGCGGCATCACCGTCGTCGACCCCTCGGGGTTCGACCCCGGATCCACGGCGACCGCCGCCGAGCTCGTGAGCCTCGGGAAACTCACCCTCGCCGACCCCGTGCTCGCCGAGATCGTCGGCACCGCGACGATCGACATCCACGACATCGGCACCGTGACGAACACCAACGGCCTGATCGGCCACTCCGGCGTCGACGGCATCAAGACGGGCACCCTCGACTCGTTCGGGGCGAACCTGCTGTTCTCGGCCGGCATCGAGGTCGCCTCGGAGCCCATCGAGCTCGTCGGCGTCGTGCTCGGCGGGCCCGACCATGCGACGATCGACGCCGCCATCGAGGCTCTCATCGCCCAAGCGACGGCGGGATTCCACGAGGTGCAGCTGGTCACGGCCGGTGACGCCTTCGCGAGCTACGAGACGCCGTGGGGCGCGGATGCCACGGGCGTCGCGATTCAGAACGCCTCGGTCGTGGTGTGGGGTGCAACGCCCATCACGGCATCAGTGGCCGCGGACGGCATCCGGCTCGGTGAGAAGGGCGAGCCGGTCGGCTCGGTCGTGTTCACGGCAGGGCAGCGGACCGTGTCGGTGCCGCTCGAGCTCTCGGCCGATGTCGAAGACCCTGGCCCGTGGTGGCGGCTGGGACACCCCGAGCTCGTCTTCGGGATGGACTGAGCCCGGGCCGGACCGCCGCAAATCACTCGTCCGGGGCGACCCGCTCCGCCGACGGGCGCTTCGGCGTGATCCCGTCGCCCGAGGAGGTGCCGCGCAGCCGCCGCAGGATCCACGGCCCGAAGTGCTCGCGCGCCCACACGATGTCGTCGATGCGCGCCTGTCGCCACGGCTTCGCGGGCAGCGGTTCCGGCCGGAACGGCTCGAGGCCGTGCTCGACGCCGAGCGCGTCGAGCACCATCCGCGCGATCGTGTGGTGGCCGGTGGGGGAGAAGTGCAGGCGGTCCGGCGCCCACATCCGCGGGTCGGTGAGCTCGCGCAGCGCCCACATGTCGGCGACGATCGCGTCGTGCTTCTTGGCGATGTAGTGCAGGTTCTCGTTGTAGATGGCGACCTTGCCGCGGATGCGGCTCAGCACCGGGGTGCCGCCGATGTCTGGCCCGTTGAAGAGCACGACCGTCGCGCCGTCGCTGCGGAGCCGTTCGATGCCGCCGTCGAGGCGTCCGGCGACCTCGTCGGGGTCGGTACCGGGGCGGATGATGTCGTTGCCGCCCGCCGAGATCGTGATGAGGTCGGGACGCAGCTCGAGCGCCGGCTCGAGCTGCTCGTCGAGGATCTGCTGCAGCAACCGCCCGCGGATGGCGAGGTTGGCGTAGGCGAAGTCGTCGCTGCGGGCATCGAGCACCTCCGCGACGCGATCCGCCCATCCACGGTTGCCGCCAGGCACGCGCGGCTCGGGATCGCCGATGCCCTCCGTGAACGAGTCGCCGAGGGCGACATAACGATGCCAGGGGTGCTGCTCGGCCATAGCATCAGGATGCCCCATCGCGCCAGGGATTGCCGGAACGTGCCGCAAGGCGTTGACTGGTGCTCGCCGGATCGTCCACCGCACGACCGGCAGAAACGGAGAGATCGCATGGGATTCCTCGGATGGATCGTCCTCGGCCTGATCGCGGGGGCCATCGCCAAGCTCATCCTGCCCGGCAAACAGGGCGGCGGCTGGTTCGTGACGCTGCTGCTCGGCGTGGTCGGGGCTCTGCTCGGCGGCTGGCTGGGATCGTTGCTGTTCAACGTGAAGATCGAAGAGTTCTGGTCGTTGTCGACCTGGCTGCTCGCGATCGGCGGCTCGATCATCGTGCTGCTGATCTGGGGGCTGATCACGCGCAAGCGCGCCTGAGCACGGCGCCCGCGAACGTCCGTCCCGTCACCGCGGGGCGGACGTTCGGCGTGTCGGGAGCTCGTGGCACGATGGGCGGGTGAGCAAGCAGGACGGCTCGGGACGCCAGGTCAGCGCCGCGCCGGTCGACGACCCTGCCGCCCACATCCTGCACGTCGACATGGACGCCTTCTTCGCCTCCGTCGAGCTGCTGGAGCGGCCGGAACTGGTGGGCAAGCCCGTCATCGTCGGGCATCGCTCCGCGCGCTCGGTCGTGACCGCCGCCACCTATGAGGCTCGCCGCTACGGGGTGAACTCGGCGATGCCGATGGCCCTCGCCCTGCGCCGCTGCCCCCACGCGGTCGTGCTCGAACCGCACTTCGAGCGTTATGCGCACTACTCACGCCGCGTCATGGAGATCCTCGGCGACATCACCCCGCACGTCGAGCAGTTGAGCGTGGACGAGGCGTTCCTGGATGTCGCGGGCGCGCGGCGCCTGCTCGGCAGCTCGTGGACGATCGGCACCGCCCTCAGGGAGCGGGTGCATCGCGAGACGGGGCTGCGCTGCTCGGCCGGGGCCGCCGCCACGAAGTTCGTCGCGAAACTCGCGTCGAGCCGGGCGAAACCGGACGGACTGCTCGTCGTCCCCGCGGCCGAGACGCTCGAATTTCTGCATCCGCTGCCCGTCTCGGCGCTCTGGGGCGTCGGCGGCAAGAGCGAGGAGGCGCTCGTCCGCCTCGGGCTCCGCACGGTCGGCGACCTCGCCCACGCGCCGCTCGACATGCTGCGACGCTCGCTCGGCGAGGCCTCGGCTCAGCGGCTCCACGAGCTGTCGTGGGGCCGGGATGCGCGCGCGGTGAGCCCGGGACGAGCGGAGAAGTCGATCGGGCACGAGACGACCTTCGAGACCGACCGCAGCGATCCCGCCGAGCTGCATCGCGTGCTGCTTCAGCTCGCCGACGGCGTCGGCCAGCGCCTCCGCCGGGCCGGGGTCGTGGGTCGCACCGTCGCGCTCAAGCTGCGCTTCGACGATTTCGCGACCATCAGCCGTTCGCGCACCCTCGCCGAGCCCACCGACCTCGGCCGCCGCATCTACGAGGAGGCGCGCTCCCTCTACGACCAGGCCAACCCCGGCCGTCGCCCGGTGCGTCTCGTCGGGGTGCGCGCCGAACAGCTCACGGGTGACGTCGCCTCGCTGGGCCTCTGGGACGACGACGGGGACTGGCGCGAGGCCGAGCAGGCCGTCGACGCGATCGCCGAGCGGTTCGGACCCGGCGCCGTGCGTCCCGCCGCGCTGCTTCACCCCGCAGTGCGGCGCCGGATCGGGCACGGCGACGACTGAGCGCGCGGACGCCGATGCCGGCGTCGCCCGGCTCGACTACAGTTCTGTCCGGTGAGCGAGCTGTGGGGGGAGCGGGCGTTCCGCGCGGTCTCCGCCGCCGAGCACCTCCCGCCGAGCTTCCCCGAGCGCGCCGCGTGGGGAACAGCCGGCAAACTGCGGGCCTGGCAGGAGGAGGCGCTCGGCTCCTACTTCGACCCCGCCGCGAGCGAGGCGAGCCGACGCGACTTCCTCGTCTCGGCGACGCCCGGTGCCGGCAAGACGACCTTCGCACTGCGGCTCGCCTCCGAGCTCCTGCAGCGGCGCATCGTCGACCGCATCACCGTCGTCGCTCCCACCGAGCACCTCAAGGTTCAATGGGCGGATGCGGCGCACCGGGCCGGGATCCGGCTCGATCCCCGCTTCAGCAACCGGCACGAGAGCGAGTCCCGTCAGTTCCACGGGGTCGTCGTGACGTATGCGGCCGTCGCCACGCGGGCGAGCCTGCACCGCGAGCTCACCGCCTCCGCGCGCACCCTCGTCATCCTCGACGAGGTGCACCACGCGGGTGACGCGCTGAGCTGGGGTGACGCCGTCCGGGAGGCCTTCGACGGCGCCACCCGCCGGCTCTCGCTCACCGGCACGCCGTTCCGCAGCGACACCGCACCCATCCCGTTCGTGCGCTACCAGCGCGACGATCGCGGTGTCCGCCTCTCGCAGACCGACTACTCCTACGGGTACGGGCGCGCCCTCGCCGACGGCGTCGTGCGTCCGGTGGTGTTCCTCAGCTACGCCGGCTCGATGCGCTGGCGCACCCGCGCGGGCGACGAGATGGAGGCCGCCCTCGGCCAGGACGACACGCAGGACGTGACCGCCCAGGCCTGGCGCACCGCACTCGACCCTGGCGGCGACTGGATGCCGGCCGTGCTCTCGGCGGCCGACCGCCGCCTCCGCGAGGTGCGCCAGCACATCCCGGATGCCGCGGGGCTCGTGATCGCGACCGACCAGGCCGCGGCGCGCGCCTACGCGACGATCCTCACCGACCTCACCGGCACCCCGCCCGTCCTGGTGCTCTCGGACGATGCCGGCTCCGGGGAGCGCATCTCGGCCTTCGCCGAGGGCACCCAGCGCTGGATGGTCGCGGTGCGGATGGTGTCGGAGGGCGTCGACGTGCCGAGGCTGTGCGTCGGCGTGTACGCGACGAGCGCATCCACCCCTCTCTACTTCGCCCAGGCCATCGGCCGTTTCGTACGCGCCAGGCGGCGCGGCGAGCTCGCGACGGTGTTCCTGCCGAGCGTCCCGGTGCTGCTGCGGCTGGGCGCCGAGCTCGAGCGGGAGCGTGACCACGCGCTCGATCGCGAGACGCCGGATGGCGCGCTGCTCGAGGACGCGCTCCTCGACGACGCGAACCGGCGCCAGGAGAGCTCCGCGGAGCTTGCGGACGAGTTCGAGTGGCAGGCGCTCGCCTCGATCGCGAGCTTCGAGAAGGCGATGTTCGACGGCCAGGAGTACGGGACGCTCGCGACGCCCGGCAGTCCTGAGGAGTGGGACTTCATCGGCATCCCCGGCATCCTCGACCCTGAGCAGGTGTCTGAGCTGCTCAGGCACCGCCAGCGCCGCCAGGCGCGTCGTGCCGAGGAGCGCGCGGAGCGCGGCGAGGAGGAGACCCAGCCGCAGCCGCTGCACCGCACCCTCGGCGAGCAGCGCCGGCTGCTCAACAGCCTCGTCGGCATCCACGCGCGCGGCACGGGGCAGACGCACGCGCAGGTGCACGCCGAGGTGCGGCGGATGTGCGGAGGCCCGGAGGTGGCCCGCTGCACCGTCGCGCAGCTGCAGGCGCGCATCGAGCTGCTGCGCCGCCGCCTCGGGTCCGCGTGACGCGGGCCGGCATCGCCCGGGCGGCATCCGCGGCGGGGTAGCGTTGACGCATGTCGTCGATCCTCGAGAGCCCCCGGCTCGAGACGCTCCGTGCCGAATACGATGCCCTCCGCTCCCGCGGTCTCTCCCTCGACCTCACGCGCGGCAAGCCGTCCGCGGCACAGCTCGATCTGTCCAGCGCGCTGCTCGGCATCGACCTCTCCGCCGACTACCGCGACGCCGCAGGCACCGACCTGCGCAACTACGGCGGCGCGGACGGGGTGACCGAGCTCCGCGCGATCTTCGCCGAGCTGCTCGGCATCCCCGTCGATCAGCTGCTCGCGGGCAACAACGCGAGCCTGCAGCTCATGCACGACACCGTCGTGCACGCCGTGCTGCACGGGGTCCCCGGAGGCGAGCCCTGGACGGGACAGGACGTCGCGTTCCTGTGCCCCTCGCCCGGCTACGACCGGCACTTCGCGGTGACCGAGGCGCTCGGCATCCGGATGATCCCGGTCCCGTACCTCGAGGACGGATCGCTCGACGTTCCGGCCATCGCGGATCGCCTCTCCGATCCCTCGGTCCGCGGGATGTGGCTCGTGCCGATGTACGCCAACCCGACCGGGTCGGTCATCGACGAGGCGACCGCGCGCACTCTCGTGTCGCTCCCCGCGGCGAGCGACTTCCGCATCTTCTGGGACAACGCCTACGGCTGGCACCACCTCACCGGCGAGGAGCCGGCACCGCTTGACATCCTCGGGCTGGCGGCCGAGGCCGGCAACCCCGACCGGGTGTTCGTGTACGCCTCCACCTCGAAGATGACGCAGGCAGGCGCTGGGGTGTCGTTCTTCGCCTCGAGTCCCGCGAACGTCGCCTGGTTCCGCGCGCACAGCGCGGTGCAGACGATCGGTCCCGACAAGCTCAACCAGCTCCGCCACGCACGGTTCTTCGGCGACGCGGAGGGGGTGCGCGCACTCATGCGGAAGCATCGCGCGCTGCTCGAGCCGAAGTTCGCGCTCGTCGAGCGCATCCTCCGGGAGCGCCTGGCCAGTCACGCCACCTGGACGAAGCCGAAGGGCGGCTACTTCGTGACCCTCTACGCGCCGGACGGCACCGCGACGCGCGCGGTCGAGCTCGCGAAGCAGGCCGGGGTCGCGGTGACACCGGCCGGTGCCGCCTACCCCTACGGTCACGACCCGCGCGACAGCGCCATCCGGATCGCGCCGTCCCTGCCGCCCGAGGCGGAGCTCGAGACGGCGATCGAGGCGCTCGCCCTGTGCGTGCTCCTCGCCGAGGCGGAGCTCGCCGCCACCGTTGATTGAGTAGCGCCCT
>JASGGJ010000022.1:0-28895 GCA_047605085.1 Protaetiibacter sp.
CCGCGGTCGAGGGCGTCGATCGCGGCGAGCTCCGCATCCGTCAGCTCGAAGCCGAACACGTCGAAGTTGGCCGCCATCCGCTCCCGCGAGCTCGACTTCGGGAACACGATGATGCCGTGCTGCAGGTGCCAGCGGATCACCACCTGCGCCGGGCTCACCCCGTGCGCGACCGCGGCATCCTGCACCGCTCGCTCGCCGAACAGCTCGTACTTGCCCTGCCCCAGCGGACCCCAGGCCTCGGTGCGGATGCCGAGCGGCTCGCTGAAGGCACGCAGCTCGCGCTGCTGGAACGCGGGGTGCAGCTCCACCTGATCGACCGCGGGCACGGTGCCCGATTCGGCGATCACCCGCTCCAGGTGCCGCCGGTGGAAGTTGGAGACACCGATCGAGCGCGTCCTCCCCTCGGCGCGCAGCTGCTCGAGCGCGAGCCAGCTCTCGACGTAGCGGTCGAGGTCGGGACGCGGCCAGTGGATGAGATACAGGTCGACGTGGTCGAGGCCGAGCTTCTCGAGACTCAGCTCCATCGCATCGAACGCCGAGCGGGTGCCCTGGTCGGAGTTCCACAGCTTCGTCGTGACGAACAGCTCCTCGCGCGCGATGCCGGATGCCGCGATCGCGCGCCCGACGCCGATCTCGTTGCCATACACCGCGGCGGTGTCGATGTGCCGGTAGCCGATCTCGAGGGCGTCGGCGACGATCCGCTCCGTCTCGTCTGGCGCGATCTTGAAGACGCCGAACCCGAGCTGGGGGATGGTGTGGCCGTCGTTGAGGGGGATCGTAGGGACCGTCATGGGTCCAGCCTAGGAGCCGGTCGCCATCGGCGCTCGGGATGGTTCGGCCGGCGGCGGCCGAGGGCGGCTCGCAGTTCGGTCGCAGTGATCAATCCCGCAGCTGCCGCTCGACTCGTCTCATCGTCTCGAGGATCTCGGCCGCGGTGGGGAGATCCGCGCCAACGCGCTGCACGGTGAGCGCGGCCGCGGCGACCGCGTAGGATCCGGCCGCGGCGAGCTCGGATGGTGCTGGCGATTCCAGCAGCGCCGGAACCGCCAGCACCCGGCGGATCAGTGCCGCCATGAAGGTGTCGCCCGCCCCGACCGTGTCCTGCACAGTCACCGTCGGCGCCGCTACCTCCAGCTCGAACCCTTCCACGCGCAACAGCGCGCCCGCGGCGCCTCGCGTAACGGCGACCAGTCGCGCTCCGAGCCCGAGCACGGTCTCACCGATCTGCGCCGGGCTGAGCCCGGGATACAGCCACGCACCGTCCTCGTCGCTGAGCTTGACGACGTCGGCCTTCGCGACGAGCCGTTCGAAACGCTTCACCGCGCGCTCCCGATCGCCGAGCAGCGCGGGACGGATGTTCGGATCGAAGGTGACGAGTGTCCGGCCAGCCGACCGCCCGAGCCACTCCTCGAGCGTCGTGGCGCCCGGCTCCAGGAACGCCGAGATCGATCCCAGGTGGACGAGATCCGCGGCGGCAGGGCCGAGATCGTCCGGCAGGGTCCAGCTCACGTCGAAGGCGTACTCCGCCGACCCGTCGGCGAGGATCTGCGCCCGTGCCGTGGAGGTCCCGGCGAGCGACCACGACGCATCGTCGACGACCACCCCCGCGGCGCGCAGCTGCGCGGCGATCCGCTCGCCGTAGACGTCCGGCCCGAGGGCGGTGAGCAGGCGGACGTCGACCCCCTGACGCGCCAGGCCCAGTGCGACGTTCGCCGGAGATCCTCCCACCACTTCGGTCCTGCGCCCGTCGATGTCGCGGACGATATCGATGAGCGCCTCGCCGACGACCAGTACCGCGCCCGTCACGAGTCCACCCCCACCGGGACCGCGAGCTCGCGGACCGTGAGGTCGTGGAAGATCGCCGTCGCACCACGCGCGTACAGCCGGATGCCGTCGTCCCCGGCGAGCGGGAACACCCGGTGCGACTGTACGCTGCGGCCGTCGCCGACGAACAGCTCGACGCTCGTCCGGTCGACGAGCAGGCGGATCGCCACGTGTCCTGCCGACGACTCGAGCGGCGCCAACGTCCGGCCGCCCATCGGATTGACAGTCAGCCTCCGGTCGAGGTAGGCGTGCGGGCCGGACAGCTCCAGCCCTGCTGCGACGAAGCGGCCCCCACCGCGAGCGCGGCACACTTCGAAGCCGATGTCGCCGGTCGGACCGGCGGCGTCCCAGGAGATCTCGCAGCTCAGCTCGTACGCCGACGCGCGCACGTCGAGATCGAGATCCCCGTCGACCTCCACCTCACCGAGGCGGTGCGTCCGAACGGCGTACTCGGTCAGCGCGGCCGTCGGAGTGCAGGCGAGACGGTAACCGTCGGCGTCGCGCACGAGCCGCAGGTCGCGCACGATCATGTCGTCACCGTTGTACCCGTCGGTCACGAGGGTCGGCGTGTTGTGCGGGTAGTCCCAGAAGTTCGCCCACCCGATCGCGTGACGCAGGGTCGGATCCTCCTCGCCGGACGGCTCGTGGTGCGGGTACGTCACCGCACCGTAGAAGTCGAATCCCCAGTCGAGCCAGCGCGGCTCGTGCGCGTCAGGGACGAAGGCGCCACCATCGAAGGCACCCGCCCAGTAGGCGTAGGTGGCCGGAAGGCCGCGGTGCTTAGCGTTGGCGCTGACCCCGAGAATCCAGCGGGAGGACCCGTCATCGGCGACCATCTCGAAGATGTCGGGGCACTCCAGCAGACCGAGGTCGTCGCGCGCGAACTCACCCACCCGGATCCAGTTGCGCAAGTCCGGGGAGACGTAGAACCCGAGGCGATCGCCCTCGGCGAGAGCCATGAACCACCGTCCGCGGCTGCTGTCCCAGATCACCTTCGGGTCGCGGAAGTCCGTGATCTCCGGATCGTCCAGCACCGGATCATCACCACCGGGACGGAACGTGCGACCGCCGTCGGTGGAGTACCAGAGGAACTGCGCCTGACGGCCCTCCGGCACCCGGTCGACCGAAGCCTGGGTGAGCAGGGCGATCACCGCCCCTCGACCGAACCCGGCGGTGTCCTCGGCGTCGATGACGAGCGACCCCGACCAGCAGTCGCCATTGCCGTTGGTGAACTTCTCGATGGCGACGCCGTGATCGACGAAGCTCACGTGGTCACGAGTCGTCGCACGGCGCCACGAGGTACCGATTCCACCGGCGAGGTAGTCGGCGTTGTAC
Organism: Protaetiibacter sp.; assembly: GCA_047605085.1. Classification (GTDB taxonomy): domain Bacteria; phylum Actinomycetota; class Actinomycetes; order Actinomycetales; family Microbacteriaceae; genus Homoserinibacter. Next base: position 3,160 of record JASGGJ010000022.1, read on the forward strand.
AGGTAGTAGTAGTGATACTCGCCGTCGAGGAAGATCGGTCGCTGCGGATCGTTCTTCCAGTTGTCAGGAACGCTGAAGTGGTATCCGGGACGCATGCTCGGCGCGCTCATCACTCGACCACGCCCGTCTCCCGGACGATGGCACCCATCGCCCAGGCCCGCACCTCGGCTCGCACTCCCGGACCGGACAGACGGACGCCGACGGCGTCAGCCCTCGTCGGGTACACGCGTGCGGTCAGTGGGACCCCGCCGGCGAAGACCTCGAGTGCCGAGTGGTCCAGGAGGATCCGCACGTCGAGGTTGCCGTCGACGTCTGTCGGCACGTCGCCCGCGCGCGGGGTCCTGTCGACCTCCGGGTCACGGCTCGACCGCGTGCGGTCCAGGCTCAGTTCAGCGCGTTCGCCGCGACGCCGCAGCCGGAGGATGGTGCGCTCGTCGCCGTCATCCGTGGCCCGTACAGCGATCGAGATCGCGCCGCCGTCGGGGATCGTCAGCCGCAGCTCGAGGTCGAGCTCATCCCCGCGGACGACCTCCACCGGGTCGGCGTCCAGCTTCGATGAGAACGAGACCAGCTGTTCGCGACGCAGCGCATCGACCTCGGGTGCGGGCCGCTGATGCAGCGCGCCGTCCGCAGCGGCGGTCACCACGCGCGGGAGCGACATGACGCCGGACCATCCCGCCGCGATAGCGGCGGAATCCGGTCGTCCCTCCTGCAGCCAGCCGAACATGAGGCGCCTGCCCGCCTCGTCCCGCATCGACTGCGGGGCGTAGAAGTAGCGTCCGCCGAGGTCAAGCCGGTGCAGCGCCGCCGGGGTGAACCTGTCGCCCTCGTAGCGGCCCGACCAGTACAGCGGATGATGCGTCACGCCGTCGTCCCAGGCAGAGAACACGAGGATGTCGCGCGAGGCGGAGTCGTCGGCGCCGATCCGGAACAGATCCACGCATTCCCACATCGTGCCGGTCCAGTCCGGTGCCGTGATGTCGCCGCCGGCGTCGCCGACCAGCAGCGGGCCGATGCAGGTCCAGTCGCGCAGATCGGCGGACTCGTAGAGGAACGCCGTGCCGCCTCGGCCCCGGATGCCGGAACCGACCAGCTGCCGCCACCGATCGCCCTCGCGCCACACGCAGTGATCGCGGAAGGCGACCACGTCCGCTCCGGCCGGAGGGGATGCGATGACGGGGTTTCCGGGATCCTTGGTCCATTCCACGAGGTCGGGGGTGCCGGTGGCGACGCACGGCAGCTCCCGGTCGCCGTGACGGCCCGAATAGATGATCGTGGGAGTGTCGCCGTCGTACACCAGCACGCCCGACCAGCATCCGTCGACGTCGGGGCCGTCGCCCGGTGTCAGCGCGATCGGCAGCTCGCGCCAGTGCACCAGATCGGTGCTGACGGCGTGGCCCCAATGGATGCGGTCGTGAACGGGTGCGTACGGATTGAACTGATAGAAGAGGTGGTAGTCGCCGTCGCGCTGGGTGAGACCGTTGGGGTCGTTGAGCCACCCGGCGGGTGCGGTGAAGTGGTAGGCGGGGCGATGCGGATCGGCGCGGGCTCGGACGAGGAGCTCCGCCGGGACGACGGTAGGGATCGCTGTCATGCGGCGGCGCTCTCGTCGGGGACGAGCGATGCTTCCAGCGCTGTGCCGGGTGCGGTGGACGGCGGAGCGTAGAGCCCGCAGCGCACCCAATGTTCAGGGGTCTCTCCGATCGTGTGGAACACGGCCCGGTCGGGCGAGCACGCCGTGTCGGAACGGCCTTCGAACGCGCAGGCGGTGGGATGAATGACCTCCTGACGCAAGCCGGCCCGTTCCACCGGGTCGAAGCTGTCGCGGCGGTTCGGGTCGGGGACGGCCGAGATGAGCAGACGGGTATACGGATGCTGCGGATCGGCCAGCAGCGTGATCGCCTCGCCGCCCTCGACGAACTCGCCCGCGAACATCACGACGACTCGGTCGGCCAGGTAGCGTGCCGACGCGAGATCGTGGGTGATGTAGAGCATCGAGATGCCTTGCTGCTCGCACAGCGAGCGCATGAGATTCAGCACGCCGATGCGCACCGAGACGTCGAGCATCGAGGTGGGTTCGTCGGCGAGGATGAGGCGGGGGTTGACCGCGAGGGCGCGTGCGATGGCGATGCGCTGCCGCTGACCGCCCGACAGTTCGTGCGGGTAGCGATCCAGCAGTTCCGCAGGAAGGTCCACCTTCTCCATCAGCCGGCGTTTGGCACGCTCCAATTCGGTCCTGCCGGAGACCGCGTCGTGCAGCAGCAGCGGCCGCTCCAGGAAATGGCTCACCCGGTGCACCGGGTTCAGCGAGCCGAACGGGTCCTGGAAGATCATCTGAACCGCCGAGCGGTAGGCCCGGCTCGCCCGCCGGGGTTCCGCCTTCAGGATGTCTTTGCCCTCGAAGAGGAAGGTGCCCGCCGACGGCTGCTCCAGTCGCGCGAGGCACCGCGCCAGAGTCGATTTGCCGCTGCCGGACTCGCCGACCAGCGCGACGATCTCGCCGGGGCCGATGTCGAGGTCGACTCCGCCGAGCGCACGCACGCGTCGGCGGGAGAACATCCCGCCGATCGCGAACGTCTTCTCCAGACCGCGGATCGACATCACGGGCGTCGGCGTGCTCATCGGGTCAGCTCCATCAGTGGGATGTCCCCCGAGGTCGGCGCGACCCAGTGGCCGGGACCGACGAGGACGAGGTCGGGGATGTCGTGGAACCGTACGCCTTCGCCGAGCCCCCGCAGCCGGCTGCGCGGCCCGCTCATCGGCGGGAACGCGTTCATGAGTGCGCTGGTGTACGGATGACGCGGCTGCTCGAAGATGGTCAGCGCCGGCGCGGTCTCGACGAAGCGCCCCGCATACATCACCGCCATCCGGTCGCTGAGTTCCACCATGAGGGACATGTCGTGCGTGATGAACAGGATCGCGAAGCCGAGTTCGCGTTGCAGATCCTTGATCTGCGCCAGGATCTCCTGCTGCACGACGACATCAAGTGCCGTGGTGGGCTCGTCCATGATCAGCAGCGGAGGCCGCAGCGCCGTCGCCATCGCGATGACGACGCGCTGGCGCATGCCTCCGGAGAGCTGGTGCGGGTAGGAGCGGAGCCGGTCGCGCGGGATGTCGACGAGATCGAGCAGATCGGCGCCACGCCGGAGCGCATCCTTCTGGGAGATGCCCTCGTGCGTCGTGTAGATGTCGGCGATCTGGTCGCCGATCGTGAGAACCGGGTTGAGCGAGTTCATGGCGCTCTGGAACACCATGGCCACTTGTCGCCAGCGGAACGCGCGCAGCTGCTCCGCCGTCAGGGCGAGCACGTCAGTACCGCGGAAGCGGACGGAGCCTCCCGCGATCACGGCCGGGTCGCGCAGCAGTCGCAGGATCGCGTTGGCGATCGTGGACTTGCCGCAGCCCGACTCGCCGGCCAGGCCGAAAACCTCGCCCTCGCCCACGCTGAAGCTGACCCGGTCGACGGCGCGAACGATCCGTGCGTCGGTGACGTACTCGACCGAGAGCTCGTCGACCTCGAGCAATGGAGCACTCATCGTCCCTCCTCCGTCGGAGCATTCGCGGCGACCGGGGTCGGCTCGGCGACGTTGGTCGTGCGGCGGGGTCGACGCAGTCGCGGGTTGGTGGTCTCGTCGACCCCGTAGTTGACCAGAGCCAGCGCGAAGGCGACGAGTGCGATGCTCACACCGGGAGGCACGAAGATCCACCAGGAGCCGGTGAGCAGCGCCCCGTCGTTGCCGGCCCAGTACAGATTGGTGCCCCAGCTGACGGTGGAGATGTCGCCGAGTCCGAGGAACTCGAGCCCGGCCTGCGCGCCGATGCCGAAGATGACACAGGCGAGCAGCGTGCTCATCACGATGGACGCCATGTTCGGCAGCATCTCGCGGAACATGATCCGCAGTGCGGACTCCCCGCTGACCTGGGCGGCGGAAACGAAGTCCTTGCCGCGGATCGACAGCGCCTGCGCGCGAAGCACCCGGGCCGAGCCCGCCCATCCCGTGATCACGAGGACGATGACCACGGTGCCGAGTCCCTGAGGCAGGAACGCGGCGAGGATCACCAGGAGGGGCAGTCCCGGTAGCAGCAGGAACACGTTCGTCACGAGTGAGAGCAGGTTGTCGACCGTCTTGCCGAGGTACGCGGAGGCGAGCCCCACGAGCAGCCCGACGAGGGTTGCGAGGATGCCGACGGTGAAGCCGACGAAGAGCGACGATCGTGCTCCCCAGATGTTGAGGGCCAGCACGTCCTGACCCTTCGCGGTCGTGCCGAGCAGATGCTCGAGCGAAGGCGCCTGGGCCCCGAGTCCCTTGATGAGGCTCGGATCCCCCGGGGCGATCACGGGGGCCAGTAGCGCGACGGCCGCGAAGATCACGAGGATGATCAGTCCGGCGATCGCCTTACCGTTGCCGAGCAGTCCGCGCAGGAGGCCGTCACGTCCGCGCGGACGTCGAGGTGGCTGGGTGCGATCTTCACCGGTCGCAACACCGACGTCGAGCCCGGCCTTCGCGGCTGGATCTTGTGCGAGAGACATCGTCAGGCTCCGATCAGCTCACGCGCACGCGCGGGTCGAGCCGCACGTACACAACGTCGACGAGGAAGTTGGCGATGAGCACGGCGGTGGTGATGGTCAGGAACAGCCCCTGCATGAGGGGGTAGTCGAGGTTCTGCACGGCCGCGAGCAGCTGGTAGCCGACGCCCGGATAGGCGAAGACGACCTCGGTCAGCAGCGCGCCGCCGACGATGAAGCCGAGCGACATCCCGAAGGCGGTCACCGAAGGCAGCATGGCGTTGCGGGCCGCGTACGCCATCATGATCCGGCGCGGCCGCAGACCCTTCGCCTCGGCCATCGTGATGTAATCCTCGGCGCCCGTGGAGATCATGGTGTTGCGCATGCCCAGCATCCAGCCGCCGATCGAGACGAGCACGATCGAGGTGGCGGGCAGGAACAGATGGTAGGCCACGTCGCCGATGAAGGAGAGCGAGAACTCGGGGACGGCGCCCACCGAGAACGCGTGGCGTACGGGGAACCAACCGAGCGTCACGCCGAACAGGTAGAGCAGTCCCATCGCGAGCCAGAAGTACGGGAACGAGCCGATGAAGATGAGTACCGGCGGCAGCACCGAGTCGAGCGGGCCCCCGCGTCGCCACGCGGCGAGGATGCCGAGCAGATTGCCGATGACGACCGCGATGATCAGCGAGGTGATCCCGAGCAGGATGGTCCAGCCGATCTGGCCTGCGATCACGTCCGTCACCGGAGTCGGGAAGCGCGAGATCGAGAAACCGAAGTCGCCGGTGAGGATCTGCCCCAGGTAGCGGAAGTACTGCTGCCACAGCGGGGCGTCGTCGAGGCCGAACGAGCGACGCAGCGCCTCGATCTGTTCGGGGCGGATCTCCCCCTGCAGCCGGGCCACCATGCGGCTGACGGGGTCGCCCGGCATGAGGCGCGGAAGCAGGAAGTTCAGCGTGATGGACACCCAGAAGGCCACGAGGTAGAAGCCGAGGCGCCGAAGGATGTAACCCATGATGAGTCTCCAGGGAGAGGTGGTCGCGCCGCCCGCCGAGGCGGCACGACCACTCTTCCGATCGTCAGCCCTTGACGGGCTCCAGGGTGGTCAGGATGAGAACCGCCGTGCGCGTACGCACCCCTCCCAGGGTGGCGTACGGGTTGTCCTCGGTCGGCCAGCCCGTGAAGCGCAGGGTGCTGGCGGCGCCGAAGTCCGGCCCGGGGAACAGCGTCACCACCGGGACCGTCTCGGCGAACAGGGCTTGCAGCTCGTTCATGATCGACGTCTGCTCGGCCTCGTCTGAGGTCGCGGCGAACTGCGCGAGCAGTTCGTCGGCCTCGACGCTGCCGAAGCGGTGGTAGTTGTCGAAGGTCTGCTCGCCGACCGGCTTGACCGTCTCGGTCGACATGACCCCGCGGTAGAACTGGTAAGGAGTCGGGGCGTTGTTGCTCCACACGATGCCGGAGTCGAAGGTGCCGTTCTCATAGCTGGAGACGACGTCGCCCCAGTCCTTCGCCGCGACGTCGACCGTCACGCCGAGTTCGGCGAGGTTCTGCGAGATGACGTTGCCCACCGACACCCAGTCGCTGGAGGTCGCTCCCACCGAGAAGTCGAACTCGAACACGCTGCCGTCGGGCAGGTGGCGCAGTCCGTCCGAACCGAGGGTGATGCCCGCGGCGTCGAGCAGCTCGCCGGCCGCATCAAGGTCGCGCTCGGTCCACGTGCAGGAGTCGACGACCGACTGGTCGCGCCAGCTGTCGTAGGCGCCCGACAGGCCCGTGCAGTCGGCGGGCTTCGTGTAACCGGACATGCCGATCGAGGTGACCTGATCACGGTCGACAGCCATCGACAGCGCCTTGCGCACGTTCACGTCGTCGAAGGGCGCCTTGGTGGTGTTGAACTGCCAGCTGACCATCGACCCGGTCGTCGGGAACCAGTAGAACCGGTGCTCCGGATCCTTGTCGACGAAGGCCTCCTGGATGTTCGGGATGTACTGCGGCGACCAGTCGACGTCGCCGTTGACCGCGGCGAGGTTCGCGCCGTCGTTGCCCGCGAAGGCCAGCATCCGGATTCCCTCGATCTTCTGCTTCTCGGGCTGCCAGTAGTTCGGGTTCCTGAGCAGGTCGAACGACTGCGACTGGAAGTTGGAGACCTCGGTGTACGGTCCGGTGCCGACCGGATCGGGGTTCGTGAACGTGGACGGGTCGTCCTGTTCGTCCCAGATGTGAGACGGTGCGATCACCTGCTGGCCGACGTCGAGCAACGCAGGCGAGAACGGTGTGTTGAAGTCGAACTCGACGGTCAGATCATCGACGGCAGTCACGGTGTCGATGTAGTCGAAGCCGCCGCGGATCTCCTTCTGCAGGGCGAAGGTGGTGACCACGTCGTCGGCCACGAGCGGCTCGCCGTCCGACCATTTCACGCCGTCGCGCAGATGGAACGTGATGCCGGTGCCGTCCTCGGCGACATCCCAGTCGGTCGCGAGCCACGGAGTCGTGGTGCCGTCGGCCGGGTTGAACACGAGCATCGGCTCGTAGATGGCCTCCTGGGTCATCGGGAAGTCGGGGTTCGAGAAGGGGTTGAAGTTGCGGTCGAACGTGCCCATGTCCTCGCGAGGGATGGTGAGCAACTGGGTGCCGTCGAGCCCGGCGGATGTCTCTCCGCCACCGCCTGAGCATCCGGAGAGCACGAGTGCCCCCGCGGCGACGATGGCCGCCAATGCGGACATCCGTCCTGTGTGAAGTGCCATGATGGGTGCTGTTCCTTTCTTCTGCGTTGAAGCCGAAGGCAATGCCCGTCGAGGATGTCCAGTCACACCGACGAGCGTTCGAGGAGCGGGCAGCCGACCGTCACGATCTTCGTGTCGGTCGGCTCACCCGCCGTGATTGCGGCGAGGAGATCCACGCCGATGGCGCCCATCTGTTCGAAGGGCAGTGCGACCGTCGTCAACCCCGGTCTCAGGTAGCTCGCGATGAGCTCCTGATTGTCGAAGCCGATGACGGCGACATCATCAGGGATGCGCAGTCCCCGCTCCTTGATCGCGTCGTATGCGCCCATCGCCATGCGGTCGTTGGCGCAGAAGATGGCGGTCGGCGGCTCTGGCAGATCGAGCAGCTGATCGGTCGCGATGAACCCGCCGTCGGCGGTGGCGTGTCCGGAAATCTCCAAGGACGAGTCCGGTTCGAGGCTCGCATCGCGCAGCGCATCGTGATAGCCGAGACGACGGCCGACGGCCGCCGGGATGTCAGGGTCGAGATTGACCAGCCCGATCCGGCGGTGGCCGGCCCGTAGTAGCCGCTCGGCCGCGGCACGTCCTCCCATGCGCTCGTCCGGCACGACGGCGGGGAAGCGCCCTTCTTGGTCGAAGCAGTTGACCAGAACCGTGGGCACCTCGCGGGCGATCTCCGGCACCACGACGCCGCGATGCCAGGTCGCGGCATAGATGAGCCCCTCGACGCGCTGCTCGAGGAGGCGTTCGATCGCCGCGGTCTCGGTAGCCGGGTCGGACTCCGTCGACGCGATCAGGAGGTACTTGCCGTCGGCCATGGCGCGGTCCTGGGCGCCTTTGATGACATCGACGGCGAACGGCGCGGTGACGATCTCGGTGACCAGGCCGTACCAGTCGCTGCGCTGCTGGGCGAGAGCGCGCGCGCCGGCGTTGGGACGGTAGCCCAGTTCGGCCGCGGCGCTGAGCACCCGCTGCCTGGTCTCGTGGGCGAGCGTGATGTCGTAGCGATCGTTGAGCACGAGCGACACGACCGTACGCGAGACGCCGGCGTGGTGAGCCACATCCTTCATCGTCACGGCTCGCGTGCGCAGGGTCTTCGTCGACATCATGCCTTCGTTGGATCAGGGAGTTACTAACTCGCGTTAGTTTCTGCGAGGATGATGCTAACGCGAGTCAGTCGGGGTGTCAAGGGAACCTTTTCTCCCGCGGGCACATGGCGATGAGGCACCACGGTGAGGCGGCCGGCTCGCGGGCGTTCTCGACCGCTCGGCGGCTGGCGAGCCTCGTGCTCTCAGCCGCCATCGGGGCAGCGGCGCGGTCGGTGACGGAATCTCCGGGAGGTCAGTTCGTTCTCATCCGAGCGGTCGCTCCGCGAAGACAAAGTGATCCGCATTGATATGGCCCCACCCGGTCGAGTTCTGGTCGACGGAGATCCTGATGACGGGCACCGTCGTCGAATCGATCGCCCTCGTCGTCCAGTGTCCGGCGGCGCACTTTCGCCTGGAGCACCGCGGGTGACGGGAGGGGATTCCGGGGGGGCGAGGTGCCACAGGGTGCGATGTCGAGGTCGGCGCGGTTCTCGCCAGCAACCCCCTACGTCCCCGCGCCGAACTTCCGATACGCGTTCTGCTTCGATGTGCGCAGAACCACCCCGATCGCCGACCAGGAGTCGCCTGCGGCGCGCGCCGCCGCGACCGCGTCCCGCAGGCGCTCCTCGGCATCGACGACCGCATCTCGCGCCGCCGCGATCTCTCGAAGATGCGTCGCATCCCTCATCGACGACGGCTGGATGCTGTCGAGAAACTCCTTCACACCCGCCTCACCCGACGCGGTCGCTCGCGTCATGCGCGCTCCCCTCCCAGGAGGCCGCGTCGGCTCGCCCGGAGCAGATCGGCGTGGATGATCCGCTGCGGTGCGTCTGCGGGCACGACGACGATCTCCAGAAGTCGCCCGACTCGATCGGGACCGATCAGCAGCATTCTCAACTCCCCGTCGTATTCCTGCTCCGCGTAGCGGATGGCGTTGTCGATCGCGTGGAGCATGTCGCGCTCCGCGATCCCGTGCTTTCGTGCACTGGCCGCGACGTCAAACGTCATCATAGTGAGTACGCCTCCTCGCGTCAACGAAATGTTTACGGAGGGGGTGGTGCATGCAGCTTTCGACTCAAGGCGGGAACCCTCCGGAGCTCACGCTACGGGCCGCAACCGACAACGACTCGGCGCTCAGGAACTGAGGTGGCGACATCACGGGCAAGCGGTCAGAGGGCATCGGCATCCTCGATGGCCACTGAGCGGATGCCGGCGGTTGCGCTCGCCATCGGGACAGTGCAACGGGGCACCTAAACTGAAACGCTCATGCCGCCCGCCATCCCGCCCATCAGGTACCCGCCCGAGCTGCCCGTCAGCCAGGCGCGCGACGAGCTCGCCCGCGTCATCCGGGACCATCAGGTGGTCGTGGTCGCCGGGGCGACCGGATCCGGCAAGACCACCCAGCTCCCGAAGATCTGCCTCGAGCTCGGGCGGGAGCGCATCGGGCACACCCAACCCCGCCGGATCGCGGCCCGCTCGATCGCCGAGCGCATCGCGGCCGAACTCGGCGTCGAGCTCGGCGGGGTCGTCGGCTACCAGGTGCGCTTCGACGATCGCACCCGCACCGACACGGCGATCAAGCTCATGACCGACGGGGTGCTGCTCGCCGAGCTCTCGCGCGACGCCGAGCTGCGCGCCTACGACACGATCATCATCGACGAGGCGCACGAGCGCAGCCTCACGATCGACTTCCTGCTCGGCTACCTCACCCGGCTGCTGCCACGACGGCCGGAGCTCAAGGTCATCGTCACCTCCGCCACGATCGACCCCGAGAGCTTCGCGCGCCACTTCGCCGCAGCCCTCGGTGCCGAGGTGCCGGTGGTCGAGGTGTCCGGCCGCAGCTACCCCGTCGACATCCGCTACCGTCCGCTCGTCGCGGACGCCGGTGCTTCCGCAACTCAGGAAGAGGAGGAGGAAACGGATGCCGCGGCGCCCGGACCGCGCAGAACTCCTGAGTTGCGAAACCCCGGGTTGCGAGAGGGGGAGCGAGACTACACGCAGGGCATCGTCGAGGCGCTCGCCGAGCTCGAACGCGAGGAGGCGGGCGACGTGCTCGTGTTCCTCTCCGGGGAGTCGGAGATCCGGGATGCGGCGGACGTCGTGCGCGGCCGGTTCCCCGGGAACGAGGTGGTGCCGCTGTACGGACGCCTCTCGGCCGCCGAGCAGCATCGGGTGTTCGACACGCGACGCGCGCCCGGCGTGCGTCGCCGCGTCGTGCTCGCCACCAACGTCGCCGAGACGAGCATCACGGTGCCCGGCATCCGCTACGTCGTCGACGCGGGCACGGCGCGCATCAGCCGCTACTCGCCGCGCGCCAAGGTGCAACGGCTGCCGATCGAGGCGATCAGCCAGGCATCCGCGAACCAGCGCTCTGGTCGCGCCGGCCGCACGAGCCCTGGCATCGCCATCCGGCTGTACTCGGAGGACGACTTCGCGCGCCGCCCGGAGTTCACCGATCCCGAGATCCTGCGCACCGGGCTCGCGGCCGTCATCCTGCGAATGCTCGAGCTGCGGCTCGGCGACATCCGGGAGTTCCCCTTCCTCACCCCGCCCGACTCCCGCGGCATCGCCGACGGGCTCGAGCTGCTCACGGAGCTCGGCGCGATCGATCGGGAGCAGCGCATCACGCGCGTGGGGCGCGACCTCGCGCGACTGCCCGTCGACCCGCGCTTCGGGCGGATGCTCGTCGAGGCCGGACACCAGGGCGTCGTGCGCGAGGTCGCGGCGATCGTCGCGGGACTCTCCATCCAGGATCCGCGGGAGCGTCCGCTCGAGAAGCGGTCGCAGGCGGATGCGGCGCACGCCCGGTTCCGCGACCCCGGCTCGGATTTCCTCTCGCTGCTCAACCTCTGGAACCACCTCGAGGACCAGCAGCGGGCGCTCTCTGGCAACGCCTTCCGGCGTATGTGCAGAGCGGAATATCTCAACTACCTGCGGGTGCGCGAGTGGCAGGACCTGTACAGGCAAGTGATCCGCGCGGGCAAGGCGGTGGGGTTGAAGCCGGGGGAACGCAGCCCGGGAGCCGAGACGGCCCCCGGCGCTGGGGTCGCGGCGGAGGCCAGAAATGGCCTCCGCTCTGAGCTCCACCGCGCAGACAGCGACAACATCCACCGCGCCATCCTCGCCGGCCTGCTCTCGCGGCTCGGCATCCGCGACCCCGAGAAGAAGGACTACCTCGGCTCCCGGGGCCAGCGCTTCGTCCTCTTCCCCGGCTCCGGCCTCGCGAAGAAGCAGCCGAACGCCGTCATGGCGGCCGAACTCGTGGAGACCTCCCGGCTGTTCGCCCGCACCGTCGCCGCCGTCGACCCAGCCTGGGCCGAGCCCCTCGCGGGCGACCTCGCCAAGAGAACCCACTCGGAGCCGCACTGGTCGAGCAAGCAGGGGGCCGCGCTCGTCTGGGAGAAGGTCACCCTCTACGGGCTGCCGATCGTGCCGCGCCGCCGCGCCCAGCTCGCCCGGATCGATGCGCCCCTCGCGCGCGAGCTGTTCATCCGGCACGCCCTGGTCGAGGGCGACTGGCCCCACGAGCTGCAGCGTTCGAGCCTCCTCGGCTTCGACCGCGACAACGAGGCGCTGCGTCGCGAGCTCGCCGAGGTCGAGGAACGCACGAGGCGGCGCGACATCCTCACCGGCGACGAGGCCGTGTTCGAGTTCTACGACGCCCGCATCCCGCCGGAGGTCACCGACTCCCGCCGCTTCGCGAGCTGGTGGAAGACGGCGAGCGCCGAGACGCCGGGACTGCTCACGATGTCGCGCGCCGATCTGCTGGAGGACGACGCGGGCGATGCCAGCGGGTTCCCCGACGAATGGGGGCAGGGCGACGCGACGTTCCGCATCCGCTACCGCTTCGAGCCGGGAGCCGACGACGACGGGGTGACCGTCGTCATCCCGGTCGCCGTGCTGCCGCGCGTCGAGGATCGCGGCTTCGACTGGCTCGTGCCGGGGCTGCGCGAGGAGCTCGTGACGGCGCTCATCAAGGCGCTCCCGAAGGCGATCCGGCGCCACGTCGTGCCCGCGGGCGACTGGGCACGGCGGCTGCTCGCCGAGCTGCCGGTGCGCTCGGATGCGCCGGTGGGCGAGGCGCTCGCCGACGCGATCCGCGGCGCCGCCCATATTCCGGTGTCGGCATCCGATATCGAGTGGGAGCGCGTGCCCGTGCATCTGCGCATGCGCTTCGAGGCGGTCGACCCGCGCGGACGCGCGCTCGGAGCGGGGCGCGACCTCCCCGCCTTGCAGGCGCGACTCGCCGAGCGGGCGCGGACGGATGTCGCGGTCGCCACCGCGCGGGTCGCGCCCGGACGCGAGCTCGAGAGGACGGGGCTCACCGCCTGGGACCTCGAGAGCCTCCCCGAGCAGGTGACGGCGACACAGGCCGGCGCGACCGTCGTCGGCTACCCCGCGCTCGTCGACGAGGGCACCGCCGTCGCCGTGAAGGTCTTCACCTCGCGCGCCGACGCGGATGCCGCGCACCGCCGCGGCGTGCGGCGGCTCGTCGCGCTCGCCCTCCCGAACCCGCTCGGCTACGTGCAGGAGCAGCTGACCGCGACGGAGAAGCTCGTGCTCGCCACCGCCCCCTACCCGTCGACGAAGGCGCTCCTCGACGAGGTGCTGCTCGCCGTCGTCGACGAGCTCGCCGGGGATGCCGCCCCACGCGACCGGGCCGGCTTCGAGGCGCTGCGCGGCCGGGTGTCGGGCGGGCTCATGGACGGGCTGTTCCGCGCCGCCGGACTGACGGCACGCGTGCTGACGGCCGCGAAGGAGGCCGACAAGGCCATCTCCCAGGCGTCGAGCCTCGCCTTCATGTCGCCCCTCGCCGACGCGCGCGCCCAGCTCGGCGCGCTCGTGCATCCGGGTTTCGTGCGCGTGACGGGACTCGCCCAGCTCGCGCGCGTGCCCGTGTACCTCGCCGGCATCCGGCACCGCGCGGAGAAGCTCGCCGACAACCCGGGGCGCGACCGCGCCTGGCAGACGCAGGTCGAGGAGGCGACGGCCCTCTACCGCGCCGCCGGCGGCGAGCTCCCGCTCACGCCCGCTACCCCCGCGCGTCTCGTCCCGGTGCGCTGGATGCTCGAGGAGCTGCGCCTCTCCCTCTTCGCCCAGCACCTCGGCGCCGCGGGACCCGTCTCGGTGCAGCGGGTGCGCAAGGCGCTCGAGGGGTAGCGCGGCGACGCCCATCGGCAGGGTCAGGGCTCGAGCCGGATCATCGTCCAGGACGCGGCGGGCAGGGTCACCGTGAGCAGGGCGCCGTCGACGGCATGCTCACCGCTCGGCCGGGGGACGACACGATCAGGGTCCTCCGCCGTGTTCACGGCGTCCGGGTTCTCATCCGCCAGCACGACGTGCTCGACCACCCGCAGACCGGCGGGAACGACCACCTCGAGCCGGGCCTCCTCGTCGATGCCGCGATTGACCGCGAACACCGCGATGGCACCATCGGCGGGGTCGTGCGTGGCGATCGCGTCGACGGGTTCGACATCGCCGCGCGTCGGCGAGGACACGAGCCGGTCGGCGGTGGCGGCGACCTGCAGCACCTCGCCGCGCGCGTGCTGCGCCGTGAGAGCGAAGGGGAAGAAGCTCGGCTGCGTCCAGGCGACGCCGGGCTCGGTGCGGATGAGCGCCATGACGTTGACGAGCTGCGCGAAGCAGGCGACCGCGACGCGATCGGCGTGCCGCAGGAGGGAGATGAGGAGCCCGCCGATCACGACAGCGTCCTCGAGGGAGTGGACGTCCTCGGAGAGGCGCGGCGCGAACTCCCAGCCGTGCTCGGGGTCCTGCACCCGGATCTCGACGTTCCACTCGTCGAACGACAGCCGGATCTTCTTGTCGCTGCCGCGAGCCGCGCCCACCTCGTCGCAGATGCCGACCACGGTGTCGATGAAGGCGTCCATGCCGAGGCCCGACGCGAGGTAGCCGACCCGGTCGTCGCCGGTCTTCTCGTAGTAGCGGTGGAGGGAGATGTAGTCGACATCGTCGTAGGCCTGCTCGAGCACCGTGCGCTCCCACTCGCCGAAGGTCGGCATGCGATCGTGCGAGCTGCCGCAGACGACGAGCTCGATCGCGGGATCGACAAGCTTCATGGCACGCGCCGCCTGCGCGGCATCCGAGCCGTACTCCGCGGCGCTGCGGTGGCCGATCTGCCACGGGCCGTCCATCTCGTTGCCGAGACACCACAGCCGCACGCCGTACGGCTCCTCGCGTCCGTTCGCGCGCCGCAGATCCGCGAAGCGCGTGCCCCCAGGGAGGTTGGCGTACTCGACGAGCTCGACCGCCTCGGCGACGCCGCGCGTTCCGAGGTTGGCCGCGAGCATGGGCTCGGCGCCGACGCGATCCATCCAGTCCATGAACTCGTGCAGCCCGAAGGTGTTGGGCTCGATCGAGCGCCACGCGAGGTCGAGGCGGGGCGTGCGCTCGGGGCCTACCCCCTCCTGCCAGTCGTAGCCCGACACGAAGTTCCCGCCCGGGTAGCGCACGACGCCGACGCCGGCCTCGCGCGCGAGCCGCGCGACATCCAGCCGGATGCCGGTCGCATCCGCGTTCGCGTCGCCCGGATCGAATACCCCGCCGTACACGCATCGCCCCATGTGCTCGACGAGCGTGCCGAACAGGCGGGGTGACACGGGCGCGACGACGACGCCTGGGTCGATCGACATACGGGAGGTGATCATTCTCGTCTCTTCCTTCTCACGAGGAGTCCCGGGAACGGCGCCGCGGCGTCGTCCCCGGGACCGGGTGGTCGCCTAGCTCAGGACACCCACGGCGACACCGGCAGCCAGCTCACGTCCTGCGCCCACGAGGTCGTGGTGTCCCAGGCGTTCGAGCCGCCGTTGCTCGCCAGGTAGAGCGTTCCGCCGTAGTGCCGCAGGTACAAGGAGGAATTGCCGGCCCATTGCAGCGAGATGCCCGTACCGCTCTGTCCCGGCACGGGGCAGAATGTGGCATCGGTCGCGAAGCCGGGGGTTCCGTCATTCGCCTGCTGCGTGAGCACCGACCCCACCTGTCGCAGGTAGCCGTTCGCGTAGTTCGACGACTCGAACGACACGCACGCCGAGTTCGACAGCCCCGCCCGCACGATCCACGTGGCGTCGGCCTTGTCGCCGGCCGAGCTCGACTGGGTGATCGTCGACGATAGGCCGTTGCCGTAGGCATGGCGCACGTAGCTGCTCGTGCAGCACGACGTGGTCGCCTGCAGCGAGACGCGCGTGCCGGGACTCAGCGCCACCTGGCTCGTCACCGTAAACTTCTGGGACGCGGCCCCGGTGCACGCCTGTATCTCGAGGATCGTGCCGTTGCTCGTCGCCCCTCCGGTCGCCGTCAGGCACAGGCCGGACTGCGGGTTCTTGAGCGTGCCGTCCGGCTGCGGCACCCACTCCTGGCCGCCGACGCCGTTGCAGTTGAACAGGTGGACGTCGGTGCCGGCCGCCGTGGCGTTGCCCTTGATGTCCAGGCAACGCGTGAGGCTCCGCAGCGTGCGGTCGTCGCTCTTGTAGATCCAGTGCTGGTCGGCGGCGCCGGTCAGGCAGTCCCAGAGCTGCACGTTCACGCCGAACCAGTTGCCGTACTGGTCGTCGCCGACGGCGTCCACGCACTTGCCGCCGGGAGCGTTGACCGGGTGTCCGCCCGAGTTGTACGCCTGGCCGCCGGTGATCGCGAACTTCTGGTCGGCCGCGCCGGTGCACCGCTGGATCTCGAGGACCGTGCCGTTCGTCGTGGCGGGCGCCGTGAGGCACAGTCCCGACTGCGGATTCAGGAGCGTGCCGTCGTCCTGCTGCACCCACTTCTGCCCGCCGACGCTGCTGCACGTCCACAGCTGCACGTCGGTGCCGACCGCCGTGCCGTTGCCGTCGATGTCGAGGCACAGCCCGAGCGAGGTGAGCGTCTGGTCCGCGTTGTGGCGCCAGTACTGGTCGACCTCCTCCCGCGTGCAGTCGGAGATCGTCACATCGCTTCCCGTCGTGCCGTCGTTGGCGCCCGCGACGTCGACGCATTTGCCGGCGGGCGCGTTGATCGGACGATGCGGGTAGGCGACCCAGAACCTCTGGGACGCCGAGCCCGTGCACGTGTCGATCACGAGCTGCGTGCCGTTGACGGTGCTTCCGCCCGGGCTCGTGAGGCACTTGCCCGAGTTGGGGTTGAGCAGCGTGCCGTCGGCCTGCTGGGTCCAGACCTGCGCGGCGTTGCCGTTGCAGTCGTAGAGCTGGACAGGGGTGCCCGACGCGGTTCCCGCGCCCGTGACGTCCATGCAGCGGTTGAGCGACTTGAGCGGACCGGTGACGAGACCGTTCGTGGTCGTCCAGCGCTGGTCGACGGCGTCATGGACGCAGTCCCAGATCTGCACCGGGGTCCCGTTGCCGCCCACGTCATCGCCCGAGACGTCGATGCACTGCCCGCCGTTGGGGTAGGCGATGGGCACGCCCGTGCCGCCCCCCGTGGTCCCGGTGTAGTCCGCCGCGTCGATGTTGGTCTGGATGTCGGCCACCGTCGTGTTCGACGCGTAGCCCGAGAGCATCGCCCCCTCGAAGAAGGCGCCCGACGCCGCGTTGCTGTTGTCGCCGCCGATGCCGAGGATGATCCCGCCCTCCTTGAGCATGGGCGAGTATCCCGACGGCAGCGCACCCGAGTACAGCGATGTCAGGCTCGACGCGGTCGCATCACCTCCGTCGAGCGCGAAGCTGCTCGTGCCGTCGTTCCTCAGCACACCGGTCACGAACGGCTTGTCCCACCCCATTCCGACGTTCGAGGGGTTGCTCCCCCCGCCGCTCATGAAGGTGCCGTTCTCGAGATCCGCCTGCCACCACGGCCCGACGCCGTTGCACGGCGCCGCCGTGCACACGGTGGAGATGTTGAGCGCGTCCATGTGGGCGCTCCCCGTGTTGTCGGCGACGGTCTCGGCGTTGCCGAAACCGAAGCAGCATCGATCCACCTGCGTGATGTAGGTGCCGCTCAGCACGGCGTAGATCGACTCGGGCTGCGCCCCTGTCGGGATGCCGTTGCCCACCAGCTTCCGGTAGCCGGTTCCCGCGTCGAACAGCAGGCCGTACACCTCGTGCCCGTCGACCACGACCGGCAGGGCGTCGGCCCGGACCCCGAAGTTCTCCGAGCCCGCGAGTCCGACGGGGGCGACCGTGAGGTCGTTGTCCTGCGGAGACTGGTCGTAGATCTTGGTCACGAGGCACACGGTGCCCGCGCAGAAGGCGTCCTGGGCGGAGGCGTTGGCGTAGCCGCCTGCGGCGAGCGTGACGACGTTCGTGCTCGTGCCGTCGGACTGCCTCGTCACCTCGTAGAGCGGACCGTTGTAGGCCTGGTACAGCGCGCGTACCGAGCTGTAGGCGGCCACGCACGGCGTGCCCGCGGTGTCGGCGATGTCACACGGCCCGGAGCCGGCGGCCTGCGCCGCGGGAGCACCGGACATGAGCGCGGAGAAGGCGAGGAGTGCCGCGACGACGGCACTGATGCTCAAGCGGGCGACGCTGCGCCGCTTTCGTTGTTCCATGGTGATTCACTTCCCTTCCTGTGGTGGTGAGGAGGGTCTCGTTCGGGTGACCCTCAGTCGGCACCCAGCGCCGCGCGGAACAGCTCCGGCGGGCACTTGGCGTCTCGGTTCTCGGTGAGCAGTCCGTTCATCTCCTGCGCGGTGTCGGTGAGCTGCGTGTAGCAGAAGCCGGCGAGACCGCTGGCCGGCCCGACCTCCGCGACCATCTCGGCGAGCCGGCGCGCGAGCTCCTCGGGTGCGAGGACCTCGCCGTACGCCTCCCACGCGTCGTCGGCCTCATGGGCGCTGAGGCCGCCGAACTCGCTGAGGATCACGGGCACGCCCTCCGCGCATCCCTCGCTTCCCGGGACGACGACGACACGGTTGCCCGGACGGTCCTGCAGGATCGTGCGGCGGGCGGCCTCGAGGGATCCGTAGCGCTCGCGCAGCGCCTCTCCGCTCTGCGTGTAGTCGTGCACCCCGACGAGATCGCCGGCGACGAACTCCCAGCCGTCGTTGCCGATGACCAGGCGACTCGGATCGAGGGCCTTGAGCAGCGAGGTGAGGGCGCGCACGGCCTCGCGCTGAGCGGCGTCCGTGGGGAGGTTCGGAAGGCCCCAGCTCTCGTTGAACGGCACCCAGCCGATGAGGCAGGGATGCGCCGCGTCCCGCCGCACGAGCCCCGTGACCTCGGCGACCGTCCGGGAGAGCGCCAGCTCCGAGAACTCGTAGGCGGCCGCGCAGTCGGCGAGCACGACGAGGCCGATCCGGTCGCACACCGCGAGGAAGCGCGGGTCGGCGCTCGTCTGATGCATCCGCAGGCCGTTGAACCCGAGCTCCTTGATGAGCTCTGCCTCCCGCACGAGGGCTTCGAGGGAGGGAGAGGCGAGATGGGTCTCCGGCCAGTACGCCTGCTCGAGCACGAGGCGCAGGAAATAGCGGCGGCCGTTCAGCAGCACGTGCGAGGCGTCCGTCGAGACGGTGCGCAGTCCCACGTATGAGGCGACCCTGTCGACGACCTCGTCGTCGCGCACCAGACGCGCGGCGACGTCGATGAGCACGGGCGTCTCGGGCGTCCACCACAGCTCCTCCGGCTGCACGCCGAGGCCCGGATGGACGAGCACGGGCGTGCCCCGCACGACGTCTCCCACGAACGCGTGCGAGGTGCTCGAGAGCACGACGCCATCGCGCGAGAACTCCAGCTCGAGGCGGAGCCCGGGCTCGAACCGCCCCGCGAGCCGCGCCTCGAACCGCACGGAGGCGAGATCGTCCTCGGGGGTGAGCACGAGCCGATCCAGCCTGAGCTCGGGAACGCGCTCGAGCCACACCGAGCGCCAGATGCCCGAGGTTCGCCGGTACCAGATCGCGTGCGGCTCGGGGCGCCAGTCCTGCTTGCCGCGCGGCTGCTCGAGGCTGTGTCCGTCGACCGCGCGCACGACCAGCGCGTTGACGCCGGCGACGACGACGTCCGTGAGATCGACGCTGAAGCGCGACTGACTGCCCTCGTGGTCGGCGACATGCCGGCCGTTGACCCACACGGATGCCGCGTGATCCACGCCTTCGAAGTGCAGCAGGAGCCGCTCGCCCTCGCGGGGCTCGTGATCGAACTCGCGGCGGTACCACAGGGCCGCGTCGACGTCCTCGCCGATCCCCGACGCGGGCGACTCAGGCGGGAACGGCACGAGGATGCTGCGCCGGAACGGCTCGGCGCGCTCGAACCAGTGCTCGCGAACGCCCTCGGCGGTGGCGTCCACCGCGAAGCCCCAGCTGCCGTCGAGGGAGATGAATGCGTCCCGCATGAACTGCGGACGCGGGTGGTCGAGGATCACGATGCCCCCTAGTTGGCCAGGCCGGTCATCGAGATGCCGTGCACGATTCGACGTTGGAACACGAGGTAGCCGATGAGGATCGGAAGCGACACGAGCGTGACGCCCGCCATGATCGCGCCGTAGTCGCTCTGGTACCGCCCGATGAGCGACTGCAGAGCCTGGGTCAGCACCCAGCTGTCCTGACGCGCCAAGTAGATCGTGTTCAGGAAGTAGCTGTTCCACAGCGACACGAAGGTCAGCAGGCCGATCGCGAGATAGGCCGGGCCCGCGAGCGGGACGAAGATGCGGAAGAAGGTGCGCCACGCCCCGGCGCCGTCGATCGCGGCGGCGTCCTCGAGCTCGGTCGGCAGCGTCAGGAAGTACTGCCGGAAGAAGAACGTCGCGAACGGCGTGCCGAACAGGAGCGGCACGATGATCGGCAGCGGGGTGTTGAGCCAGCCGAGCTCGCGGAAGATCACGTACTGGGGGATGAGGGTCGCGTGCACCGGCACCATGAGGGTCGCGAGCATCGCGATGAGCAGCGCCGCGCGTCCCGGGAAGCGGAAGCGCGCGAGCGCGAAGCCGGCGAGCGAGCTCGACAGCAGGGTGCCGAGCGTCCCGAGACCGGCGATCACGACCGTGTTGAGGAAGTACCGCCACAGATCGGGCAGCGCCTCGAACAGTCGCGCGTAGTGCTCGAAGGTGATCGGATGCGGGATCAGCTGATCGGCCGCGAACATGTTCGCGTCGGTGCGCAGCGACATCGACACGGCCCACAGCGCCGGGAAGACGAACGCGAAGGTCAGCACGATCATGATCGCGTGATATGCCGCGGTCTCGATCCGCGTCCGGCGCGTCATGCGGCGCCCCTGCGGCGGAGGCGACGTGCCGGCCTCTCGCTCTCGTAGTACACGAAGCGCCCGCCGACGAGGAACTGGACGGCCGTCACGAGGAAGATCAGCATCGCGAGCATCCAGGCGATCGCGGCCGCGTAGCCGAGCCCGGAGATCGATTCGTTGTAGTTGAACATCTGGTTGTACATGTAGAGGACGATCGTCCGGGTCGAGTTGGATGGGCCTCCCGCGGTCGCGGGGCCCGCGCCGCCGATGCTCGCCCCCGTCATGGCGACGACCGGGTCGAACAGCTGGAAGGCGCCGATGAGCGACGTGACGGTCAGGAAGAACACCGTCGGCGAGATCATCGGGATGGTCACGTGCCGGAACCGCTGCCAGCGGCCCGCACCGTCGATGGTCGCCGCCTCGATGAGGGTGGACGGCACACCCTGCAGCGCCGAGATGTAGAGCGTCATCCCGTATCCGACCGTCTGCCAGGTCACGACGAGCGCGATCGACGGCATCGCCGTGACGGGATCCAGCAGCCAGTCCGGGCTGTCGAAGCCGAGCACCTCGACGAGGGCGGTGACGGGCCCGGACTGGCTGTTGAACATCCAGCGCCACACCACGCCCACCGCGATCTGGGAGAGCACGTAGGGCAGGAAGATCGCCGCGCGGTAGAGCCCCACGAAGCGGCGCGGGGTGTAGGTGAGCAGCGCCGCCACGAGCGAGAAGACCAGGAAGGTGGTGGTCCCGACCAGGATGAAGCGGACCGTGTTCCACAGCACCGCCGGGATCCGGTCGTCGCTGAGCAGGTGCTCCCAGTTCTTCAGGCCCGTGAAGGTCGGCGACGGCGCGACGAGGTCCCAGTGGGTGAAGGAGAGACCGAGTGAGACGACGAGCGGGATCGCGGTGAACGCCAGCAGGCCGAGCACCTGGGGCAGCACGAACAGCAGAGCCGTCCGTGCCCTCCGGCGCGCCAGGCTGGACGCCCGGCGCCTCGGCGCGTGGGCGGTCCCGCGGCTCACGCGAGCCCCGTTCGTCGTCATCACCCGGTCTTCCGCCACCGTCAGCCGGCGTCCGCGATCAGCGCGTCGATCTTCGACGCGCACAGCCCGCTGAGCGCTTCCTCCGCGGTCTTGTTGCCGAGGATGATGTCCTCGATCGCGGGTGCGATGCCGTCCTGGCTGGTCACGATCCCCCACGACCCGGACGGATCGGTGTTGGTGACCGAGAGCGGCCAGGAGGCGGGCTCGATCTGCGCCTCCACGAGGTTCGCGGGCTCGTTCGGTGCCTGGGCGAAGTCCTCGCCCTCCGCCAGGTCCTGATACGCGGGGATCAGGGCCATCTGAGTTCCCGCGCCGTCGGTGGCCATGTAGTGCACGAACTCCCACGCGGCGTCCTTCACGTCCGAGCTCTCGGCGATCGACCAGACGTGCGCCTGCCACAGGGTCGCGTTGCCCGCGGGGCCCTCGGGCAGGGCGGCGATGCCGTAGTTCAGCTCGGGGTTCTGCGCCTGGACGGCCGCGACCTGCTCATGCGATCCGAACTGCATCGCGACCGTGCCGTTGACCCAGCGGGTGCCGCCCGCCTCCTCCTGGTAGAGCTGCGGGGTGATCGCCGAGTGGTCGGTCCACATCAGATCCTGGAGCCACTGGAACCCCGCGATCGTCTCGTCGCTGTCGACGGTGCACGTCCCGTTGTCGAGCACGCCGCCGCCGAAGGCCGCGAGGACGGGCATGTACCCCTGCGAGATGGGTTGAGCGACGGCGTTCGAGTATCCGTACTGGCTGATGGAATCCGAATCGAAGCTCGAGGACGCGGCGTTGTTCCCGTTCTCGTCGAGGGTCAGCTGCTTCGCCCAGGCACGGAGGTCGTCGTAGGTGTACGACCCGTCGGCCGGCGGGTAGTCGAGCCCCGCCGCGTCGAACATGTCCTTGTTGTAGAAGAGCGACTGCACGTTGTATCCCATGGGCAGGCCGTAGAGGTCGCCGTCCGAGGTCAGGGCGTCGATCACGGACTCCGTGAAGTCGCTCGTCGAGGTGCCGGAGTCCTCGAGGTACGGGGTCAGGTCGGCCACGAGGCCGTCGTTCACGGCGTCGTAGTAGGTCCAGGTGCCGAGGACGAAGGCGTCGGGGAGCGTGCCACCCGCCGCGAGGGTCTTGCACGCGGCGTAGTCCACGCCGCAGTCGCCGGTCTCCCATTCGATCGTGATCTCGGGGTGGGCGCTCTGGAATCCCTCGGCCGCGGACTTGATCGAGCTGATGTCCTGGTCGTTGCCCCAGAGCATGACCCGGATGGTGTCGTCGCCGCCCGTTCCCCCGTCGCTTGTACACCCACTAACGGCCAAGACGAGGCCGATCGCGGTAGCGAGAACACCGAGCGTCCTTCTGTGCTGCTGTCCCATCAGAACTCCTTTGTTGTGTGCTGGACTCGACGCTCGTGCAGAGCGCGCCTTGGACGATACCACGTAGCATGCTACGTAGCAACCAGCGGAGCCACCTCGCACGGCCGCGGGGAGACCTACGCGGACACGCTCGACTCGCGCACGACGAGGGAGAACGGGATCGCGACGTCCCGCACCTCCGGCGCAGCCTGCCCCGAATCGCGCGCCCGGATGCGCGTCAGCAGCGTCTCGACGCTCGCTCGGGCGAGCTCCTTCTTGTCGGGTTCGATCGTCGTGAGCGAAGGAACCGCGTAGCGCCCGTCCTCGAGGCCGTCGAAGCCCACCACGGCGATATCGTCGGGCACGCGCACCCCGCGCTCGTAGGCGACCCGGAGCGCACCGAGAGCGAGTAGGTCGGTCGCGCAGAAGACGCCGTCGGGGGGAGAGTCGAGAGCGAGCAGCTCCGCCATCGCCGTCTCCCCGTCCCGGCGATGATACGAGCCGGTCTGCACCACGAGCGCGGGATCCACCCGGATTCCCGCGGTCGCGAGTGCCTGCTCGTAGCCATGGAAGCGCAGCGTGGCCATCCGCAACGAAGAATCTGGATGCGCGCCGATGAACGCGACACGCCGCCGCCCAGACGTGAGGAGGTGCTCGGTGCCGACTGCCGCCGCCGCGACATCGTCAATACCGATGTGGTCGACGAGGCCCATGCCCGTGCGCTCGCCGATGAGCACAACTGGTGCCCGCAGCGCTCGGTCTGCCATCAACTCCTCGATCGGGCCGACCGCGCTCAAGATGGTTCCCTCCGCGTACTCCGCCGCCGAGCCCTCGAGCGCATCCCGCTCCCGCTCTCGGCTGCCCAGCGTCTGGCGCACCATTACCGCGAAGCCCTGATCCTCCGCCGACTTGATGATGCCCCGCGCGAGCTCGGCGAAGTAGGGCACGTCGAGCTCGGGTACGACGAGTTGCAGTACGCCCGAGCGCCCCACACGCAAGCTCCGTGCGGCAAGGCTCGGGGTGTAGCCGAGCTCTTTGATCGCCGCCGTCACCCGCTCGTGCGTATCCGGATTCACCGAGGGCAAGCCGTTGACGACATTCGACACCGTGCGCTGCGAAACGCCGGCGCGTCGCGCGACATCGGCCTGGGTGATGGGCACGGGCGCTCCTTTCGGTGCTACGTACCATACTTCTGGCGAGTCGAAACCGCCTCAACCGCGACCGTGGGCGTCACGTTATCCGTTCGACGGGGAACGACGCAAGAGAGCGCAGCCGGGCCCGCAACTCGTCGCTCACCGGGTCGAGGATAGCGGGCCCTTCGACTCTCGACGCGAGGCGCGGGCCGCCGTAGGGTGCCGTTCATGGAGCACGCCGCGGAGACCCTGGACATCGACACCTGCTGGGAGCTGCTCGCCGAGGAGCAGCTCGGGCGGGTGATCTTCGTCGAGGGCGACGACGTCGAGGTGTTCCCGGTGAACTTCTCGCTCGGCGGGCACAGTATCCTGTTCCGCAGCGCACCCGGCACGAAACTCGAGCTCGTGGCCGAGCGCCCACGGGTCGCCTTCGAGGTCGACCACCGATCGGACACCGAGGCGTGGAGCGTCATCCTGTGGGGCGCCGCCGAGCGGCTCTCCTTCGATGACGAGATCGAGCACTCCGGCGTGCTGGGGCTGGTCTCGTGGAGCTCGGACGAGAAGTTCAACTACGTGCGCATCACGCCCGACCGGGTGAGCGGACGCCGCTTCCAGCGCGGGAACTCAAGCGGCAGCGCGGGTGCGGTTCGATTTCCAAAAGCCGGGACCCCCAACATCGGCGATGTCAGCTAACATGGACGTAACACCCCCGGATGCTTCGGCTACCGGTTAGAGGGCCCCAGGCAACTGGGGCTCTCGGTTTTTCACCAGGCCGCCGGCCGACGGAACTCGCCCACCCCGTCGCGGAGAACTGTGGGGAACTGGCTCGCGAGCAGGTCCTCTCGCGTGACGTGGCCGACGAAGTCGGGTCCAGTCCGGTACAGCTCCTTCGACGAGCGATGCGACGCCATCGGGAAGATGATCCCGATCGCCTTGCCGAATTCCTGCTTCATTGTGAGCAGCGGCCCGACCTGGTCGGAGTCGTTCGTCAGCACAACGCAGTGGTCAGCCCCGTTCTGGAAGGCGTCGGAGAGCATCCGGGTCGCGAGGTTGACATCGGAACCCTTCTCCTCAGGTCGCCGGACCATGACGGTCTTCAGCTTGCCGGTGTCGGGGTCGAGCTCCGCGGGGTGCACCGGATACGGGCGCGGGTCGATGCGGAACTTGCCGAAGTGCACCGTCACCCGCGGGTCTGTCACCAGAGCCCGCAGGTAGATCTGCTGTCGCAGCGGGCTCTGCGCGTCGTCCCCGAGCGAGACCTTGATTCGAGCCGTGAAATAGTGGACGCGCCCGATGTGGTGGTCCGGCATCAGCCGATCTACGAGCCGGACAATGTCGAGCCATTTGACCTCAGGGTCGCCCCGCAGCGCTCGGTTCTACAGATTGAAGCCGTCGACGTATACGTACGCGACGGGCTTCGAAAGCATCGCACCGTTCTCCCTGATCGGCCCGCTACCTGACCCCCGCGGGGTCGAACCGGCCTGGGCGATGCCGTCGGTAGCGCCTCCTTGTTGGTGAGGTAACGCGATTGACTCCCGCCTCGATCTCCGAGTGAGACATCTGAACGTGATCGCCGGGGAGGTTCGGCAGGAACGCGATGCCGGTGATCCCGATGTCCGTAGTGAGTCGCGTCTACGCCGAGCGGGATCTCGATACGCGGGCGACCGCTGCGCGCCCGACCGCTACTCGACCAGCGGAAAGAGCGCCGAGCGTCAGGACTTGCGCTCGCCGGAGGAGGCGGAGGCGTTCGACTCGTAGGAGGTGTTCGTCGACTCGAAGAAGTTGA
>JASGGJ010000023.1:0-28718 GCA_047605085.1 Protaetiibacter sp.
TAGGGCCGGGCGGTAGGGCCGGGCGGCGGAGCGGCTCGCGGCCGCGGCATCCACATCCGTCCCTCAGAAATGCAGGAGGATGCTGTGCGATGCCTCGCAGCTACGGAGAGGTGAACCCTCGAGCGGCAAATTCTCCTGCATTTCTGACATAGGGAGGGGACGTTTCTGAGGTGGGCGGGGGCGGGACCGCGGATGCCGTGCGCCTCAGCTGTGGTCGTTGCGCGCGATGGCGGCCCGGATGGCGGCCATGACTTCGTCAGGACGGTGCACCACCTGTGCGTAGCTGAACCTCAGCACGCGATAGCCGAGCGCGCTCAGCTTCGCGTCGCGAGCCCGGTCGCTCTCGAAGCCGCGGTGGTCGCCGTGGAACTCCCGGCCGTCGACCTCGATGACGAGACGCTCGCCGACGAGGAAGTCGACACGCATGTCGCCGATCCATTCCTGGATGCGGAATCCGATCCCGGCCTGGATCAGCAGACCTCGCAGCACCGACTCCGGGAACGACCCCGAGAGGGGATCCGCGGCGTCCACGATCCAGCGCGCCCGCGCAGGCATCCGGCGTGCGAGTTCCGCGAGTTCGCGACCTCGGACGAGCCCCAGGCGCAGGGCGCTGTCGAGCGCGCCCAGCACCCACTCGGCGCGGAAGCAGCTCGCCATGTCAAGGATGCAGGCGATCGGGGTCACGCGCCAGCGGTCGAACCCGGGCTCGCGGCGCCAATGCACCCGGATGTTCGGATCAGGTGCGTCGGCGAGCCGCACTCGCATGTCGTGGGCGGTTCGCATCCGTGCATGGCGGGGGTCGGCTGCGAGGTGGAGACGGTCGTCGGGTGGCACCCACATGCCGAAGGTGCGAGCGGCGCTTGCGCAACTCAGGAGGCCCCCTACCCGCCACGCCGCAGCGAGCACCGCGTCGACACCCGGTACGGCGTACCAGCCCTGACGGATGCGAAGCACGTGACCGTGGCGCGCGGCGTAACTGAGGGCGGCATAGCTCCAGCCCCGGCGGAGAAGGGCGAAGGCGGGCGCGAGTCCGCCGAGGGTGCGGATGTCGTGGTGCAGATCCATGAGCGGACTCTCGTCTCACTCGGCGCGCCGCGGGCCGCGCTCCCCGCGATTCGTGGCATCCGTCCGTAACTGTCGCCTGTGGAGGAGACGAGCGATTCAGACGAGGACACGAGCACCTCAGAAATGCAGGAGCCTCGGACCCGGATGGCTGGATTCTCGGGAGGAAGGTGGCTCAGCCGGAAGAATCTCCTGCATTTCTGAGAGAACGCGAGCGGGAACAGCCCGGCGCAGGAGGGGGAAGGGGACGGTGGCGCGGGTAGGGGACAGGGGAAGGGGACGGCGGTCAGGCGTGCAGGGCGGGGTTGAGGCGGATGCCGTGGCCGGGACGGGGGAGCGCCTCGACGGCGCCCGAGAGGGAGTTGCGGCGGAACAGGATGCCGGGGACGCCGGAGAGCTCGACGGCCTTCACGGTGCGCGGGCCGGCCGGCAGCAGGTAGGTGACCTTCGTGCCGGCCGTCACGTAGAGGCCGGCCTCGACGACCGAGTCGTCGCCGATCGAGATGCCGATGCCCGAGTTGGCGCCGAGCAGGGCGCGCTCGCCGATCGTCACGCGCTCGGTGCCCCCGCCCGAGAGGGTGCCCATGATCGAGGCGCCGCCCCCGATGTCCGAGCCGTCGCCCACGACGACCCCCTGCGAGATGCGGCCCTCGACCATCGAGGCGCCGAGCGTTCCGGCGTTGTAGTTGACGAAACCCTCGTGCAAGACGGTCGTGCCGGGCGCGAGGTGCGCGCCGAGCCGCACCCGCGAGGCGTCGGCGATGCGCACCCGCTCTGGCACGACGTAGTCGAGCAGCCGCGGGAATCTGTCGATCCCGGTCACCGAGACTCCCGCCCGTTGCAGCCGGGCACGGCCCGTGTGCAGCACGGAGGGATGCGCGGGGCCGGCCGTCGTCCAGGCGACGATCGGCAGCTGGGCGAAGATCCCGTCGAGGTTGAGCTCGTTCGGGCGCACGAGCAGGTGCGAGAGCAGGTGCAGGCGCAGGTAGGCGTCGGGGGTGGACGCGGGGGCGGCATCCGTGTCGATCTCGACCGTGACGACCGAGGTCGTGACCTCGCGCACGGCATCCGTTCCGACGCCGTCGGCGAGTTCGGCGGGCACCTCGGCGTCGGCGGGCGCCGACCCGAGCGCGGGGAAGGGGAACCAGGTGTCGAGCACGGTCCCGTCGGCGGAGGTCGTGGCAAGTCCTGAGCCCCAGGCGGTCGTCATGCAGCCAGGTTATCGGTACCGGGGGACGCCGCCGGATGGGGGACGCCGGCGGGGCCGAGGCCTGGCGGATGCGGACCCGAGCCCGCAGCACCGGGTCGAGGAACGCACCCGCCCCCGGCCGCCGCGCGGGTAGGATCGCGGGATGCGCTGGCTCGGGTGGGCGGTCGCGGCGGCGGTCGTCGTCGCCGTGCTCGCGTGGGGCGAGGAGATGCACCGCCGCTCCTCGCACCGCCTGCTCGGCTCACCCGCCCCGCCCGGCCCCCGCGAGGTCGTCGTCGTGCTCGGCTACCGCGACCGCGGCAGGCGCGCGAACCTCATCAACCGGCACCGGCTGCGCGTCGGCCTGCGCTCGCGGACCGACCCGCGGGGGCTGCTCGTGCTGAGCGGCGGCGCGGTGCACGGCCCCGTGCCGGAGGCGGAGCTGCTGGCCCGCTACGCGCGCGAGCTCGGCTACCGCGGCGAGCTCGCGACGGAGACGGCGAGCCGGACGACTCGGGAGAACATCCGGAACGTCATCCCGCTCATCGAGGACGCCGACCGCATCGTGATCGCCTCGAACGCCCTGCACGCCGAGAAGGCCCGCGAGTACCTCTGGGCGCTGCGCCCCGACCTCGCCAGCCGACTCGCCCGCGCGGACGACCACCGCGTGGGCGAGCTCACGCTGCTCAAGCCCGTCATGGCCGTGCTCGCCCTGCGGGCGCGAGGAATCCGCGCGACCGCGCCAGGCGCCGCGCCCTCGGACCCGACCGCGATCGACGCACCGTAGGGTGGATCCGTGCCAGCCCTCGACCCGTCCACCAGCACGCCAGAGCTCACCAGGCAGTTCGTCGACATCTACTCGGTCTCGGGCGAGGAGGCGGCCCTCGCCGACGCGATCGAGGAGGTGGTGCGCGCCCAGCCGCACCTCGAGGTGATCCGCGACGGGGATGCGGTCATCGCCCGTACGAGCCTGGGACGCGCGCAGCGGGTCGTCATCGCGGGGCACATCGACACCGTCCCGGTCAACGGCAACCTTCCCGCACGGCTGGAGGACGGCATCCTGTGGGGTCGCGGAACCGTCGACATGAAGGGCGGCTGCGCCGTCATGCTCGCCCTCGCCGCCCGGCTCGCCGCGCCCGCCGTCGACGTCACCTGGGTCTGGTACGACCACGAGGAGGTCGACTCCGCCCGCAACGGCCTCGGCCGCATCGCGCGCGAGCGCCCCGAACTGCTCGAGGCCGACTTCGCGATCCTCGGCGAGCCCTCCAACGGCGAGATCGAGGGCGGATGCAACGGCACGATCCGCGTCGACGTCACGACCCGCGGACGCCGCGCCCACTCCGCGCGCGCCTGGCTGGGGGTGAACGCCATCCACGCCGCAGCCGCCGTGCTCGAGCGGCTCGCCGCGTACCAGTCGGAGAGCGTGGAGGTCGACGGCCTCGTCTACCGCGAGAGCCTCTCGGCCGTGCAGATCTCGGGCGGGGTGGCCGGCAACATCATCCCCGACGAGTGCACCGTGCACGTCAACTACCGCTTCGCCCCGAGCCGCGACGGCGCGGAGGCGCTCGCCCGCATCGAGAGCCTGCTCGCCGGCCTGCCCGTCGAGATCGCCGTCGCCGATCTCGCGGAGGGCGCCCGCCCCGGCCTCGATGCCCCGCTCGCGCAGCAGTTCGTCGCCGCGGTCGGCGGCGAGGCGCGCCCCAAGTACGGCTGGACGGATGTCGCCCGCTTCAGCGCCCTCGGCATCCCCGCCGTCAACTACGGACCGGGGGATCCCGGCCTCGCGCACGCCGACGACGAGCGCGTCCCGGTGGAGCAGATCGAGCGGGTCGAGGCGGGCCTGCGCCGATGGCTGACCGCCGGCTGATCGTCCCGGCGCTCGTGCGCTGGCGGCTGACGCCGTGGTGGGGGCGGGTGCTCGTGGTGTACGGGCTCTCCCGGGTGGTGACGACGGTCATCATGCTGTGCTTCGCGGTCGTGCAGGCGCGCGCGACCGACAGCGCGGTGCCCGACTACTTCACCCTCGCGAGCAATTGGGACGGCCAGTGGTACTGGCTGATCGCGCTCGGCGGCTACCCGTCGGAGCTCCCGGTCGACGACGCCGGCAACGTCACCCAGAACGCCTGGGCTTTCATGCCGGTGTATCCGCTGCTGCTCGGGGTGTTCGCGCGCGCCGGGTTCGCCTTCCCGGTGATCGCGGTGCTGTTCTCGGTGCTCGCGGGGGCGGGCGCCGCTCTGGCCTTCGAACGGATGCTGCGCCAGGCCGGATTGGATGCGCGGGCGGCGCTGACGGGGGTCGTGCTGCTGTGCACGACGCCGCTGTCGGTCATGTTCCAGGTGGCGTACTCTGATGCCCTCGGCCTCGCGCTGCTACTCGTGGCGCTGCTGCTCGTGCAGCGCGGCAGACACTGGCTCGCGCTGCCGGTCATCGTGCTCATGTCGCTCACCCGGCCGAGCGGGCTCGCCTTCGCGCTGTTCCTGCTGCTGTATCTCGTGACCCGCCTCGTGGGGGCGCGGCGGCATCCGGATGCGAATCAGCTTCCGCTGCGGGAGGCGGCTGGCATCGTCGTGGCCGGCCTGACCAGCTTCGTCGCGGGGTTGGCGTGGCCGCTCATCGCGTGGGCGGTGACCGGGCGGGCGACCGCCTACACCGACACCGAGCTGGCTTGGCGGGCCGGGTACGTCGGCGACGGGCCGTTCGTGCCTTTCACGGACTGGTTCGCAGGTCTCGCGTTCTGGCTGAGGTTCGCGGGGGTGCCCGCGGATGCGTCGCCGCCTCTCGCGGTCGCGCTCACCGTCGCGCTGCTCGCGCTGCTCGGAGTCTTCCTCGTCACGCCATGGGCCAGGCGCCTGGGGGCCGAGGCGCGGCTGTGGCTCATCGCCTACCCGGTGTACCTGCTCGCGGTGTTCTTCCCGCAGTCGAGCAGCTGGCGCCTGCTGCTGCCGATGTCGCCCGCGCTCGGGGCGTTCGCGGTACCACGGTCGCGTGTCCTCCTGGCGTGCCTCGTCGTGCTCGGGGTGGCCGGGCAGGCGGTGTGGATCTACTACTGCTGGATCCGGATGCCGGGGGATTGGTCGCCGCCGTGACCGGATCTCGACACACGCCCGGCTGCGCCTCGCCTCTGGATTCGCGGGGCCGGGGACTCCGCGAATTCGCCCGTGTCCGCGGCATGCGGGATAATGGGGATGAGCAACCGTCGAAAGGGGACAACTCATGGCAGCCATGAAGCCGAGGACCGGTGACGGCCCGATGGAGGCTGTGAAGGAGGGTCGCCTCATCATCGTGCGCGTCCCGCTGGAAGGCGGCGGCCGTCTGGTGGTCTCCGTCAACGACGACGAGGCCAAGGAACTGCACGACGCTCTGGCGGGCGCCCTCGGCGGCTGACCCGGATCCGACCCGGCGCCCCGTCTGATCCACCAGGATCGGGCGGG
The DNA here is from genome assembly GCA_047605085.1 of Protaetiibacter sp. Classification (GTDB taxonomy): domain Bacteria; phylum Actinomycetota; class Actinomycetes; order Actinomycetales; family Microbacteriaceae; genus Homoserinibacter. The sequence continues at coordinate 5,684 of JASGGJ010000023.1, forward strand.
GCGCTGTCGTTGGAACGCCGAGTCGTGGCGGCGTCAGTCGGAGGTCTTGACAAGCTGGAGCAGTCCGTCGCCCGCCGTGCTGAGCGCGGCGATCACAGCGCCCGACTCGGCGATCGTGGCGAGCAGGGCGCGGTAGTCGCCGACCGGTTCGTCGCGCTGCGCGGGGTCGGCCACGCGGCCGCGCCAGAGTGCATGGGCGACGACGACGATGCCGCCGGTGCGCGCGATCCTGAGCCCGTGCTCCACGTAGTCGAGCACGGATGCGGCATCCGCGTCGACGAGAACCAGGTCGTAGGCGCCGTCGTTCATGCGTGGGAGCACCTCGATGGCGCGACCGGTGATGAGCCGGGTGCGGGCCGTTGCCAGGCCTGCGTCGGCATAGGCCTGGCGGGCGCGGCTCTGGAACTCGATCTCGATGTCGATCGTGGTGAGGGTCGCGTGCGGGGCGCCGTGCAGCAGCCAGAGTCCGCTGACGCCGGCACCCGTGCCGATCTCGAGGATGTTGCGCGCGTCGATCGCGGCGGCGAGCACCGCGAGCTGGGCGCCCGCTGCGGGCGAGAGCGGGTCGATCCCGAGTTCGAGCGAGTGCTGACGGGCGAGCTGCGTCGCGGCGGGTTCCACGGGGAACTCCTCCGCGTACTTCCAGCTCAGATCTTTGTCGCTCACGTCGCCTCCGCCCCCAGCGTAGGGCCGCGCCAGGGCGACGGCGGTTATCCTGGGCGGGTGTCCTTCGGGTTGACCTTCGACAAGATCCTCATCATCCTGGTGATCGCGGTCTTCCTCGTCGGCCCCGAGCGCCTGCCTGGCTATGCGGCGCAACTGGCGCGCCTCACCCGATCGCTGCGGGATCTCGCCAACGGGGCGAAGGACCGGATGCGCGAGGAGATGGGACCGGAGTTCGACGAGGTCGACTGGGCCAAGCTCGATCCCCGCAAATACGACCCGCGCCGCATCATCCGCGACGCCCTCCTCGAGGAGGAGCCGGCCGCCCCGGTGCCCGCCGGTCCGCGGATCCCCGCGCGCTCGACAGCGACCGCCTACGAGCTGCGCCAGCGCAGGCTCGGCAAGGGGGCCGTGCCGCCGTTCGACGGCGAGGCGACGTAGCGTCGATGGTTGAGTCTCGTCGCGGCCCCCTCCGTTGAGTGGCGTCGCGCCGCCTCTGGTGGTTGAGTGGCGCCGCGTGCCGCAGGCGCCGTGCCTGTCCGGTGGTTGAGTGGCGTCGTGCCGCGGAGCGGTGCGGCGTGTATCGAAACCTCCGTGGTGGATGCGTGAGCCGGTGTCGCGTCTCCTTCCCAGGTGCGGGGGTGGATGTCTTGTCCACGGATCCGGGTTCTGGTCTGGTATCCCTGTTCGACCGATGGGAGAATGGATGCATGCCCATCATCGATCACCTGTACGCCACCCTCGGGGACCCGGCCGCCCCGCTGGTGCTGCCGCGGGTCACCGCGTGGGCCGATGACGAGCTGATCGGCACCCAGCGGATCCTGGCGCAGCTGCGGCGCCGGGTGGAGGCGGTGTCCGCGGTGGTGGCGGGCGAGATCGCCCACCGCTCCAGGAGGGAACTGGGTCACACCGGGTTGGCGGCGTCGCAGGGGGTCCGTTCGGCGGAGGAGCTGATCGCCACCGTGACCGGGACGAGTCGTCGGGAGGCGCGGACTCTGGTGAAGACCGCGGAACTGCTGCCGGTGGAGCCGGCCCGGCTGCCCGTGGACGCGCCCCCGACGCCGGCATGGCTTCAGGTGCTCGGGGACGCGGTCGCCGGTGCGGCGCTGTCGGCGGAGGCCGCCGATGTCATCCGCACCCGCCTGGCCGCGACCTCGAACGCCGACCTCGCCCCGGAGGAGCGGACGGCCCGGGAGGCCGCCCTCGCCGAGGCCGCCACCCGTCTGGTCGCGGAAGCGGCCGGGCTCACCATCGAAGACCTCGCTGTTCGTGCCGCGAGGGTGCGGGACATGCTCGATGTGGCCGGGATCCCCGCCCGGGAGCAGACCCTGCATCGGAAGCGGTACCTGAAACTCGTCAAACAACTGGACGGGACGACCCGGCTGCACGGTCTGCTGGACCCGGAGTCCGCCGCCATCGTCGTGCCGATCCTGGACGCCGCCACCTCCCCGAGACGGGGCGGACCGAGGTTCACCGACCCCGATGCGATCCAGCGCGCCGAGGACCTCATGAACGATCGGCGCACCACGGAGCAGCTGACCCTGGACGTGCTGGTCGAACTTGTCCGCATCGGCGCCCAAGTCGACGACGGGACCCTGTTGGGGGATCGGAAGCCCGCCGTGCGGATCCTCGTCACGAAGACCGACCTCGAGGACCCCGCCCGTCAGGGTGCGGCGTTCTTCGAAGGACAAACCGATGCCGTCTCGATCCAGACCGCGGAACGGTACATCTGCGCTGGCGGGGCGGTCCCTGTCCTGTTCGACGGGGACGGGCGCGTGTTGAACCTCGGGCGGGAGCAGCGCCTGTTCTCCGAGAAGCAACGTGTCGCCCTCGCTGCCCGGGATGGCGGGTGTCTGATGTGCGGGGCGGCCCCGTCCTGGTGCGAAGCCCACCACATCGACCACTGGGACGAACACCACGGCCTCACGAACGTCGACGACGGGATACTCCTGTGCAGGTTCTGCCACCTCACCCTCCACAACCAACGCTGGCGCATCCGACGACACCACGGCGACTACCGGCTCGAACACCCCGACCCCGACGGCACCCTGCGCAGCACACCCCTGCCCTCCCGCAGCCCCGCACGCCACCGACTCCTGAGCACCGCATAGGCTCGGGAGCCTGCGACGGGGCCGGGGATCTCGATACACCGGCCTCCGGCCGGCACTCGATCACCGGAAGAGACCGCGCTGGCCGACTTCGGCTCCGCAGTCGCGGAGGCGAGCACCCTCGCCTCCCGCATCTCGACCGCCGAGGCGGAGTATGAGGCTGCGGCCAGTGCCGCCGACCTCTCCGCCGCGGTGCCCGATCTCACGGTGTCGACGCCGGGAAGAAGGTGGTGGCATCCTCGGACGCCGCGCCCGGCAGTCGGCCTCCTCGGGAGGCGGCGGGACGGCGACGTGGACGGTTCCCGATCCGTCCTCGATCACGGTGGTCGTCAACAAGCAGCGGCCGCGACCGCGCTCGCGAAGATGGCCGCCGCCGCGAAGAAGGACGGGATCACGCTCCGGATCCTCAGCGGCTACGGCAGCTATGCCCGCCAGCAGGTCGTCGACAACGGCTACGTGGCGCGGGAGGGCGTCGCGGACGCCGACACGCATTCCGCCCGCCCCGGGTACTCCGAGCATCAGGCGGGGCTCGCGGCGGACCTCGACGACTGGACCGCTGCGCCCTCGCCGCCTGCTTCGGCACCAAGCCGGGCGGCAAGTGGCTGCGCGCGAACGCCTGGAAGTACGGCTTCATCCTGCGCTACGACAAGGACGACACGGCGATCGTCGCCTACACCTACGAGCCGTGGCACTTCCGCTACGTCGGCGTCGACGTGTCCACCGAGATGCACGACAGGGGCATCGAGACCCTCGAGGAGTACTACGGCCTGCCGGTTCGCCCGACTACTGAGCCAGACAGCGACCCGGCGCCCAGCACGGGTCTGACCGCGTCGCGACGTCGATGCACTCGCCCGGACAGCCCCCGAACCTCATGGATGCGGGTCGAGGTCGCCGGGCTGTCTCGTTGCCGAGGCGCTGTCGCTGTCTACCAGGCTGCGACGCGCGCACCGCGGGCAACGGTCGTCGCTCCGCGAAGAAACGGCGAGTTCCAACCACCGCCAGCGGTTGTTGACACGTATTGACTACACGTGTCAAGATGGCTCCGCGCGTGAGAAGGGGCTCACGGCTCGACGGATTGCCAGACGCCCGACGGGAGTGTGCGATGAAGCGGCTCGGCCTGATCAACGCGCAGCTCCTTTCCGCCGTCGGCGCACTTCGGCACACCGACCGGTTCGGAATCGGCGACTCCGGACTCCCGGTTCCCGTCGGCGTTCCGGTAATCGACCTCGCGATCGTCTACGGCCTCCCCGCGTTTGAGCCCGTCTACTCAGCTGTCGTTTCCGAAGTCGTGCTTCAGAACGCGTGGATTGCCGAGGAGTCTCTGTCCACCGCTTCCGGCCTGCTCGAGCTCCTCAAGAGGGACGCGCCCGTTCAGACGGTGTCCCACGGCGAGCTGAAGTCGATGCTCGAGAGCTGCAAGTTCGTCGTGCGCACCGGCAGCGTGACGCCCTACACGAACGCGATTCTCGAGGCGGGCGTCGCTTGGTGAGTTCCCTCTCTTGGTCGTCTGTCCTCATCCACATCCCAGTGCAAAGGAGCACAACAAAATGAAGCGAATCGCAATAGTCGCGGCTCTGCTGCTTGCCGCCGCGCTCGCGGCGTGCAGCGCGCCGGCTCAGCCTGGCGCATCGGCAAGCAGCGATTCAGGAAGCGGGTTCCAGCTCGCCGACTACATCAAGGCCGACGCGGAGAACGGCACGTTGAACTACACCGTGATCGGCAACGATCTGTCGGTCCCCTATGACCAGACCCTCAAGGTCGGCGGCGAGGCCGCGGCGGACGCGACCGGTGCCACGGTGGACTTCACCGGGCCCGCGACCGGAAAGGCCGAGGATCAGGTCGCTCTCATGCAGACCCTGATCACTCAGGCGAAGACCGACGGCATTGTCGTCGCGGCGACCAACGTCAATTCGCTGAAGCCGGTGATGGATGCGGCGTACGACGCAGGGATCCCCGTGATCTCGATCTTCACCGACCAGCCGAACTCGAAGCAGCTGGCATTCGTCGGGCAGGACAACGAGGCCACTGGGCGCCTGCTCGGCGAGCAGCTCCTGACCTTCCTCGACGGCAAGCAGGGCGACGTCGTGGTGGTGTCGGTCGACACGGCCGCCGGCTGGTCGACGGCGCACGAGAAGGGCTTCCGCGAGGCGCTGAGCGGCGCGACGGGACTCACCATCATCGGGCCGGTCAACACGACGGCGGAAGGCGCTCAGATGCAGTCCGCGGTCGACAATGCGCTGCGGTCGGCACCGAACGCGGTCGCGATCGCCTCTCTCGACTGCTGCAGCGTCACCGCTGCCGCGAAGTGGAAGGTCGACAACGGCGCCGACGGCGTGATCGTCGCGGGGTTCGATGCGATGCAGACCACTCTGGACTCGATCGAGTCGGGCGACATCGCCTTTTCGATCAGCCAGAACCCTGTCGAACTGACGAAGACGGCGGTGATGATGCTCGACGACCTCGTTCGGAAGGGCACCGCGCCGAAGAACGTCGTACTCGACCCTCTCGTCGTCACGCTCGAGAACGCGGCGACAGTCACCCCGGAAGGGTGACCACGTACCGTGGCGTCAATGGCAGTCACCGCTCCCGCAGCAGTCTCGGCTGTCGACGTCGCGCGCGTCTCGAAGTCATTCGGCGGCGTGCACGCCTTGCGGAACGTCTCTCTGGACGTTCCGCAAGGCAGTGCCACGGCCATCGTCGGAGAGAACGGTGCCGGCAAGTCGACTCTCATGAGTATTCTCGCTGGGCTTGCGGCACCGGATGGCGGACAGGTGGTCATCGCCGGTCGCGAGGTCCGCAGATTCGCACCGCGGGAGGCGCTGGCGCACGGCGTGGGGCTCGTGCCCCAGGAAATCACCCTCGCCGAAGACCGGACCGTTGCCGAGAACCTCCTCCTCGGCCGGGAGGGAAAGTGGTTTGTCAGTCCGACTGCGATGGCCCGGCGCGCGGGACGCGCACTTGCGGAGATCGGGGTGCGGCTGCCCGTGGATGCCGTTGCCAGGTCATTGGGCATATCCGACCGTCAGATGCTGGTCATCGCGAGAGCGCTCATCACCGAGGCGCGGATTCTGATCCTTGACGAGCCGACGGCATCCCTGACCCCTGCCGAAACACGAGTTCTGCTCGATCTGTTGCACGCGCTCTTGGCCCGCGGGATCACGATCCTCTACGTCTCCCACCGCCTGCCGGAGATCTTCGAACTGTCCCAGTTCATCCACGTGATGCGCGACGGCGAGCTCGTGCTCTCGACACCGACCGGCTCGATCACGCCGGACGGGCTGGTGCGGGCGATGGTGGGTCGAGAGCTTCCTGCGCGTCGAGAGCGCCAGGCCGCGCGAGCGCCGCAGCGCGAGCGGCTGGTGGTCGAGGGGCTTCAGTGGGGCGCGCTCAGGGATGCGCGGCTGGCCGTTCGCTCGGGCGAAGTCGTCGGAGTCGCCGGCCTTCCCGGGTCCGGCCGGGAGGAGCTGCTCCCGGCAATCTTCGGGGCCTTTCCCGCGCGGGGCTCGGTGACCGTGGATGGGACGAGCGTGAGGAGGCGATCGGTCGGCTCGATGATTGCCGCCGGTGTGGTCTACGTGCCCGGCGAACGGAAGTCGGCCGGAATCTTCGCCGATCTTGACATCACGCGGAACATCACGACGGCAGACCTGTCCGAGTTCTCGCGTTGGGGGCTCGTGCGGGTCGGCGCGCTTGCGCGCACTGCTCGGAGCCGGATTCGCGACTTCAATGTGAAGGCGACTCCAGGGGTCTCGATTTCGACCTTATCCGGCGGCAACCAGCAGAAGGTCATCCTCGCGCGCTGGCTCTCGGGGACTCCTTCTGTCATCCTGCTCGACGACCCGACACGGGGGGTCGATGTCGGATCGAAGGCTGAGATCCACCAGCGCATCCTCGAGTCCGCCTCCGAAGGCGCCGCCGTGCTGATCGCGTCGACGGACTTGCCGGAACTGCTGAGCCTGGCGGATCGGATCCTGGTCATGTCCGGCGGTCGCGTCGCGACTGAGCTCTCGGCCGATGAGGCGACGGAGGAAGCGATCATGCGGGCGGCAGCCGGCCTGGCGATTGACGAGCTGCGCGGGCCGCGGGCGGACACTGAGCCGGCCGCCGCTGCGCGGGAACGGATGGATGAGTGAGATGACGGTGGAAACCCGACCGAGGCTTCGAGCCCCGCGCCGCGCTCTGCGCGAGATCGGCGTCGGCGTCGCCCTCGTCCTTCTCTGTGTGATCGGCACGTTCACGGCTCCAGGGTTCCTGACAGTGCGCAATCTGCTCGACATCGGACAGCAGGCTGCGATCGTCGGCGTCATGGCGGTGGGGATGACTTTTGTCCTGATCGCGGGTGAGATCGACCTCTCGATCGGCGCGATCTATGTGCTGTGCGCCACACTCTGCGGCGAGCTGATCAACACCGGTGCGCCCTGGCCGCTCGCCGCTCTAGCCGCGATCCTGCTCGGCGCTCTGTGCGGACTCGTCAACGGACTGATCACGACGCTTCTCAAGATCCCGAGCTTCATCGTCACACTCGGAACCTTGAGCGTCTTTCGGGGCGGCGCGCTTCTCGTCACCCAGGGAGTGCCGATCAACCTCGATGCGACGAGCCGGAACGTGTACGAGTTCTCCCTGATCGGGAACTCGCGTCTGCTCGGAGTGATCCCGAGCCAATTCCTGCTCTTCGCGTTCCTCGCCGTCGCGTTCGGGCTTCTCCTGCGCTTCTCGGTGTACGGATATCACGTCTACGGCGTCGGGGGAAGCCGAGCCGCAGCGGCTCTGGCCGGTATCCCCGTGAAGCGCGTTTCCATCCAGTCCTTCGTTCTCTCGGGCGCGATGAGCAGTGTTGCCGGGATCGTGGGACTCTCGTACCTGCTCAACGTTCAGGGGACTTCCGGCGTCGGCTACGAGCTTCTCGTGATCACCGCGGTCGTGGTGGGCGGTGCGGTGCTGACCGGCGGGTCCGGCACAATGGTCGGGACGGTGCTTGGAGTGCTCCTCATCGCAGCCCTCCAGAACGTGCTCATCCTGAGCGGTGTCTCCAGCTACTGGCAGACGATCACTACCGGCGTCGTGATTGTCGCGTCGGTCGCTCTGGACGGGCTTCTCCGTCGACGCGGGAGGCGAGTGTGAACGGCAGCGACCTGTCCGACCTTTCTGGTGAATTGACACAGGTTCTTGAGACGATCACTCGTCGTCGTGGCCCCGGGGCAGGCGCGGGGCTCGCTGTCGTCTCTCACGGCGAGGTCCTCATCGACGTCTCGGCTGGCGAGTCGTCCCCCGGCATCGCGTGGACCTCGGACTCGCTTGCCGTCACCTGGTCGGCAGTAAAGCCGGTCGTTGCCGCAACCCTGATGCTGCTTGCGTCGGAGGGTGCGATCGACCTGGACGCGCCGATTTCCGCCGTGTGGCCAGAGTTCGCAGCCAAGGGCAAGCACGCGGTGACCCTCCGGCACGCGCTGACGCACACCGCCGGGTTGCCGTTCTGGCCGAGGTACCAGGAGTTGTGCGTCTTCGGGGGTGACGCCGACTGGGCCGAGAGCGAAGCGGTCGAAGAGGCCATCGCCGACGCGCCGCTTCAGTGGACGCCAGGCCGCGCGGTGGGCTACCACGCGTTCACGGTGGGCTGGATCGCGGAGGGCGTCTGCCGCCGGGCGACAGGGGAGAGCGTGAAAGTCCACCTCTCGAGGCTCGTATCCGAGCCGCTCGGGTTGCGACTGGCGCTCGGGGCGCCGACCGGGTGGCGTGCCGATGTTGCGGCGATGCGAACCCCGGTGACTGACGGGGACACGAGCGGTCTGGAGCAGCTGTGGGATCCGGACACCATGGCCGGCGCCGCCGTACTGTCCGCACATCCCCGATCGTGGGAATCGATCTCCGAGATCGCGAACGGCGAGAGGTTCGCGGAGGGGGGAGCCGCCGCCGCGGCGGGCTTCACGACGGCGAGAGCGCTTGCAGGTTTCTGGGACGCGACGTGGAACAGTCCTACGCTTGAGCCGGTCCGCATGGAGAGTGCGCGGATGCCGATCGAGGGGGAGGACCTTGTCCTTCGTTCCCACACGCGACGGCTGGGTGCCAACATGCTCGCGACGCCGGATCAGCCCTGGGCGCCCTTTCCGCGCGCGTGGGGTCACTCCGGGCTCGGCGGCCAGATGGGGTTCGGCGACCCTGTTTCCGGAATCGGTGTTGCCTTCATCTCGAACACGCCAGCCTATTGGGAGGGAAGCGACGCCGACCTGGCGAAGATCGTCGAAGCGCTCGCGGGCTTCTTCCGCCCTCCGGGCAGGGGAACCGATCCGAAGTCGACGGCGGCGTGAAAGGGGGAGCGGTCAGATGGTAGCGACTCGAGCAGACGTCGCTCAGCTCGCGGGCGTCTCTCCCGCGATCGTGAGCTACGTCATCAATGACAGCAGGCCCGTGTCGGAGAGAACCCGCCAGGCCGTCCTGGATGCCGTGTCGCGACTCGACTACACGCCTAACCCGGCAGCGCGGTCGCTCCGAAGCGGAGTGACCAAGTCCCTCGGCCTGCTCCTCCCCGAAGACGGGAATCCATTCTTCTCCGAACTCGCGGCGGCGCTCGAAGCGGCGGCTTTCGCGCGAGGGCAGGTTCTTCTGCTCGGCAGCGCGAAGGGCGATGCCCGTATCCAAGCCCAATACCTGCGCACCTTTGTTCAGCGGGGCGTGGACGGGATCGTCATCATCTCGGAGTCGCTCGGCTCGGACTCGGACTCGATTTCAGAGGAACTCCCGGTCGTGGTTCTCGACCGGATCGAGTCGCCGGGGCGGATCTCGACGGTAGTGGCCGATCACCACGGGGGAGCGCGGCTCGCAACCGGGCACCTCGTGGAGCACGGGCGGCAGCGTGTTGCCTGCGTCGCGGGACCGACTTCTGTTCCCTCGGCTCGGCTGCGAGTCGCGGGGTGGCGTCAGGCGCTTGCCGAAGCGGGGTGCGCACCGGACGAACGACTCCTGCAGGAGGCCCCCCTCACCCTGGAGGGCGGCTATCGGGCGATGATCGAGATCATCGAGCGCGGCTCGGCGGATGCGGTCTTCATCTCATCGGACATCCAGGCGATCGGCGCGCTGCGGGCGTGCGCAGAGCGCGGCATCAGGGTGCCAGAGGACGTCGCCGTCGCGTCCTTCGACGGGACGGAGATCGGTCGGAACGTGGTCCCGGCACTGACGACGATTCAGCAGCCGATCGACGCGATCGCGGAGCGCACGCTCACCGTGCTGCTGGACTTGATCCAGAGCTCGCCGGACCGCACCGAGACTCATGACGTTCTGGATGTCACGCTCGTGCGACGGGAGTCGTGCGGGTGCCGCGCGATCGGGACGCGATCATGACCTCGATGTGGGTTGTCGGGTCCCTCAACATCGATCTGGTCGTGCACGTCGAACGCCAGCCGCGCCCCGGCGAGACGGTCACCGGAGGAGCCATCGAGACCCGCTTCGGCGGGAAGGGCGCGAACCAGGCGGTCGCCGCTCCTCGAGCCGGGGCGCGACGATCTCGCGGGCGAGGTGCTCGGTGTCGGCAAGGTTGCGCTCTGCGCGCTGCCGGTCCTGCTCGATTTGCACCCGGTCGCGATCATCCTGCCGGTTCTGCGCCAGCAGGATAAGCGAGGCCGGGGAGGAGGCCTGGAGCGACAAGATGAGGGTGAGCGCCGTGAACCCGAGGACGGCGGAGTCGGACTTCCACCAGCCGTGCTGCTCCGCGAGGAGGTTGTAGACCATCCACGCGATGACGAAGACCGTGAGTTGAACCCCGCTCCCCTCCCGCAGCCCCGCACGACAACGACTCCTGAGCACCGCATAGGTTCGGGAGCCTGCGACGGGGCCGGGGATCTCGATACACCGCGCTGCCGCGCGGCACTCGATCACCGGAGAGGGGGCACCCCGGCCGGCACTCGATCACCGGAAGGTCCGGGCACACGACGAGCGAGCAGGGCCCTGGCGCCGCTGCTAGGCTCGTGGCGCGAAGGGGAGTATCCCACCTCGTCGTGACCGTCATCACGGGCTCCGATGCCGCAGCCCCGGTCGCGACCGCGGCATCCGCACCCACGAGTCCGGGGCCGCGCGGGAGAGACGTTCGAGATTCATCCGTCTCTCAGACCCCGAAAGGCCCCTCCGTGCAGCTTGCGCTCCCCCCCTGGTTCGAGATCGGCACCTACGTCGTGCTCGCGCTCATCCTCGCCGTCGACCTCCTGCTCGCCTACAGGCGTCCCCACGTCCCCTCGAACCGCGAATCCTTGATCTGGATCGGCTTCTACGTGCTGCTCGCGCTCGTGTTCGCGGGACTCATGCTGTGGCTCGGCGACGCCGAGCACGCCGGTCAGTTCATCGCCGGATGGCTCACCGAGTACAGCCTGTCGATCGACAACCTGTTCGTGTTCCTGCTCATCATGGCCCGCTTCGCCGTGCCGAAGCGCTACCAGCAGGAGATGCTCATGATCGGCATCATCCTCGCCCTCGTCTTCCGCGGCATCTTCATCCTGCTCGGCGCCGCCCTCATCGAGAACTTCAGCTGGATCTTCTACCTCTTCGGCGCGTTCCTCGTCTACACCGCCATCCAGCAAGTGCGCACGGGCCCGGACGACGAGGTCGAGCGGGAGAACCGGATGCTCAGCTGGCTGCGCACGCGCGTCGCCATCACCGACACCTTCGACGGCGCGAAGGTCCGCACCACGGTCGACGGCACGCGGATGTTCACCCCCGTGCTCCTCGTGCTCATCGCGCTCGGCACGACCGACCTCGTGTTCGCGCTCGACTCGATCCCCGCGATCTTCGGCATCACGCAGAGCCCGTTCATCGTCTTCACGGCGAACGTCTTCGCCCTCATGGGCCTGCGACAGCTGTACTTCCTGCTCGGCGACCTCGTCGACAAGCTCGAGTACCTCAAGTACGGCATCGCCTTCATCCTCGCGTTCATCGGCGTCAAACTCGTGTTCCACGCGATGCACGAGAACGAGCTCCCGTTCATCAACGACGGCCGGCCGATCGAGTGGGCGCCCGACATCAGCACGTGGACGTCCCTCGCCGTGATCGTCGCATCCATGGCCGTCGCGGTCGTCGCGAGCCTCATCCGGATGCGCGTCATCCGCGCGAAGTCGCCGGGGGACGGCGAGCGCGCTTGACGCGACCCGCGGGCGCGGAAATGATTCAGGTGTGAACGAGCGCACACCGGGATACCAGCCTGAGGAACCGGTGCTGCGCCCGCCGTGGCTGCAGGGCGGAGACCTCGAGCCGGAGCTCGTCGACACCCACACCCGCCTGGTCGGGCGTGGGCTCCCGCCGCGCGACCCCTCCGAGCCGGTGTTCTTCCCCGGCGGACCACCGCGTCACGTCAGCGGATGGGTGCTGCTGCTCGCCGACGGGGGCCGCGTCACGGTCGACGGTCCGGTCATCATCGGTCGCAAGCCCTTCGAGATCGAGGGCTTCCCCGGTGCCCAGCTCGTCCGCGTCGAGGATCGCGAGAAGACCGTCTCCAAGAACCACGCCATCCTGCTTCCCTACGACGGCGGGCTCTTCGTCCTCGACCTCAGCTCCACCAACGGCGTCTCGGTAGTCGCCAACCGCCGTCGCACCGTCGTCAGCTCGAGCGAGTTCTCGCCCGTGCCGGACGGGGCCGTCGTCGAGCTCGGCTCCTACCTGCTCGGCGTCGACCTCGTCGCGCCCGCCGAGCCGCAACCGGAGCCCGAGCCCGCGCCCGAGTCCTGAGCCGGGCCGGGGCATGGGGAGCACTCCCCGTCGCCCCGTCGCATCCGCCCGTGGCGGGCTTGCTACCTTTGCATGAATCGCGCGGAGACGGGGGGATGCCGGTGGAGGCTCGCGAGGAGTTCGCGATCGGCGAGGCCGTCGTGCGCCTCCGCTACGCCGGCAGCAGCAGCACGGGCCTCGTGCGCGCCAGCAACGAGGACAGCTTCCTCACCGCGCCGCCGTTCTGGGTGGTGGCCGACGGCATGGGAGGCCACGCCCACGGCGACCTCGCGAGCCGCGCCGCCATCGAGGTCTTCGACCGGGCCCGCGGCACCGTCCCGGCGCGGGCGCGCGCCGTGCTCGACACCGTGCAGGACGCCAACACCGCCGTGCTCGAGCTGCGCGAGGAGACCATCTCTGGCACCACCCTGACGGGCGTCGCGATCGTCGACATCGAGGGCGCCGGCCCGCACTGGATGACCTTCAACATCGGCGACTCGCGCACCTACTCGTGGGACGGCCGCCGCCTCGCCCAGCAGAGCGTCGACCACTCGGCCGTGCAGGAGCTCCTCACCGCGGGCCTCATCACCGCGGCGGACGCCGCCGCCCATCCCCAGCGCAACGTCGTCACCCGCGCCCTCGGCGCCGAGGACGAGGTCGAGCCGGACGTGTGGCTCGTGCCGCTGCGCGGGCGGCAGGCGTTCCTGCTGTGCAGCGACGGCCTCACGAAGGAGCTCGACGACGAGGAGATCGCCCGCATCATCGTGTTCCACGACCAGCAGGCCTCGCGCGAACCCGACGGGCCGACGCTCGCGGAGCGGCTCGTCGGCGCGGCCGTCGCGGCGGGGGGACGCGATAACGTGACCGTCGTGGTCGTCGAGTCGGAGGTCTCCGAGGACGCCGCCGGGATCGAGGAGACCGTCGACCGCGATCCGAGACTGCTCGAAGACACGATGCCGAGGGCGTGACCGTGACCCACCGCTACACCGCCGCCTCCGACGGCTGGCTCGCCTTCATCACGCCCGCCCGCCAGCTGTTCGTCGGGGCTCCGCTCGACGCGGGGGCCGTCGATCGGCTGTGGACGCGCATCCGCGACGAGCGCGGTCCCGCCGGCGTGCTCGAGGCGCTCACGGCGGGAGGCCTCTTCGCGACGCCGCCGTTCGCGTTCGTCGAGCAGGGCGACGGCGCCGTGGACGTCATCGTGCGCGGCGACGCCGTCGTGCACTCGGGTGCGGAGCAGGTCTCCGGCTCGGGCGCGGCCACCTGGATCGAACGCCGCCTGCCCGGCGGCTCGGTGGGGGTGACGCTCGCCGGCTCCGGATCGGGTGAGCTGCCCATCGAGGCGGGTGTCGTGCGGGCCTCCGCCTTCGCGACCGGGTCCGCGGCACCCGGCACCGTGCGGGGATCCGCAGCGGCGCCCGCGCCCGTGGTCGCACCGGCCCCGCAGCAGCCCGCGACGGCGGATACCGAGATCGTCGAGATCACCATCCCGCCCTTCGCCCAGCCGCCAGAGGAGACCGTCGCGGCGGGGGACGCCTACGACTACCTCTTCGGCGAGACCATGTACCGCTCGGTGGAGGATGCCGCGGTGCGCGCCGAGCCGCCCGCCGAGGAGCCGGCGGAGCCCGCGGCCCCCGTGGAGGATGGCGACCACGACGGGAGCACCGTGCTGGCGTCGTCGATCACCCGCAGTGGCCGCACCCGCCGCACCCGCCGCGAGAGCCCCGCCGCACCCGCCGCGCCGCGGGTCGTCGTGGTGCTGCCGAGCGGGGTGCGCGAACCCCTCGACCAGGCGCTCGTGCTGGGCCGCTCGCCGAGCGTGGCCGGCGTGCCGGGCGGGCAGCTTCCGCGTCTCGTGACGATCTCGGGCGGTGATCAGGACATCTCCCGCTCCCACGTGCGCATCGCGCTCGAGGGCGGCACGGTCGTCGTGACCGACCTGCACTCGCGCAACGGCACGACGATCGTCGCGCCGAGCGGCGAGAGCCAGAAGCTGCGGGGCGGCGAGCCGACGCCCGTCATCGTGGGCACGGTCGTCGACCTGGGCGGCGGAGTCGAGCTGACGGTGGAGGAGGTCTGATGCGGCGTCCCGCGTCGACGCCCCCCGAGCTGCCCGGCTACAGCCACGTGCGGCTGCTGGGCTCCGGCGGCTTCTCCGACGTATTCCTCTACGAGCAGCAGCTGCCGAAGCGCCGGGTCGCGGTCAAGGTGCTCCTGCTCGACGAGCTGACCTCCGCCAATCGTGCGGCGTTCGTCGCCGAGGCGAACCTCATGGCGCAGCTCTCGGCGCATCCGTACATCGTCACGATCTATCACGCCGACGTGGCATCCGACGACCGGCCGTACTTCGTCATGGAGTACTGCTCGGGCCCGAGCCTCGCGGAGCGCTACAAGCAGGCGCCGCTCTCGGTCGCGGATGCGCTGCGCACCGGCGTCCGGCTCTCGAGCGCCGTGCAGACGGCCCACCAGGCCGGCATCCTGCACCGCGACATCAAGCCGGCGAACGTGCTCGGCAACGACTACGGCTGGCCGGCGCTCACCGACTTCGGCATCTCCTCGGCGGTCGACGACTCGCTGCCCGCCCACACCACGACCGTCTCCGCGGCCCTCGGCGACACGGGCACGGGCGGCACGAGCGGTCAGGTGGGCCTCTCGGTGCCGTGGTCGCCTCCCGAGATGTTCGAGGACGACCCGGATCCGGATGTGCGCAGCGACGTCTTCTCGCTCGCGGCGACGATCTGGACCGTGCTCGCCGGGCAGACGCCGTTCGAGGTGCGCGGCCGCGGCAACGGCACCCTCGACCTCATCGGCCGCATCGAGCGCGGTGCGATCACCCCCATGGACCGCACGGACGTGCCCCGCTCGCTCATCGCGGTGCTGCAGAAGGGGATGGCGAGCGAGCGGGAGGACCGCTTCGCGAGCGCGCTCGAGCTCGGCCGCGCCCTGCAGCGCGTCGAGATGGAGCTCGGCTACGCGCGCACGGAGCTCGAGGTGCCGAACCTGCACCTCGACGCGCCCGAGCGGCCGGCCGACACGGGCGGCGCCGACGAGACACGCGTGCGCCAGGTCTCGACGATCGAGGCGCAGCCGCTCGCCGCGCCTCCGCCGGTCGACGAGACCCGGGTGCGCGGCACGGCGACGATCGAGGCGCAGCCCGCGTCGCCGGGAGTCACCCCCGCACGGCCCGCACCCGCAGACGCGGTGCCGGGCGAGACGGTCGTGCGGCCTCGCACATCCGCCGCCGCGCCGCCTGCCGCACCCGTCGAGACGGCGCCGGTCCCGCCCGCGCCGCGCGGCTCACGGCGAGGTCCCGTCGCCGGCATCGTGGTCGGTGCGATCGCCGCCCTCGTCGTCGCGGCGGTCGTCGTGTCGGTCGTGCTGTTCGGGGGCGCGCCCGCGGCGGAGCCGAGCTCCAGCCCGGAGCCCAGCAGCACCGCCGCGGTCCTGCAGCGCATCGAGCCGCCCGTGCTCGCATCCGAGCCGACGCTCGACGGCACGACCGTCACGTTCCCCGTCGAGAACCCCGACCCGCAGGACGGCGATACCCTCATCTGGAAGCTCAGCGACCGTCCCGATCGACCCGAGCAGTATCCGGTGCAGGGGGATGCGGTCACGGTCGACGGCTACTCGGGTGCACCGCTCTGCGTCGATGTGTTCGTCGTGCGCAAGGGCAAGACCTCCGATCCACTGACCGCGTGCTACCCGCCGGCCTGACATGACGAGCCGGGCATGAGCGGATTGCGGATCGAGTTCTGCGGCGAGCACTACGCGGCCGTCGCCGGGGAGGACTTCGTGATCGGCCGCGAGGGCGACCTCGAGATCGACGACAACCCCTACCTGCACCGGCGCTTCCTGCTCATCACGGAGGATCGCGGCCTCTGGTGGATCGCCAACGTCGGCAGCCTGCTGTCGGCGACGATCACCGACGGCTCCGGCGGGGTGCAGGCCTGGCTGCCGCCCGGCGCCCGGCTGCCCATCGTGTTCCCGTTCATGCAGGTGCTGTTCAGCGCCGGGTCCACGAGCTACGACTTCACGATCGAGAACGACGCCGAGTTCTTCTCCACCACCAACATCCACGCGGGGGCCTCTGGCACGACGACGATCGGCGCGGTGCCGCTCACGAGCTCGCAGCGGCTGCTCGTGGTCGCGCTCGCGGAGCACGTGCTGCGGCAGGACTCGCCGGGCCGTGGTCAGATCCCGAGCTCCGCGGAGGCGGCCGAGCGCCTCGGCTGGCCGCTCACGACCTTCAACCGCAAGCTCGACAACGTGTGCGAGAAGCTCGACAAGGTGGGGGTGCAGGGCCTGCGCGGCGGCCGCGGGAAGCTCGCCACCAACCGTCGCGCGCGCCTGGTCGAGTACGCCGTCGCGAGCCGCCTCGTGAGCCGCGACGACCTCGTGCTGCTCGAGCGGAACGCCTCCGCGAGCGAGGCAGACCGGTCGCGCGCGGACGGGGAGTAGTCCCCATCCGCGACGGGAAGGCGATTCCCGGTCGCGTGTTAGCCTGATCCGGCCGTACCCCGATTCGGGGCGACAGCATCGATCCAGGGGGCGTTCAGAGTGATCGGCGAGGCTTGGCGCGCACGTCGCAAGACGATCGCCTCCGCCACCGTGGTCGCGCTCGTCGCCGGCGGAACGCTCACGATCGCGGCGCTGCATCCGGGCTTCCCGGTGTCGGATGTCGATCTCACCTCCCGCGATGTCTGGGTCACCAACGGCGAGCGGCTGCTCGGCGGCCGTCTCAACAAGCAGATCGACGAGCTCAACGCCTCGATCACCACGACGTCCCCCGACACGGGCGTGCTCCAGCGGGGGGACGCGGTGTTCGTGGTCGACCCCGACAACCACCGGCTCGAGTCGGTCGACCCGGCCACGACCGAGATCACGAGCTCGGTCGACCTCCCCGTGGGCGCCGAGGTCAGCTACGGCGGCGAGGTGCTCGCGGTCGTCGCGGACGGCAAGCTGTGGGCGCTCTCGAGCGTCGGAGACCTCCGGCTCGACGTCGTCTCGCAGCCGCCGCTGCTCGAACTGGGCGACGGCGCGCACGCGGTCGTGACCGAGAGCGGCGAGATCGTCGCGGTCGCACCGTCGAAGAAGGCGATCTACCGCATCCCGACGCTCGCCGACGAGCCCGTCCAGTCGTCGTTCCCGAAGATCGGCGACTTCCAGCTCGCGGCGATCGGCGAGCGCGTGGTCGCCCTCGACGAGTCGACCAACGAGCTCGTGCGCGACGACGGCACGGTGACGCAGCTCGGCGAGGAGCGCGTCCTCCGGCTCCAGCAGAGCGGTCCCGCGTCCGACCACGCCGTGCTCGCCACCGGGTCGGGGCTGCTGAGCGTGCCGCTCGGCGGAGGCGAGGCGAGCCTGATCGACGCGGAGGTCGCGGTCGCGGCGACCGACCCGGATGCCGTGGCCGCCCCCGTCAACGTCGACGGCTGCGCGCACGGCGCGTGGGCGGACTCCCAGCGCTACCTGCTCGCCTGCGACGGGCAGGAGCCGACGAGCTACGACATCGACCAGCCCACCTCCGGCGACCGGCTCGAGTTCCGGGTGAACCGCAGCATCGTGGTACTCAACGACCTCGACACCGGCAACGTCTGGCTGCCGGCCGAGAACCTGCGCCTCGTCGACAACTGGGACGACGTCGTCCCGCCCGAGGTGGAGGAGACCGAGGAGGAGGGCGACGACAAGTCGGCCCTGCAGTCCTTCGAGGACACGCTCGCCGAGCGCACCGACGAGAACCGCGAGCCGACGGCGCTCGACGACGAGTTCGGCATCCGTCCCGGGCGCACGACGATCCTGTCGGTGCTCGACAACGACACCGACCCCGACGGCGACGTGCTCATCGTGTCGAAGCACGGCGAGATCGCCGAGACGACGGGCCGGCTGGACTTCATCGACGGGCAGCGCGCGCTCCAGTTCACGCCAGCCCCCGACTTCGTCGGCACGATCCAGTTCGACTACACCGTCGACGACGGCCGCGGCGGCTCGGCGTCGGCGCACGTCGTCGCCCGCGTCGTGGCGGAGAGCGCCAACCAGCAGCCCGTCGAGCTGCGGCGCTCCGCGGTGAGCGTCGAGGCGAACCAGAAGATCGACTACAACGTGCTCGCCAACTGGCGCGATCCGGACGGCGACGAGCTGTTCCTCGTGGGCGCCGCGCCGACCTCGGGCGACCTCGTGCAGTTCACGCCGGACGGCGTCATCACCTTCACCCACCAGACCTCGGAGCTGGGGGAGAAGGAGGTGCAGTTCCAGGTGACCGACGGCATGGGCGACGCGGTCACGGGAACCCTCATCGTCGACGTCAAGGCCACCGGCTCGCTCGACCCGATCGGGACCCCCGACTTCGCGACGTCGTTCGTGGGCGAGCCGGTCGTCATCAAGCCGCTCGAGAACGACCTGTCGCCGAACGGCGCCCCGCTCGTGGTGACCGGCATCCAGGACCCGGGCGAGGGCACGACGGCGACCCTCGACACCGACGACAACACGGTGCGCTTCCAGGCCTCGTCGCCGGGCATCTACTACTTCACCTACACGCTGCAGGCGGGGTCGACCGACAGCGTCGGCATCATCCGCGTCGACGTGCAGGAGATCCCCGCGGATCAGGCGATCCCGCCGATCGCGGTGAAGGACACCGCCTACCTGCGCCCCGACCAGCCGACCACGGTGTCGGTGCTCTCCAACGACGTGAGCCCGACCGGCCGCATCCTCGCCGTGCAGTCGGTGACGGTGCCGCCAGAGGTGCAGGCGAAGGGCGTCGTCGTCGAGCTGCTCGAGGCGACCCTCATCCGGGTCAACGCGCCGCAGGCCCTCACCGAGCAGGTGAGCTTCAGCTACACGATCTCCGACGGCTTCAACACGGCCAGCGCGGGCGTCACGATCGTGCCGGTGCCTGCACTGACCAAGCACCAGCCGCCCATCGCCGTCGACGACGACGTCACGGTGCGCGCCGGCGACATCGTGACGGTGCACGTGCTCGACAACGACCGCCACCCGGACGATTCGCGCATGTTCCTCGCGGACGAGCTCGTCACCGAGCCGAGCGGCGGGATCGCCTTCGTCAGCGGCGACACCGTGCGCTTCCAGGCGCCGACGGAGCCCGGCCAGTACTCCGCCGCCTACCGCGTGCTGGACCCGTACGGGGAGAGCGCCGCGGCGACCGTCCATTTCACCGTCACCCCGCTCGACGAGGAGGGCAACCGCTCGCCGGAGCCGGCGAACGCGACGGCGCGCGTGCTCTCCGGCGGGTCGATCCGCATCGACCTGCCGATGGACGGCATCGATCCGGACGGCGACTCGACCTTCCTGCTCCGGGCGCCGACCGGCGCGACCCTCGGCACGATCGACGAGACGGGCGAGGACTACATCGTCTACTCGGCCGCCGCGGGCGTGTACGGCACGGACGAGTTCGACTATCAGGTGTACGACGCCTACGGGGCAACCGGCACCGCCAAGGTGCGCATCGCCGTCATCCCGCCCTCCGACACGCTCATGAACCCGAACCCGGTGCCCGACAACGTGTCGGTACGGCCGGGCCGCATCGCCCAGGTCGACCTGACGGCGAACGACTCCGACCCGCAGGGGTCCCGCATCCACGTCGCCGACGAGCTGCTCGACGTGCCGGACGGCATCGAGGCGGAGGTCGTCAACGGTCAGTACCTCGTGCTCACCGCCCCCGAGGAGGAGGGCTCGTTCGCGCTGCGCTACACCCTCGAGAACGACCTCGGGGGTTCGAAGGTGAGCTACGTGCAGGTGCAGGTGACGCCGGATGCGCCGCTGCTGCCGCCGTCGGCCTCCGACCTGACGCTGACCCTCAAGCAGATCGCCGGCAAGAAGTCGGTCACGGTCGACGTGTTCGACGGCTACGCCTTCAACCCCTCCGGCCCGAACTCGGATCTCGAGGTGTCGCTCGAGGGTCCCAACGCGGGATCGGCGGCGCTCGTGCCCGGCAGCTCCGGGAAGATCACCGTCACGCCGGGCGAGCACCGGCAGGCGATCGCCTACCGGGTGACGAACGCCGAGGACGGCCTCTCGGCGACCGCGTTCCTCGTGGTGCCGGCCGCGGTCGACGACTCCTATGACGACCCGCCCTACATCGACCCCGACCTGCCCGTGCAGTACGTGCCGATGAACGAGTCGCGCGAGTGGAAGCTCTCCGAGCTCGTGAAGGTCCCCTCTGGCCGCGACGCGTGGATCCCGGATGCCACGACGGTCAGCTCGATCCAGAGCGACGGCACCTCGAACTACGTCGACGAGGGCACCATCCGCTTCCAGGGGGCGCTCGACTACCGGGGGCCTGCATCGATCACCTTCACCGTGACCGATGGCGCGTCGAAGGACGACCCCAAGGGCAACACCGTCTCGCTCACGCTGCGCATCGTCGTCGGCGACCCCGAGTTCCGCGACGTGCCTCCGACCTTCACGACCCCGAGCCTGCAGGTCGAGATCGGCGAGTCGACGACCTTCGACCTGCGCTCCGCGACGGGCCAGCCCAACCCGCAGATCGTGCAGGAGGTCAGCTACTCGGATCTCCGGGGCACCGGTCAGAAGCTGAGCGGCTCGCTCTCCGGATCCCAGCTCACGATCTCCACGCCGCGCAACACCCCGAAGGGCACGACCTTCCAGCTCCAGGTCACGCTGCGCTGGGACAAGTTCACGGTGCCCGGCACGATCGACGTCACGGTCGTCGGCTCGTCGAAGGCGCCTCCGCTCGCGGTCGCCGACAGCTACGAGACCCAGCGCGGTGACGGGACGGTCGTCGCGAGTCCGCTCGTGAACGACTCGAACCCGTACGCATCCACGGGGGAACGGCTCACGGTCGTCGGCGCCGAGGTGCAGAACAGCGGCGAGCCCGCGGAGGTCGCCTACACCGCCGACACCGTGCGGATCACGCCCAGCCCGAGTCTCAAGTCGGGCACCGTCGTCGTGTTCTACACGATCCAGGACGCCACGGAGGACCCGGACCGCGAGGCGACCGGCACGATCACGGTCGTCGTGAGCGACGTGCCGGATCAGCCGCAGAAGCCGACCGTCCCGAGCCAGGGCGACGAGGGCACGGTGCAGCTCGGGTTCCAGGCTCCCGCCTCGAACGGCAAGGAGATCACCTCCTACGAGGTGCGCTCGACCCCCTCCGTCACGATGCCCGCCGACTGCGCCCCCCCGTCGTGCCTCATCACGGGCCTCACGAACGGCACGAGCTACCAGTTCTCGGTGCGCGCGATCAACGAGCACGGTGCAGGCGCGTGGTCGGCGTGGTCGGATGCGGTGATCCCGTACGGCACGCCCCAGACGCCGCAGAACGTGCAGGTCACGGTCAGCGACCCGTGGACGGGCAACGACTCGTACGCGGACAGCGGATCGCTCAGCGCCTCGTGGAGCGCCGCGAACGCCAACGGCGGGACCGTGCACTACGAGTGGCAGCTCTATCGCGACGGAAGCGCCGTGTCGGGCAAGTCGGGGTCGACGACCGCGACGAGCACGGGTTCCATCACGGGGCTCGGCGCAGGCAGCTACACGGTCCGGGTGACCGCCGTGAACTCGGGCAGCAAGCGCAGCGCGGAGGCGAGCTCGACCTCTGGCACCGTGACGATGCAGTCGACGCCGGCCACGCCGGGCGGCCTGTCGGCGAACAAGCTCGACGGCGACGCCCCGGACGGCCGCATCCGCTGGTCGTGGAACGCCTCGAGCGCCACGACGGGCGGCACCTCGAACCTCAGCTACGAGGTCAACTTCAACGGGAACGGCTGGACGGACGTCGGCACCGACCTCAAGTACACGACCTCCGCGAACCTCGACGAGGGCGACTACACCTTCAAGGTGCGCGCCGTGAACAAGGCGGGCGCGAGCGGGAACGCGAGCGACACCCAATCGATCGCCGAGGAACCCCGCGATCCCTCGATCGAGATCGTCGGGACGAGCGCGCAGACCTACACCTGCACGAACGGGAACTACGCGTGCAAGCGGGTGGCGGTCAAGTTCACGGACACCAGTGGCACCTACGTGATCTACATCCAGACCACCGGCGGCAACTCGAACAGCAACTCGGTCCCCGGCACCGGGGTGCAGCTCACGATGTCCTACCAGGCGTCGATGATCGACAGCTGGCGGATCCGCGTCGTCGCGACCGGCGGTCCCGACGGAACCCTCTACTCGCCCTGGCTCAGCTCGGACGAGTGGGACGACATGCGCAACAACCACGCCGACTACTGACCACCAGGCAGAGAAGAGAGACATGCCCGTCACGCAGGAGCAGGCGACCTGGTTCGCCGACGCCTTCCAGAAGCTCATCGCCAACGTCGACAAGGCCATCGTGGGCAAGGACCACGTCATCAAGCTCGTGCTCACGGCGCTCATCTCGGACGGCCACGTGCTGCTCGAGGACTACCCCGGCACGGGGAAGACGGTGCTGGCCAAGTCGCTCGCCAATACGCTCGACGGCACGACGAGCCGCATCCAGTTCACCCCCGACCTGCTGCCGTCGGATGTGACGGGCGTGCAGATCTACGACCAGGGCAAGGGACGCTTCCAGTTCCACCCCGGCCCGATCTTCGCCTCGATCGTGCTCGCCGACGAGATCAACCGGG
>JASGGJ010000024.1:0-28356 GCA_047605085.1 Protaetiibacter sp.
CGGTGCTGTGGTCGGCGGTGCCGTCGGGGGCGTGGTCGGGGGCGTCGCTCACCCGTCGAGCCTAGCGATGCTGGTTTCGACACGCCGCTGTGCGGCTACTCGACCCGCTTGCCTGCGTTCAACCGGCTTGCCTGCACTCGCCCAGCTGGGCGGTGAGCCGCTGATACGCGCGGCCGCGGGAGGGCAGGGGGGTGCTGCGGATCGTGCCATGCTGGTCGGGGTGCTCGAGTGTGTAGCGGGCACCGTGCCGGCGGACACGCCATCGCTGGTTGTGCACGTTGAGGTGGCAGAACCTGCACAACAGCACCCCGTCATCCACGTCGGTTCTGCCGTGGTGCTCGTCCCAGTGGTCGATATGGTGCGCTTCCGTCCACGAGGGCGGTGCCCCGCACATGAGGCAACCGCCATCACGTGCGGCCATCACCAGTCGCTGCTTCTCGCTGAAGAGCCGCTGTTCCCGTCCGAGGTTGAGGGCTCTCCCGTCCTCATCGAAGAGGACCGGGATCGCACCGCCTGCGCAGATGAACCGCTCAGCGGTCTGGAGGGAGACGGCATCCGGCTGTCCTTCGAAGAACGCCGCACCCTGACCCGTCGTGCTCTCCAGATCGTTCCGGGTGACGAGCACCCGCACCGTGGGCTTCCGGTCCCCGAGGAGAGTCCCGTCATCCACGCGCGATGCGATCCTGACGAGTTCGACGAGCACATCGAGGGTGAGCTGCTCAGTGGTCCGCTGATCTCGGATGAGCTCCTCGGCACGGGCTTGGCCGGCAGGGTCGACGAAGCGGGGTGCGCCGCGTCGAGGCGAGGTCGCCGCGTCCAGGATCGGGACCACGATCGCGGCGGACTCCGGATCCAGCAACCCGGTCAGCCGCGTCATGCCATCGGCGTGGGGAGTGAGTCTCAGGAATCGCTGTGCCCGACGCAGCTCCTCGCGCGCGGGGATGCCGGCCAGGTCGAGGTCGTCACGGAACCGCCCCGCACGGAGGGCGAGAGCGTCCAGTGTGAGACCGCCCGCGAGGGCGATCAGGGTGCGGGCGGCCTCCGCCAGGGTGTCATCGTCGACGCGGTTCGCCACCGAGACGAGGCGGGTGCGGATGACGCCAGCGGCCTCCGCCGAGAGCGTCGCGCCCGCGACGGCGGCACCGATGACGGCCAACCACTCCGGGGTCGGGTCGTCGTCGAGGTGAGGTGCCGTGGGGAGTAGCTCTGCGGCTTTCACCAGGGTGTGGGCGTCGCGGCGGGAGGTGCCCGAGATCGCCGAGATCAACTCCTCTGGCGACTTCACCCCGTGCGTCGCGGCGAGGCCCGTCGCGCCCAGCTCGCGGCGTGAACGGTGCGCGATCTCACCCGCCACTCCCGCCGCGAGCGCGTCAAGGCGGCGGCGGACCTCGGCGATCCTGCGCTGCGCATTCAGCAACTCGCCGTCGCCCAGATCACCGAGCGCTGGTGGGGTCAGCGGTACCGACACATCGCCCACGAGGGTGATGGAGTCGTCGATCGAGGTCATGGCTCGATTCTCCCAGGTCGAACAAATGTTCGGTAGTAGAAGTTCTTTGCCGCGAGCTGATTGGGGAGGAGAGGAGTCGCTCACCCGAGCGAGCCGAGCAGCCGCCGGAGGGAGTCGAGCCGCGCCGGGTCGAGCTCGCCGCGAGCCTGAGCCTCGTCGAGGGCGCAATCGGGCGCGTCCGCGAGGTGCGTGCAGCCACGCGGGCAGTCCTCGGCGACCGCGTCGAGATCCGGGAAGCCCCGCAGGATATTGGTCGGGTCGACGTGCCCGAGCCCGAAGGACCGCACGCCGGGGGTGTCGATGATCCAGCCGCCCGTCGGCACCCGCAGCGAGAGCGTCGACGAGGAGGTGTGGCGTCCGCGGCCGGTCACCGCGTTCACGACCCCGGTGGCGCGATCGGTGCCGGGAACCAGGGCGTTGACGAGCGTCGACTTGCCGACCCCCGAGTGGCCGACCGCGACCGTCGTCCGGCCGGCCAGCAGCGGCGCGAGCTCGTCGAGCGGCCAGGCGCCCCGTGCGCTGTGCACGACGGGGATGTCGAGGCCCGCGAAGTTCGCGAGGAACGGGGCAGGGTCGGCCAGGTCGGTCTTCGTGACGACCATGAACGGACGGATGCCCGCGTCGAACGCCGCCACCAGGTAGCGGTCCACGAGCCGGGGCCGCGGTTCCGGGTTCGCGGCGGCGACCACGATCATCAACTGGTCGGCGTTGGCGACGATAACCCGCTCCACCGCGTCGGTGTCGTCGGCGCTGCGCCGCAGGAGGGTGCGCCGAGGACGGATGCGGACGATGCGCGCGAGGGTGCCGTCCTCGCCAGAGGCGTCGCCGACCACGTCGACCAGGTCGCCCGTCACGATCGCCTGATCGCGCAGCTCGCGGGCGCGCGTCGCCGTCGCCGTATGCTCGGCGGGGGTGTCGCCGTCGACGAGCACGGTGTAGCGGCCGCGATCCACGGAGAGCACCCTCGCCTCGACGGCGTCGTCGTGAGCGGGGCGGGTCTTGGTGCGCGGGCGGTTGGCCTTCGGGTTCGGCCGCACCCGCACATCCGTCTCGTCCCAGGCGTCGAAGCTCTCCGGGTCGTCCTCGCCGCCGTCCCACCAGCTCACAGCGCCCAGCTCACGGCGCCCAGCTCACGGTGCCCAACTCACGGTGCCCGCCTCACAGTGGCAACGACTCCCAGTGGGTGGCGGTGGCCTCTCGCCCCAGCATCCGCGCCCAGAGCTCCGGGAACTCGGGGAGCGTCTTCGCGGTGCACGCGATGTCGTCGACGGTCACGCCAGGGGTGACGAGTCCCGCGAGGGCGCCGGAGCTCGCCATCCGGTGGTCGGCGTAGCTCTCCCAGACACCGCCGTGCAGCGGGCGCGGGTGGATCTCGAGCCCGTCGTCCCGCTCGGTCACCTCGCCGCCGAGCCGGTTCAGTTCGGTCGCGAGGGCGGCGAGGCGGTCGGTCTCGTGGCCGCGCAGGTGCCCGATTCCGGTCACGGTCGAGGGGCCGTCGGCGAAGGCGAGCAGGGTCGCGATGGTCGGTGCGAGCTCGCCGCCGATCGTGAGGTCGAGCTCGGCGGCGCGCACGCCGCGCCCGGCACCGCCGTCGACCGTGACGGTGTCGCCATCCACCGTGACGGTCGCGCCGAGTCGCGGCAGCAGCGTCAGGAGCTCGTCGCCCACCTGGGTGGTCCCGGTGGGCCAGCCGCCGATCGAGACGGTGCCGCCCGCGAGCAGGGCGGCCGCGAGGAACGGAGCGGCGTTGGACAGGTCGGGCTCGATCGTGACGTCGATGGCGCGGATCGGCTGCGGCGGCACGACCCAGACACCGGGCTCCGGCTCTTGGACGACGACACCGCGCGCGGCGAGGCAGGCGATCGTCATCCGGATGTGCGGCATGCTGGGCAGTCGCTCGCCGGTGTGGCGCAGCGTCAGCCCCTCGCGGAAGCGCGGGGCGGCCAGCAGCAGGCCCGACACGAACTGGCTCGAGGCGGAGGCGTCGATCGCGAGCTCGCCGCCGCGCACCTCGCCCGTCCCGTGCACGGTGAACGGCAGAGCGCCGCGTCCGTCGTCGTCCACCTCGACGCCGAGGCCGCGCAGGGCGTCGATCGTCACGCGCATCGGGCGCTTGCGCGCGTAGGGGTCGCCGTCGACGCTCGTCGGGCCGAGCGCGAGGGCCGCGACGATCGGCAGGAATCGCAGGACCGTGCCGGCGAGCCCGCCGTCGATCGAAGAGCCGAGCAGTTCGCCCGGCGTCACCCGCAGATCCGGGCCGAACTCCCCGTCGCCCGGCACTTCCGTGATGCCGACGCCGAGGTTCCGCAGGCCATCCACCATGAGATCCGTGTCGCGCGAGCGCAGGGGGCGGCGGATCGTCGAGGGCCCGTCCGCGAGGGCCGCGAGCACGAGCTCGCGGTTGGTGAGGCTCTTCGACCCGGGCAGTGTCATGTGCGCCGACAGGGGGCCGGATGCGGTGGGCGCCGCCCACGGGCCTGCATCGGCCGGGCTCGCGAGCGCCGGGGTGATCAACGGGTCGGCGTCCTCCATCGTCCCCGGCAGCTCGGGGATCAGCTCGTCACGACCGGAATACCGAAGAACGCCCATTGGTTGTCAAGGGTATCGCCTGCGGGGCCGAGAGGAGCGACGGTGCTGGTGCTGGACGTGCCGACGATGCCGGGCCGCGGGGGAGCGCTCGGCATAGACTCGACGCCGATGGCCGACAGCGCACCCCCCGTTCCCACCCCCGACCCCGACCCCGCTGAGCTGCGGCGCCTGTTCACCGAGCAGGCGATCGGGTTCATGGATCAGCTGTACGCGGCGGCCATGCGGATGACCCGCAACCCCGCGGATGCCGGCGACCTCGTGCAGGAGACCTACACCAAGGCGTTCGCCGCCTTCGCGGGCTTCGAGCAGGGCACCAACCTCAAGGCGTGGCTGTACCGCATCCTGACCAACACCTACATCAACAGCTACCGCAGAAACCAGCGCGAGCCCTACCAGGGCGCGATCGACGAGCTCGAGGACTGGCAGCTGGGCTCGGCCGAGTCGCTCACCCAGGGACGCACCACGCGATCCGCCGAGGCGGAGGCGATCGACCACCTGCCCGACAGCGACGTCAAGGAGGCGCTGCAGTCGATCCCCGAGGACTTCCGGCTCGCCGTCTACCTCGCGGATGTCGAGGGCTTCTCGTACCAGGAGATCGCGGACATCATGAAGACCCCGGTCGGCACCGTCATGAGCCGACTCCACCGCGGACGCCGCCTGCTGCGCGAGCGCCTCGCCGACTACGCCCGCGAGCGCGGATACACCGCCGCGGACACCTCAACCGGGAGCACGAGATGACCGATTGCGGCTGCGACAAGGCCAAGGCGGAGCTCGAGGAGTTCCTGCATCGCGAGCTCTCCGGCCAGGATCTGCGCGACATCCAGGAGCACCTCGACGGCTGCGAGGACTGCTCCACCGAGCACCTCGTCGGGTTGACGCTCATCCAGAAGGTGCAGCGCGCCTGCCGGGAGACGGCGCCAGAGGAGCTGCGGGCGCAGATCCTGGCGGCGCTGGACTCCTGACCTCCCGTCGCTTCGCGGCTCCTCCGTCGCTTCGCC
Organism: Protaetiibacter sp.; assembly: GCA_047605085.1. Classification (GTDB taxonomy): domain Bacteria; phylum Actinomycetota; class Actinomycetes; order Actinomycetales; family Microbacteriaceae; genus Homoserinibacter. Next base: position 5,095 of record JASGGJ010000024.1, read on the forward strand.
GCTGTGTGGATCCGGTTTCCGGCTTCGCAACTCAGGAGCCAAGGCCGAATCCGCGCACGTCGGCCACATAAGCCTCGTTCGTCCTGAGTTGCGAACACCGCCGCTTTCGCAACTCAGGACGAGGACGGTATCCGGGCGCCGGATGCGGGGATCGAGGCGAAACTCCTGAGTTGCGAGACACGCGGATGGCGACGCGTGGCCGACGCGCAGCGAAGGACCGCCGACACTCGGCGAAGGGCCGCCGGAACGCCCCTACAGCTCGAGCGCCCTCGCGATGAGGGCGGTCTGCTCGGCCGCCGAGCGCTTCGAGGAGCCCGTCGCGGGGGACGCGGATGCCGGGCGCGACGACACGCGCAGCCGCCGGCCGCCGAGCTGCGGTGCGAACTCGAACGCCAGGAACGGCCAGGCCCCCTGGTTCTCCGGCTCGTCCTGCACCCACATGAGGTCGGCATCCGGGTAGCGTCCGGCCACGGCCAGCAGCTGCTCGGTGGGCAGGGGGTGGAACTGCTCGAGGCGCACGAGCGCGAAGGCGCCCGCATCCTCGCGCTTCTCGAGTTCGGCGAGCAGGTCGTAGTGGATCTTGCCGGAGTGCAGCAGCACGCGCTTCACCGCCGACGGGTCCTGGATCCGGGCGTCGTCGAGCACCGGCTCGAAGCGGCCTCGCGTGAAGTCGGCCACTTCGCTCGTCGCACCGCGCAGGCGCAGCATCGACTTCGGGGTGAAGACGATGAGCGGACGCCGCGGCCGGGCGTACGCCTGACGGCGCAGCAGGTGGAAGTAGGAGGCGGGCGTCGAGGGACGCGCGATCGTCATGTTGTTCTCCGCGGCGAGCTGCAGATAGCGTTCGATGCGGGCAGAGGAGTGATCGGGCCCCTGCCCCTCGTAGCCGTGCGGCAGCAGCAGCACGACGCTGGAGCGCTGGCCCCACTTCTGCTCCGCCGAGGAGATGAACTCGTCGATGACCGTCTGGGCACCGTTCGCGAAGTCGCCGAACTGCGCCTCCCACAGCACGAGCGCATCCGGACGTTCGACCGAGTAGCCGTACTCGAAGGCGAGGGCCGCGTACTCGGACAGCAGCGAGTCGTAGATCGCGAACCGGGCCTGGTTGGCGGCGAGGTTGCCGAGCGGCAGCCACTCCTGACCGTTCTCCCGATCGTGGAACACGGCGTGCCGCGAGACGAAGGTGCCGCGGCGGGCGTCCTGGCCGGCCAGGCGCACCGGGGTGCCTTCGAGCAGCAGCGAACCGAGCGCGATGAGCTCGCCGAAGCCCCAGTCGATCGAGCCGTTTCGGCTCATGTCGACGCGCTTCTTGAGCAGCTGCTGCAGCTTCGGGTGCACCGTGAAGCCCGCGGGAGGGTTGTCGTGAGCGTCGCCGATGAGCTCGACGACGCTCACATCGACGGCCGTCGAGGCGGGTTCGCCGACCGCGGAGTCCTCGCGCTGCTGCGCGACGGGACGTTCGAGATCCGACACCGGGCTCGCGTCCTGCGTGATGACCGGGATCGAGCCGGTCTGTGCCGCGTGGGTCTCGGCGAACGCCCGCTCCAGGCGCTCCTGGAAGTCGCGCTGCGCCTCGACGAACTCCTCCTGCGTGATGTCGCCACGACCGACGAGCGCCTCCGTGTACAGGGTGCGGACGCTGCGCTTGGCCTCGATGAGGTTGTACATGAGCGGCTGCGTCATCGAGGGGTCGTCGCCCTCGTTGTGACCGCGACGGCGGTAGCAGACCAGGTCGATGACGACATCGCGCTTGAACTGCTGGCGGTAGGCGAAGGCGTGCTCCGCGACGCGCACCACGGCCTCCGGGTCGTCGCCGTTCACATGGAAGATGGGCGCCTGGATGGTTTTGGCGACATCCGTGGAGTACACCGAGCTGCGGCCGTCCTGCGGCGTCGTCGTGAAGCCGACCTGGTTGTTGATGACGAGGTGGATGGTTCCGCCGGTCTTGTAGGCGCGCAGCAGCGACATCTGCAGCGTCTCCACCACGACGCCCTGGCCCGCCATCGAGGCGTCGCCGTGCACGAGGATCGGGAGGGTGCCGAACTGGCCGTCGCTCGTGCGGTCCTGCTTGGCGCGCACGATGCCCTCGAGCACGCCGTTGACCGCCTCGAGATGCGAGGGGTTCGCGGCGAGGTACACCGGCACCTCCTTGCCGCTCATCGCGATGAAGGTGCCCTCGGTGCCGAGGTGGTATTTGACGTCGCCAGAGCCCTGCACCGACCTCGGATCCTGGGTGCCCTCGAACTCGCGGAACACCTGCCCGTAGGTCTTGCCCGCGATGTTGGTGAGCACGTTGAGCCGGCCGCGGTGCGCCATGCCGATCGCGACCTCGTCGAGGCCGGCCTCCGCCGCCCCCTGCAGGATCTCGTCGAGCAGGGCGATCGTCGACTCGCCGCCCTCGAGGCTGAAGCGCTTCTGGCCGACGTACTTGGTCTGCAGGAAGGTCTCGAAGGCCTCGGCCTCGTTGAGCTTGCCGAGGATGCGCAGCTGCTCGTCGTGGGTCGGCTTCACGTAGGGCTTCTCGAGGCGCTCCTGGAACCAGGCGCGCTGCGCCGGATCCTGGATGTGCATGTACTCGACGCCGACCGTGCGGCAGTAGGAGTCGCGCAGCACGCCGAGCACCTCGCGCAGCAGCATCGTGCGCTTGCCGCCGAATCCGCCGGTGACGAACTCGCGGTCGAGGTCCCAGAAGGTGAGGCCGTGGCTCGCGATGTCGAGGTCGGGGTGCGAGCGCTGGCGGTACTCGAGCGGGTCGATGTCGGCCATGAGGTGGCCGCGCACCCGGAAGGAGTTGATGAGCTCGTGCACCCTGCTGGTCTTGGAGATGCGCTCCGAGAGGTCGACGCTGATGTCCTCGGCCCAGTGGATGGGGTCGTAGGGGATGCGCAGGGCGGCGAAGATGTCCTGGTAGAAGTCGCGCTCGCCGATCAGCAGCTCGTGGATCTTCTTGAGGAACTCGCCGGAGCCCGCTCCCTGGATGACACGGTGGTCGTAGGTGCTGGTGAGCGTGATGGTCTTGCCGATGCCCATCTCGACGAGCGTCTTGGGCGAGGAGCCCTGGAAGGCGGCCGGATACTCGAGCGCGCCCGCCCCGACGATGCAGCCCTGACCGCGCATGAGGCGCGGGACGGAGTGCTCGGTGCCGATGCCGCCTGGATTGGTGAGCGAGATCGTCACACCCTGGAAGTCGGCGGCCGTGAGCTTGTTCGCGCGGGCCCGGGCGACGACATCCTCGTAGGCGCTGAGGAACTCGGCGAAGTTCATGGTGTCGGCGCGCTTGATGCCGGGCACCAGCAGCGATCGGGTGCCGTCGGGCTTCGGGAGGTCGATCGCGATGCCGAGGGTCACGTGCGCGGGGGCGACGACGGCGGGCTTGCCGTCGTCCTCGCGGTAGAACACGTTCTGGCTGGGGAACTCTTTGAGCGTCTGCACCATCGCCCACGCGATGAGGTGCGTGAACGACACCTTGCCACCGCGCGCCCGGCGCAAGTGGTTGTTGATGACGATGCGGTTGTCGATCATGAGCTTCGCCGGGATCGTGCGCACGCTCGTCGCGGTCGGCACCGTGATGCTCTGATCCATGTTGGTGGAGAGCGTCTTGGCCATGCCCTTGAGGACCGTGACGCTCTCCTGCGGCTCGACCGCATCGGCCACGACCGGGGTGGATGCCGTGGTGGGCGCCTCGGCCGGGATCGGGCGCGGTTGAGCGGGGGCCGAGGTCGTGCGCGCGATCGGGGTGGTCGGGGGGGCGGGGTCTGCTGCGGGGGCGGACTCGGCGGCTGCGGATGCAGACTCGGCGGCTGCGGGTGCGGGTGCGGCGGCTTCGGGTTCGGGTGCGGGGGCGGGGGCCGCGGGGGTCGTGGCTTCGAGCGCGGGGTCCGCATCCGGAACCGTCGCGACCGGGACCGCTGTCGTCGGGGTCGGGTCGTCGACCGGCCGATACGACTCGAGGATCGGCCACCAGCTCCGGTCGACCGCCTCCCTGTCGACGAGATAGCGCTCGTACATCTCGTCGACGAGCCACTCGTTGGCTCCGAACTCTCCCGAGGCGCTCTCCTCGGGCGTCACTCCGGTGACGGGGTTGGACACAGCCGACCGCCCACTCTCACTACTCGTCAGTGCCAGGGATCCCGGCGATCCCCGCAGGTCACACCGCCGTCCAGCCTAACGCGACAGCGCGTGCCGTGTGGGCGGATCCGCGGGGTGTCAGGGGAACCTCGCAGAGTGGCGTTCGCGGACGGCGGGCTCACGTCCTAGCGTGGAGGCATGCGCTTCACGGGACAGCTGCCGGCCCACGACCTCACCTACTCCGACGTGTTCCTCGTGCCGAGCCGTTCCGGGGTCGCGAGCCGTCTCTCGGTCGATCTCGCGACGACGGACGGCACGGGTGCGACCATCCCGATCGTCTCGGCGAACATGAACTCCGTCACGGGGCCGCGGCTCGCCGCATCCCTCGCCCGCCGCGGCGGCCTCGGCGTGCTGCCGCAGGACCTGCCGCTGCAGCAGCTCGACGCCGCGATCCGCGAGGTCAAGGCGCAGCCGGTCGGCTGGGACGCCCCGGTCGAGCTGCCCGTCGACGCGACGGTCGCCGACGCGCTTCGCATCGTGCCGGCCGTCGCCGCGGGCCTCGTCGTGCTGCGCGACGGTTCGGGCGCGGAGGCCGGATGCGTGCCGGCCTCCCGCCTCGCGACCGCGCTGCCGGACGCCCGCCTCGGCGACCTCGTGCACGGCGGCGTCACCTCGCTCGACGCGGACGATCTGGATGGTCCGCGCGCCGCGTTCGACCTGCTCGTGGATGCGGGCGTCGACGCCGCGCTCGTGCGTCACCACGGGCACCTGGTCGGCGCCGTCACCCGGCGCAGCGCCCTCCGCTCGACGCTCTACACCCCCGCCGTGGACGCCGACGGGCGGCTGCGGGTCGCGGCGGCCGTCGGGATCAACGGTGACGTCGCCGCGAAGGCGCGCGCGCTCGTCGAGGCGGGCGTCGACGTGCTCGTCGTCGACACCGCGCACGGCCACCAGGAGGGCATGCTGGCCGCTCTCCGCACGATCGCGGGGCTCGGCCTCGGTATCCCGATCGTCGCGGGTAACGTCGTGACCGCCGACGGCGTGCGTGACCTGGTTGCGGCGGGGGCGTCGATCCTCAAGGTCGGGGTTGGGCCGGGCGCCATGTGCACGACGCGCATGATGACGGCGGTCGGGCGCCCGCAGTTCTCGGCCGTGCTCGAGACCGCGGCGGCGGCGCGCGAGCTCGGCGCGCACGTCTGGGCCGACGGCGGGGTGCGCTATCCGCGTGACGTGGCGCTCGCGCTCGCGGCGGGCGCGGCATCCGTCATGATCGGCTCCTGGTTCGCCGGAACCATCGAGGCACCCGGCCGGCTCGAGACGGATGCCGCCGGTCGCCTCTACAAGGAGAGCTGGGGGATGGCGTCGACCAAGGCCGTGCAGGAGCGCTTCGGGCGGCTCGACCCCTACGAGCTCGCCCGCAAGGAGCTCTTCGCCGAGGGCATCTCGAGCTCGCGGATCTACCTCGACCCGAACCGCCCCTCGCTCGAGGACCTGCTCGACATGATCACCTCGGGCGTGCGTAGCTCCTTCACCTACGCGGGAGCGGCGACCCTCGCCGACTTCCACGACCGCGCCGTCGTCGGCTTCCAGTCCGCCGCGGGCTACGAGGAGGGCAAGGCGCTGCCCGTGTCGTGGTGATATTGGCCAGAGTTTCGGCTATAATGGCGCCATGCAGACTCTCCCGGTGAGCGAGGCGAAGGATCGGCTGTCCGCTCTCGTCGAGGCGGTCGAGGAGACCCACGAGACGGTGATGATCACCCGCCACGGCAAGCCCGCGGCGGTGCTCGTCTCGCCGGAGGAGTTCGACTCGCTCGTGGAGAGCGCGTTCTGGGTATCGCGCCCCGGCATCGCCGACGATCTGGCCGAGGCGAGGGCGAGCATCGAGGCTGGCGAGCGCACGAGCGTCGCCGAGTTGCGCGCGCTGCTCGCGGAGCGCCGCGCGAGTGCCTGAGGCCTACGAGGTCAACGTCGCCCCGCCGGCCATCCGGCAGCTCTCCCTCCTGCCCGAGAAGTTCGCCGACGCGGTGATCCGCTTCATCGACGGCCCGCTGCGCGAGAACCCGTTGCGGGTCACCAAGTCGCTCAACGGCGACTTCGAGGGATGCCGCGGCGGCTACGTCGGAACCTCTTACCGTGTCCTGGTCGAGGTCGACCACGCCGAGCGGGTTGTCCACGTCCTCGCGGTCGCGCATCGTGCGGACGTCTACCGGCCGCGGTGACGGCGCCCGCTGCTCACCCCTCGGACGAGGCGGCCCACTCGTCCACGCGGCGCAGGCTCTCCTCGGGGGAGAGGTCCTCGACGCGAGACATGATCGACCAGCGCACGCCGAAGGGGTCTCGGATGCTCGCGAAGCGGTCGCCCGAGACGAAGGTCGAGAGCGGTTCGCGGATCGTGGCGCCCGCCGCCTCGGCGGCCGCGACGACGGCATCCGCGTCGGCGCAGTAGAAGCCGAGCGAGTAGCAGTCGTCCTCGCCCGCCGGCGGCGCGATGAGGTGGTAGTCGGGCGAGGCCTCGCCGAGCTGCAGGTGCCCGTCGCCGAAGTCGAGGTCGGCGTGCGCGACGACGCCGCCCATCTCGGTGACGCCCGAGACCGTGGCGCCGAACACCTCGCGGTAGAACTCGATCGCGCCGCGCGCGTCGACCAGCGCGATGAACGGCGTGAGGGCCGTGTAGCCGTGCGGGATACCGTGACTCGTGTGGACGCCCGTGACGCCCGTCGTGTTCTCCATGCCGCCAGGCTAGGGGCGCGGTGTCGGGGGCCTCTTGAAGAATCCGGACAGCGGGAGGGAGGTGCCGTGGACGAGCCGCGAAGCCGCGGCGTGCTCTACCCGGCGCGCCTGCCGCGCATCACGCGCGTGGCGGCCGAGGGGGAGGAGGCACCCCTCGTCGTGCACTTCTGGGTGCCCGAGTGGGACATCGGGCCGGGGCGCGTCTCGCGGCAGCAGCTCATCGGGTACCCGGCGTCGAACCTCGTCGTGTCCCGCGACGGGGCGCTCGTCGCGGGCCCGACGACGCGCCGCTCGCACCGCGACCTCCTCGGGCGCGGGTGGGCGGTCGGGGCGATGCTGCGCCCGGCGGCGGTGGAGGCGGTCGTCGGCGACCCCGTCGCGTTGCGCGACACGGTGGCGCCGTTTGAGGCGCCCGGGCTCGTGGATGCGGTGGCGCGGGCGATGGACGGCGGCGGCGCCGACCGCATCCCGCGCGCCTGCCGCGCGCTCGGCACCTGGCTCGTCGAACGGGTGGGCGGGCCCACGCCGGATGCCCTGCTGGCGAACGAGCTCGCGCGCATCATCGACGGCGACCCGGGGGTGCTGCGCCTCGCCGACGTCGCGGCCCGGCTCGGGGTCTCCGAGCGCACCGTTGGGCGCCTCGCGCGGCGCTTCGTGGGCATCACGGCGGCCGCGATGATCCGCCGCCGCCGGCTGCAGGAGGCGGCCGAGCGGCTGCGCGCCGACCCGACGACGCCGCTCGCCGGGATCGCCGCCGAGCACGGCTACGCGGACCAGGCGCACCTGACGCGCGACTTCCGCGCCGTGCTGGGCTTCACCCCCGCGGGGTACCGCGCCGAGGCGGCGGCTGCGCCCCCGGCATCCGTTCAGCCCCCGGCCCGGCCCGGACTGTAGGCTGGGCCGATCATGGACGACCCTCCGTCTTCGACGTCAGAGCCATCCCACAGACCCGAGTCGGAACCCGGCTCCGGGGGTGGTGCCCGATGAGCGCCGAGTGGTGGCTGTTCCTCGCGGGGGTGCTCCTCACGGTCGGCACCGGCTTGTTCGTCGCGAGCGAGTTCTCGCTCGTCAACCTCGACCGCCACGAACTCGAGGCCCGCCAGGCCAAGGGTGAGACGATGCTCGGGCCCGCCATCCGTGCGCTCAAGGTCACCTCGACCCACCTCTCGGCGGCACAGCTCGGCATCACCCTCACGACCCTGCTCGCCGGCTTCACCCTCGAACCGGCGTTCAGCTCTTGGCTGCAGCCGCTGTTCGAGGCGTGGGGCCTGGATGCCGCCACCTCGAGCGTCGTCGCAACCGTCACGGCGGTTGCCGTCGCGACGCTGCTGTCGATGATCATCGGCGAACTCGTGCCGAAGAATCTCGCGCTCGCGCTGCCGCGGCAGACGGCGAAGCTCGTCATCCCGTTCCAGCTCGTGTTCACGACCGTGTTCAAGCCATTCGTGGCGCTGCTCAACGGCACCGCGAACGCCGTGCTGCGCGCGGTCGGCATCGAGCCGAAGGAGGAGCTCAGCTCGGCCCGCACCGCCGACGAGCTCAAGAGCCTCGTGCGCCGCTCGGCGAGCGAGGGATCTCTCGACCACGACACCGCGACCCTGCTCGCCCGCACGCTCGCCTTCTCCGAGCACACGGCATCCGATGTCATGACGCCGCGTCCGCGCCTCGCCGCCGCCCGGCGTACCGACACCGCCGAGACCGTCATCGAGCTCGCGCGCCGCACCGGCTACTCGCGCTTCCCGGTGACCGAGGAGGGACCGGACGACATCGTCGGCATCGTGCACGTCAAGCAGGCGGTCGCCGTGCCGCGCGAGCGGCGCGCATCCGTGCCGGTCTCGGCGTTGCAGACCGATGCGCTGCGGGTGCCGGAGACGATGAAGCTCGACACCCTGCTCGGCGAGTTGCGGGCGCGCAGCTTCCAGATCGCCGTCGTCGTCGACGAGTACGGGGGGACGGCCGGGGTCGCCACCCTCGAGGATCTCGTCGAGGAGCTCGTCGGCGAGGTGTCCGACGAGCACGACCGTTCGCGCGCCGACGTCGTGCGCAGCCGTGACTGGCTGACCTTCCCCGGGGCGCTGCGTCCCGACGAGCTGCTCGAGCGGGCCGGCGTCACGGTGCCGGAGGACGGGCCCTACGAGACCGTCGCGGGGTACCTGATGAGCGAGCTCGGCCGCATCCCCGCCGTCGGAGACACCGTCGAGATCGAGGCGGGTGCCTTCCGGGTCGAACGGATGGACGGCCGCCGCATCGACCGGGTGCGGTTCACACCGCATCCCGCCGAGCAGGACGAGTCGTCGGGGCAGGAGGGGCAGCGATGACCGCCACAGAGTGGTGGGGGATCGCCTGGCTCGTCGTCCTGCTCGCCGCGAACGCCTTCTTCGTCGGCGCCGAGTTCGCGGTCATCTCGGCCCGCCGCTCGCAGATCGAACCGCGGGCGGAGGCCGGATCGCGCGCCGCGAAGACGGCGCTGTGGGCGATGGAGCACGCGACGCTCATGCTCGCCACGAGCCAGCTCGGCATCACCGTGTGCTCGCTGCTGATCCTGAACGTCTCCGAGCCGGCCATCCACCACCTGCTGGCGGTGCCGCTCGAACTGACCGGCTGGTCGGAGGATGTGGTCGGCGCGGTCGCGTTCATCGTGACGCTCGTCATCGTCTCGTTCCTGCACGTCGTGTTCGGCGAGATGGTCCCGAAGAACATCTCCTTCTCGGTGCCCGATCGCTCGGTGCTGCTGCTCGCCACGCCGCTCGTCGCCATCGCGACCGTGTTCCGCCCCATCATCCGAGCCCTCAACGCGACCGCGAACGGCGTGCTGCTGCTGTTCCGCGTGCAGCCGAAGAACGAGGCGACGAGCGCGTTCACGGTCGAGGAGGTCGAGCTCATCGTGCGCACCTCGACCCGTGAGGGCGTGCTCACCGACACGACCGGCACGCTCAGCAACGCCTTCGAGTTCACGACCAAGAAGGTGAAGGATGTCGCTCTCGGCATGGATGCGCTCGTGACGCTGCCAGAGGACGCCACCCCCGGAGACGTCGAGCGGGCGGTCGCCCAGCACGGCTTCAGCCGCTACGTGCTCGTCGACGAGGCGGGCGAGCCGAGCGGCTACGTGCACCTCAAGGACGTCATCGACCTGCGCGACGACGAGTTCGACGACCCGGTGCCGCCCAAGCGCATCCGGCAGCTCATCTCGCTCTACCGCGGCATGGAGCTCGAGGACGCCCTCGCGACCCTGCGCCGGGCCGGCAGCCACGTCGCGCGCGTCTTCGACAAGAACGGCGCGACTCGCGGCGTGGTCTTCCTCGAGGACATCATCGAGGAGCTCGTCGGCGAGGTGCAGGACGCGACGCGGAGGTAGGGACGCGGCATCCGAGGCGAATCGGGTACCTCCTGCCTCGTAACTCAGGAGAATGCGCTCCTATGCCCCGTCCTGGCTGACATTCCGGCCACTTCTCCTGAGTTGCGAACCAGTGGCGTTTCGCAATTCAGGATGGAAGGGCGGATGGCGTGTGCATCCGCCGGGATCGGGCGAATTCTCCTGAGTTGCGAAAGCGGACGGTTTCGATACGCCGCTGCCCGGCTACTCAACCGGCGGGCGCCGCCTCCGGCGGGCCGCCGCGCGCGGCAGCCGCTCACGCCCAGCGGGCGCGGAGGTACTGCGGAGGCCAGTAGTCGAGCTCGACGCCCAGCTCGTAGGCGGCCCGCAGCGGGAAGTGCGGGTCGCGGAGCAGCTCGCGGCCGAGCATGACCGCGTCGGCGCGACCCGAGCGGACGATCTCGTCGGCCTGCGCCGCGGTCGTGATGAGGCCGACCGCGGAGACGGGCACCTCGGCCGACTCCGCGAGCTGCTCGGCGAGCGGCACCTGGTAGCCGGGGTCGAGCGGAGGGATGCGCTGGTGCGCGACGAGACCGCCGGAGGAGATGTCGAAGAGATCGGCGCCCGCCTCCCGCGCCCACCCCGCGACGATCGCGGTCTGCTCCGCGTCCCAGCCTCCGTCCGCCCAGTCCGTCGCGGAGAAGCGCACGAAGACGGGAAGCTCCGCGCCGACCGCATCCCGCACCGCCCGCACGATCTCGAGCAGCAGCCTGGCCCGGTTCTCGAGCGACCCGCCGTAGGAGTCGCCACGGATGTTCGACAGCGGCGACAGGAACTCGTGCAGCAGGTAGCCGTGCGCCGCGTGCACCTCGACGAGTCCGAAGCCGGCGCGCACGGCCCGCGAGGCCGCATCCGCGAACGCCCGCACGATCCCCGGCAGCTCCGAGGCCTCGAGCGCGCGCGGCGCCGCGTACCCCTCGAAGGCGAGGGCCGACGGCGCAACCGTCTCCCAGCCGCCCTCCTCGAGCGGCACCGAGCCGTGCCTTCCTTCGGCCCAGAATGAGAACGTCGACGCCTTCCGCCCCGCGTGGGCGAGCTGGATGCCGGGTACCGCGCCCTGCGACCGCACGAACGCGGTGATGCGCGCCCACGCCACCTCCTGCGCATCCGACCAGATGCCGGTGTCCTCTGGCGAGATGCGCCCGTCCGGCGAGACGGCCGTCGCCTCGGCGATGACGAGCCCCGCACCGCCGCGCGCGAGCGAGCCGAGGTGCGCGAGGTGCCAGTCGCCCGGCACCCCGTCGCGCTCGAGGCAGGAGTACTGGCACATGGGGGACACCCACAGCCGGTTGCGGAACTCGGTGGCGCGAACGGTGATCGGGTCGAACAGTGCGGGCATTCAGGACTCCTGGGCAAGCGATTCGAGGAACTGGCGGAGGCGGGCCACCTCCGTGAAGACGTGGCCGGTCACCCCGATGGCGGTCGCGCCGTCCACGTTGACAGCCTTGTTGTCGATGAACACCATCAGGTTCGGTTCGATTCCCAACTCGCTCGCGACGTGCCGGTAGATCTCGGGCTCTGGCTTCAGCATCCCGAGCTCCGCGCTCACGAACACCCGCTCGAAGAGCGTCGCGACGGGGGCGTTGCGGAGCGGATCGCCGAAGTCGAACCCCGCGTTCGAGAGCAGCGCCAGGCGGGTTCCGCCCGCGTGCAGCTCCTCGATGAGGCGCACCGTGCCGGGCTCGACGCTGATCCAGCTGCGGAAGTCGATCGCCCACAGCCGCTGGATGGTGGCGAGATCCCACTCGACTCCGAGCTCGGCCGCCACGCGCTGCCAGTACTCGACGACGCGGATGCTGCCGCGGTCGAGCTCGTCGCGATGCCGCCAGTAGACGGGCCAGAAGGATTCGGCATCCTGCAGCGCCGTACCGAGGATCGCGAGCTTGTCGTGCTCGCTCTGCGACATCGAGATCACCTCCCCGTAGTCGAAGACGACGACCCGGCCGGGGATGCTGATGCTCACACTCCAAACTATCGTGGCCGCATGAGGGAGAGCTTCGGACCCGCGGATGCGGCGCGCTGGATCGCGGTGCCGGGACCCGACGACGACAAGTACTCGCGCGGCGTGCTGGGCGTCGCGACCGGCTCGGCGCGGTTCCCGGGGGCCGCCGTGCTCGGCGTGGAGGCCGCGCTGCACACGGGCGTCGGGATGGTGCGCTACCTGGGTGCGGAGCTCCCGACGCGCCTCGTGCTGCAGCGACGGCCGGAGGCGGTCGCGTCCGATGGCCGCGTGCAGGCCTGGGTGGCCGGCTCCGGTCAGGACGCGGATGCGGTCGACGCGGTGACGGCCGCCCACCGGGATCGCGCGCTCGCGGACCCGGTTCCCACCGTGATCGACGCGGGTGCGCTGGGCTTCGCCGGGCGCGCGGCTGGCATTCGCGTGCTCGTGCCGCATGCCGGCGAGCTGGCTCGCCTGCTCGACCGGGAGCGCACCGAGGTGATCGCCGACCCGGCGGGGGCGGCGCGAGAGACGGCCGCGCGGTTCGCCGCTGTCGTGCTGCTCAAGGGGCATATGAGCTACGTCGCGGATGCGGCCGGCGGCCTGCTGACGGTCGCCTGTGCCCCCGCCTGGACCGCCACCGCCGGTTCCGGCGACGCGCTCGCCGGGGTGCTCGGCGCGCTGCTGGCGACGCACGCCGCCGAGCTGGAGGCGGACCAGGCATCCGCTGCCCAGATCGCCGCGACCGCCGCCGTGCTGCACGGCCTCGCGGCGGGCCGGGCGAGCGCGGGCGGCCCGTTCACGGTGCTCGGGCTGTGCGCCGAGCTGCCCGCCGTCGTCCGCGAGCTGCTCGGCTGAACCCTCAGAGCGCGAGCGTCATCGCGATCTCGCGGCCGGCATCGCCGGTGAACTCGCCGGCCTCGACGAAGCCGGCGCGACGGTAGCTGCCGATCGCCATAGCGTTTCGCTCGTGCACGTCGAGGGTCAGCTCGGGGAACCCGGCGTCACGGGTCCACTCGGCTGCGGCCCGGATGAGCGCGTCGATCACCCCGCGGCCCCGCATCCGGGGTGCGACGTAGACGCCGACGAGGGTCGCGGTGTCCACCTCCGGCACCCGCTGGAAGTAGTCGGGCTGGCCCGCACGGCGCGGGAACACCGTCGCCTGGCCGACGAGCTCGCCGTCGGCCTCGGCGACGAATCCCGCCTGGTCGGGGGAGCTGGCGCCGCGCTCGGCCCGTTCCCGCCATTCCGAATCGGGCCGCGCCTGCGCCTGCTCGATCGTCTCGAGGAACGCGATGGCGGCCACGGGATCGGCGAGCGCCGCAAGCCGCAGCGCCTTGAGGCGCGGTCCCTCGTCGCCTCGGACGCGACGCACGACGACGCCGGGGGGCAGCGGGCGGCTCATCCCGCTACGGTACCCGTTCGCCCGCCGGTCAGCGGCCGGCGCTCACCCCGCGGTGAGGCGCGCGAGGAATTCGCGCGTGCGCGGCTCGCGCGGGGCGGCGAACAGCGATGCGGCAGGACCCTCCTCGACGACGACCCCGCCGTCGAGGAACAGCACCCGGTGCGCGACGTCGCGCGCGAAGGCCATCTCGTGCGTCGCCATGAGGATCGTCGCGCCGTCCGCGGCGAGCTCGCGGACGAGATCCAGCACCTCGCCGACCAGCTCGGGGTCCAGCGCCGAGGTGATCTCGTCGAGCAGCAGCACCTCGGGGTCGGTCGCGATGGCGCGCACGATCGCCGCCCGCTGCTGCTGGCCGCCGGAGAGCCGATCCGGATGCTCCTTCGCCTTGTCGGCGAGGCCGATGCGGTCCAGCAGCCGCATCCCGCGCTCCTCCGCCTCGCCGCGCGGCGCGCCGTGGACGAGCCGCGAGGCGAGCGTCACATTGTCGAGCACCGAGAGGTGCGGGAACAGGTTGTAGTGCTGGAAGACGATGCCGAACCGCGCCCGCACCCGGTCGGCCTTCACGCGCGGGTCGGAGATGTCCTCCGTACCCAGCAGGATGCGGCCGTCGTCGATCGGCTCCAGGAGGTTGAGGCAGCGCAGCAGCGTCGACTTGCCCGACCCGCTCGGCCCGATGAGCGCGACCACCTCGTGGGCGGCGAGCTCGAGCGAGATGCCGCGCAGCACCTCGCGCCCGCCGAACGACTTCCACAGATCGGTGGCGGTCAGCACGGCGCTCATACGATCGACCCCATCTGCTCACGATCCCGCAGCCGCGCCGTGTACCAGTCGGTGAGCCGGATGGTGGGGATCGCGAGCAGGATGAAGAGCACCCCCGCGACGATGTAGGGCGTGAAGTTGTAGCTCTGCGCGGCCGAGTTCTGGGCGGCGCGCACGGCATCGACCGCGCCCAGGATCGAGACGAGCCCCACATCCTTCTGCATCGAGAGGAAGTCGTTCATGAGAGGGGGCGTGATCTTGCGCACCGCCTGCGGCATGACGATCCGCCCGAGCGTCTGCAGGTAGCCGAGCCCGAGAGCGCGGGCGGCGAGTCGCTGCGAGGGATGCACGGCGTCGATCCCCGCCCGGACGACCTCGGCGACGTACGCCGAGTAGCTGAGCGTGATCGCGATGACGCCCAGCACGATCGGCGGGATGCGGGTGTTCAGGATCGTGGGGATGCCGTAGCCGACGAGGTACAGCACGATGATGAACGGCATGCCGCGGAAGAAGTCGGTGTAGGCCGCTGCGACGACCCGCAGCGGGAAGAACACCGGCCCGCGGAGAGTGCGCAGCGTCGCGATCGTGAGCGCCACGACGCCGACCGTGACGACGGAGATCGCGAGCACCTGCAGGTTGAAGAGGAAGCCGTCCCAGACCTTGGGCAGGTGCTTCAGCGCGATCGCCGGGTCGAGGAAGAACGCCTGGACGGCGGCCCAGCCCTCGGTGTTGATGACGGTCGCCCACACGACGGCGGCGAGCACGAGGGTCGACGCCGCCGCGATGAGCACCGAGCGGGTCTGCTGACGCCGCCGGTAGTCGCGGCGCTCGGTCTCGAGCGGGCTCGGCTCGTGGGGAGCCGGCCCGCCCGAGGCCGGAAGGGGAGAACTCACGTGGCGACGCTAGCGCGTTCTCACTGCAGGAGCGGCACTCCCTGACCGGCACCGAGCCAGGTGTCGGTGATCTCGGCGAGGGTGCCGTCCTCGCGCAGCTCATCGACGGCGGCCGTGACCTCGGCGGTGAGCGGCGAGTCCTTCGCGAGCAGCAGCCCCCACTCGTCCGGGACGCCCGCGGCGGGCAGCTCGCCCACGATGAAGGAGTTCTCGATGTAGACGGCGGTCGCGTAGTACGCGGTCGGCAGGTCGAGCACGATCGCGTCGATCTGGCCCGCGTTCAGGGCCGCGACCGCATCCTCGTTCGAGTTGTAGAGCAGCGGTGCGACGTCCGGGGCGATCGCCTCGTCGATCGTCGTGGCGCTCGTCGAGCCCGCCATGGCGCCGAGCACGAGGTCCTTGAGACCCTCGATGGAGTCGACCCCGTCGGCCTTGCCGCCTTCGATCGCGACGACGGCCTGGCTCGCCTGGTAGTAGGGCGAGGAGAAGTCGACGGACTGCTTGCGCTCCTCGGTGATCGTGTACTGCTGGATGTTGAAGTCGAAGTCCTTGGGGCCGGGCGCGATCGCCGACTCGAAGCTCGTGCGCACCCACACGACGTCGTCCTTGTCGAAGCCGAGCTTGTCGGCGACGGCGTAGGCGACGGCGGCTTCGAAGCCCTCGCCCGAGCTCGGGTCGTCATCGATCACGTACGGGTAGTACGCGGTCTCACCCGTCGCGATCGTGAGTTTGCCGGGCGTGACGTAGCCCTCGTCGGCATCGCCGGACGAGGTGGTGGCGGGAGAGCCCGCGCACGCGGCGAGGCTCAGGGCGAGCGCTGCGGCGGATGCGACGGCGAGCAGGCGCGGACGGATGCGGGACACGGTGCCTCCAGGTGCTGTGGTCGGGGCAAAGGACCCTTCCATCATTCCGCGCGCGGACGACACCCGATGGAGGGGGCGTCATGCCGCGTCACGCGGCGCGATTACGCTGGACCGTATGACGGACGCGGCGCTGGCATCCGGCCTCCGCGCGCGGACGTCGGCCGCGGTCACCCACCCGGTGACCCTCTGGGCCGCCTTCGTGCTCGTGCACCTCGTGCTGGGCCTGCTCTGCCTCACCCACCCGAGCCTGCCGATGGGCGATGTGACGATCGTCTACGAGTTCTGGATGAAGCGCGGCGTCGAGGGCGATCTCTGGGTCGGAATCGACACGGCGTGGGTGTACCCGCTGCTCGCGATCGTGCCGATGCTGCTCTCGGCCGTCTTCGGCTGGACCTTCTACGCGAGCACCTGGCTCACGCTCGCGATGGCCGTCGACGCCGTCGCCTTCGCCGTGCTGCTGCGCCGCGGACGCCCCGATCGCGCGACGGCGCCCGCGGCCTGGTGGTGGATCGCGTTCCTCGCCGCGGTGGGGCCCGTCGCGCTCGGCCGCATCGACACCTTCGCGACCGCGGTCTCCCTCGTCGGGCTGCTCGTCATCGTCGGCCGCCCTTCCCTCGGCGCCGTGCTGCTCACGATCGCCGCCTGGGTGAAGGTCTGGCCGGCTGCCCTCGTGGCTGGCGCGGTCATCGCGCTGCGCAGCAGGCGCACCGTCCTCGTCTCGGCGGCCCTGACCACCGCGGTGGTGGTGGTGATCGGTCTCATCCTGGGGGGCGGCTCGAGTCTCGTGAGCTTCATCACCGAGCAGTCGGATCGCGGTCTCGAGGTCGAGGCGCCGCTCGCACTCGCCGCGATGTGGGCAGCCTGGGCGCAGAGCGGTCCCACGGTGTACTACGACCGGGACATCCTCGCCTTCCAGGTGCAGGGGCCGGGGACGGATCTCGCGGCGGCCTTGTCGACGCCCCTCCTCGCCGCGGCGGTGGCGGGAGTCGCCGCTCTCGGGTTCCTCGCGATGCGTCGCGGACGGGAGGCGCACCAGGTGCTCCCGGCGCTCTCGCTCGCGTTCACGATCGCCCTCATCCTGTTCAACAAGGTCGGATCGCCGCAATACGCCGGATGGCTCGCCGTCCCGATCGTGTTCGGCCTGGTGACGGCCCGGCTGGAAGGGGGGGTCTCGTTCCGCGCACCCGCGGCGCTCGCTCTCGTCGCGGGCGTCTTTACCCAGCTCGTCTACCCGTACTTCTTCAGCAGGCTCCTCGGCCTCGACCCGGCGATCCTCATCGCGCTGACCGCCCGCAACATCCTCTACCTCGCCCTGTTCGTCTGGGCGCTCACCGCACTCGTCGACGCCATCCGAACGGAGCCGGAGCCCGCGTGAGCACCGCGCGGTCGGCTAGAAGGTGCCGTGCGGGGCGTCCTGGATGAGGATGCCGTCCTGGATCGCCCGGCGCCGCAGGGCGACCTTGGTGCCGACGTCGATGCCGGCCACCCGGTACTTCTCGCGGATGCGCTTGAGATAGCTCTTCGCGGTCTCCTCGGAGATGCCGAGCTGGTAGGCGACCGACTTCACCGGTTCGCCGCCGCCGTAGAGCGCCATGACGCGCCGCTCCTGCGCGGAGAGCTTGGGAGCTCCGCCGATGTCGGCCGCGTTGATGGCGAGGTCGAGCTCCGCCGAGATGAAGCTCTCGCCCGACGCCGCGGCGCGGATCGCCTCGACGATCATCGCGGCATCCTCGCTCTTCACGAGGTAGCCGAGCGCGCCGGACGCGAGGGCCTCGCGCACGACGTTGGGCTCCGAGTAGGTGCTCATGAGCACGACGCGGACGCCCGTCGACCTGAGCGCCGAGATCTTGACGGCGACCGGGATGTTGTCCTTGAGGTCGAGATCGAGGAGGACGACGTCGACGGGGAACGCCGGGTGGGTCAGCAGCTCCGGCCAGGTCGTGAGCTCGGCGACGACGTCGATCTCGTCGGACGCGTTGCGGATCCAGTTGGCGAGCCCGCTCAGGATCATGCGGTGGTCGTCGACCACGGCGAGTCGGATCGAGGCAGCCATGTCGCGCTCCTTCGGAATGGGATGGGTGATGGTCATACCTCGGCCGGGTTGTCGACCGCCGCCTCGATGTCGACGCGGAGGCTTCCGTCCTCGGTGGAGTCAGAGTAGCGCCCGACCCGCCCGAGAGCCGCCCAGATCGAGGGATCGACACGATTGCGGCGGATGCCCGTGCTCGTGATCCGGATGGGCACGAGGATCTTGTGGTCGTCGCGGGCGGCCGTGGCCGGAGCGAGCGGTCCGAGCTGGATCGTGATGCTGCGGTGCGGGCCCGTCTTCTTCCGGACATCGCTCACGAGCATCCAGGCGGCGCTCAGCAGGCCGTCGCGCTGGCCGGGGTCGAGCAGGCCAGCGAGCGCCGACTTGTCGACGAGGGTGACGGAGCGTCCGAGCAGCTCCGACTCGCTCACGGCGTGGTAGAGCCACGTCTCGCGCCGTCCCTCGATGAGGTGCAGGCGCAGCTCGGTCGCGAGGGATGCCGCGAGGGACGCCGTCTTCGGCGTCAGCGGCAGCGCGGTCTTCTTGGTGGCGATCGAGTCGAGCAGGCGCTCGGCGGCGAGGTCGAGACGCGCAAGCTCCTCGGAGGCGAGCATGCCGACCGCGTAACGCGGCGCCGAGACGTTGCTCTGCACGAGCACGCGGTCGAGTTCGAGCTGCACCATCCGGCGGTAGCCGTGCACGACGAGCACGCCGATCACGGCGGGGATCACCGCGAAGGCGATCGTCGCGAGCTGGGGCGCGACGTGGTCGGCGTCGAACGGCGTGCCGGGAGAAGTGTTCAGGAACATCGCGACCGCGAGCACGAGGCCCACGCCCCCGGCGGCCACGAGCAGCTCGGCTGGGCCGCGCTGGGTCACGACGAGCAGCAGAGCGGCCGCGGCGGCGGTCGCGGCGGTGAGGGTGCGTCCGAGGTCGTGCAGCTCCCAGACCGCCGCGAGATCGAGGGCGACCGACGCGGCGATGCCGGCGAGCACGAGTGCGAACGTCCAGTTCGGCATCCGGTCGCCGCCCACGCGGGACAGGATGACGCACGCCACCACGACGACGAGCAGCACGCCCCACGCACCCGCGGCGGCGCCCGGAACCGGATACCGCTCCCACATCACCACGAACCAGCTGAGGCCGTAGACCGCGCGCAGCACGACGAAGATGTCGGCGCCGAGGGCGAGGAACGAGGTGCCGAGGCTCGGACGCGCGCCCGCGCGTCCGAGGCGCCTCGCGGTCCGGGAGACGGCGCGCGCGGCGTTGCCGACGACGATGCCGAGCGTGTTCTCCTCGGGGATGCCCGCGGTCATCGCGGCACCTCCAGGACGACGGTCGTCCCGGAACCGGGGGACGAGAACAGGCGCGCGTTGCCGCCGACCTCGCGGAGGCGTGCGACGACCGACTCCGTGAAGCCGAGCTTGGCCTCGTCGATGTCGGCGATGTCGAAGCCGACCCCCGCATCCGTGACCATCGCGCGCACGGTCGTGTCGTCCTCGGTGATCGTGACGTGCGCCTCGGTGACGCCGGAATGCCGGCGCACGTTCTCGAGGCACTCGGCGAGGGCGAGCAGGAAGGCGTCGAGCACTTCGCTCGGCAGGAGCACCTGGCCGGTGCCGTGCCATGCCACGGTGAGCCCCATCCGTCCGAAGCGCTGCTTGACGGACTCGAGGGTGCGCCCGAGCACGGGCTCCGGATCGCCGCCCGACTCGAGCTGATAGCTGCCGGAGGCCTGCGGAGTCGGTGTCGACCCGAGGCGCAGCTGGCGCAGCAGGCGAGCGTCTTCCGCGGCCTGCTCGCGGAGCGCATCCGGGGTGACTCCGACGCCGGAGTGCGCGAGCAGGGTGAGCGTGGCGAGCACGGTGTCGTGCAGCAGGCGCGCCGATTGACGCCGCTGCGCCTCGAGCTCGCTCGCCTGACGCTCGGCGCGGTGGGCGCGACCGATGCTCGCGATGCGCTTGCTCACGGACGGGATCCCGGCGGAGACCCACAAGCCGATACCGCCGGTCAGGAACCAGCCGAGCACGAGCAGGCCACCCGTGCGCACGATCGTCTGCGACGCGGCGGTGAGCCAGAAGGTGACGACGGCGAGCATCACGAATGCCGCGCCGAGACCGACGATGCGCCACGCGCTGCCCGTCAGCACGATCGCGACCGCTGCGAGCGAGCCGGAGACGAGCAGCTGCAGCGCGGTCATGGCCCCCAGGCCGAGCTCGGCGCGGCCCCAGTCGGTGGCTGCCGCGAGGATGCCGATACCGGCCGCGAGGGTCAGTGCCACCCAGGCCGGGTTGCGGCTGATGCCGAGCATGAACTGGGCGCCAGCGAGCACCAGATAGAGCGCGATCCCGATGCCGAGGGCGGCCGGGTCGTCGATGGCGCCGGGCAGGAGGTAGCAGAGCGCGGAGGCGATGGTGAAGCCGAGCCCGTACACCCGCGCAGCACGCTGCAGAACGCGGTCGCGTTCCCGGGCGATCAGATCCATCGCGCACGTCACCCCTCCGGACGGCGGGGCCCTCCTCGACTCCATGGTGGCAGATGGTGACACCCGTATGGGGGGAGCGGCACGCCGTCAGCCGCGGTCGTTCACGCGTCGAGCAGGCGTGCCAGTTCCCGGCCGACCAGCAGGTCTTCGATGAGGAAGGCGTCGTGGCCGAACGGCGAGGAGATGACGACGGGCTCGGCACCGGAGATGCTGTTCGGCAGCTGCCGGGCGATGGCGCGCTGCCCGGCAACCGGGAAGAGCCGGTCGCTGTCGATGCCGAGCACGAGTCCGAGGCCGCTCGCGCGCCGGAGTGCGGCCGCGATGCCGTCCCGGTCGCGGCCGATGTCGTGGGAGTTCATGGCATCGACGAGCACGAGGTAGCTGTTGGCGTCGAAGCGACGGGTGAACTTGTTGCCGTGGAAGTCGAGGTAGCTCTCGACCGCGAACCGTCCGCCCCCTCCCATCGGGTTGAGCCCGCTCTGCCAGCTGCGCGCGAAGCGGTCGTCGAGCTCGCTGGGGGAGCGGTAGTTGAGCAGCGCCATGCGGCGTGCGAGCGCGAGGCCTGCGGACGGCCCCTCACCGTCCTCTGCGTTGTAGTAGTCGCCTCCGGCGAAGGCCGGGTCCATGCGGATCGCCTCCGACTGCACGGAGTTGAGCGCGATCTGGTCGGCGGAGGACACCGGCGGGGCGGCGAGCACGGCGAAGCGCTCGACGCGGTCCGGGTGCGACACCGCCCACTCGAGCGACTGCATCCCGCCCATCGACCCGCCGATGACGGCCGCCCAGCGGCGGATTCCGAGCGCGTCGGCGAAGGCGCGCTGCGCTTCGACCTGGTCGCGGATGGTGAGGTACGGGAAGCGCGGACCCCACTCGGTGCCGTCGGGGGCGAGGGAGGCCGGTCCCGTCGAGCCCTGGCAGCCGCCGAGCATGTTGGGCGCCACGACGTACCAGCGCCCGGGGTCGAGCACCTTGCCTGCACCCACGAGGCCCGCCCACCATCCGGCGGTCGGGTGGCCGGGGCCGGCCGGTCCGACGAGATGGCTGTCGCCGGTGAGGGCGTGCAGCACGAGGACGGCGTTGTCGCCCGCGGCATTCGGCTCGCCCCAGCTCTCGTAGGCGATCGTGACGTCGGGCAGGCTGCCGCCGCGCTCGAACTCCAGGGGTCCGATTCGCTGGAAACGGCGGTCGCCCGGGTCGTCGCCGATCCGCCAGGCCCCTGATGCCGGGGGCTTCGCCGAGATGGCGCGCCGGTTGGACTCGGTGACGAACGCGGACGGCACCGCGTCTTCCGGGGTCTGCCAGTCCATCCCGACGATTCTCGCGGATGCGCGCGGCGTGTTACGCCACCCGGTGCGGGTGTGGAGATTCGTCCCCGCTGATCGCCACAATCTACTGTAGATTTGATTCATGGTGGATGAGGATCCGACGC
The DNA here is from genome assembly GCA_047605085.1 of Protaetiibacter sp. Classification (GTDB taxonomy): domain Bacteria; phylum Actinomycetota; class Actinomycetes; order Actinomycetales; family Microbacteriaceae; genus Homoserinibacter. The sequence goes on from JASGGJ010000024.1 coordinate 27,068, forward strand.
TGATCGGGATCTCCGCCGCCGCGGCGTCCCTGGGCGTTTCGACGAGCTACGTCCGCTCTCTTGCCGACCGAGGCGTTCTCACCACGACGACCACGCAGGGCGGACATCGCCGCTTCGATCCCGCGCTCCTGCGGATCGAGTGGGAGAGATTTCGCTCGGCCACGCCCGGCAAGCCCGCCTGGTCGGCTTCCTATCCCCTCGCCGGGCTCGACGAGACCCGCGTGTGGCACGAGCTGCGCGACGCGCTCGCGAGGGAACTGCCCCGCAATGCCTATGAGATCCTCGCCTACGCCGTCACCGAAGTCGTGAACAACGCGATCGACCACTCAGGAGGCACCGCGGTCGCCGTGTCCGCGCAAGAGCTCGTGGGCTCGCTGGAGGTCAGGGTTTCGGACGACGGAGTCGGCGCGTTCGAGCGGATGCGAGAGGGGCTCGGGCTGGAGACCGTCGAGCAGTCTCTGGTCGAGGTCACGAAGGGCAAGCGCACCACGGCCCCCGATCGCCACTCCGGAGAAGGACTGTTCTTCACCCTGCGCGCGGCGACGACGGCATCGATCTCGGCCAACGGCTTCGTCGTCGCCGCCGACAGCCGTGCCGGTGCTGACCGCTTCGCCGCGGGGTCGTCGCGCAACACCGGAACCATCGTCACCGTGCGAGTCGAGCTGCACACTCGGACCCGGCTTCTCGACGTGTTCGAGCGGTTCGCCCCGTCGGGTGAGCACGGTGACGGGCGCTTCACGATCAGCGCACCCCGGATCAGCCTCATCGCCCGTGGAGGCGAGTTCATCAGCCGCAGCGAGGCCAAGCGATTCGCTCAGGGACTGGAGAAGTTCGAGGAGGTCATCCTCGACTTCGCCGGAGTCGAGCTGATCGGCCAGGGCTTTGCCGACGAGCTCTTCCGCGTCTGGCAGACAACACACCCGGAGGTGCGCCTCGCCGTGGACGGCGCAAGCCGGGGCGTGCGGTTCATGATCGACCGGGCGCGCTCGAGCTGAGCGACCCGCGTCCCCGTCTCCACCCAAACGCCAACGGCGAGTACAACCGGGCACGATGCCGATAACTCGCGCAGAGGGCGTCAATATGTACACATTGACGCCCTCTGCTGCAATGCCGCGAGGTCTACGCCCGTTGATGATCGGCTGCAGGAGGTTAGAGTGCGGGGGTGTCCGCCTTCGCCGTCCTCCGTAGGACGCAGTTCAGGCGGATCTTCCTGGCGCAGTCCCTCAGCCGACTGGGCGACAACGTCGCCCCGATCGCCGCCGCGTTCGCGGTGCTCGACGCCACCGATT
>JASGGJ010000025.1:0-27898 GCA_047605085.1 Protaetiibacter sp.
GGACGGGGACGGGGGCGGATACGCGCAGTCAGCGGCAGGGACGACTGCGCGCCACGACAGCGCCGCAGCTACAGCGCGACCCCGACGAGCACCGGCTCGGGCTGCAGGCGCACGCCGAACTCGGCGAGCACGCGCGTCTGCACGAACGCGGCGAGCTGCACGACCTCGGATGCCGTGGCGCCCCCGCGGTTGACGATCGCGAGCGTGTGCTTGCCCGAGATCGCGGCGCGCGAGCCGGGCAGCGCGAATCCGCGCGCGATACCGGAGCGCTCGATGAGCCACGCGGCCGAGAGCTTCACCCGGTAGTCGGCGGCGGCGAGCGCGGGCACCTCCTCGCCGGGTGCGAGCACCCGATCCGCCTCCTCCTCCACGGCCGGCCAGCGCGGTGCGTCGGCCGGCAGGGCGCGGGCGAACGACTCCGAGACGATCGGGTTGGTGAAGAACGAGCCTGCGCTCACCGAGTCGGGGTCGGATGCGTCGAGCAGCATGCCCTTCGAGGCGCGCAGCGCGAGCACCGTCCGGCGGGCGTCGGCGAGCGGCACGCGCTCGCCGAGCGCGACACCGAGAGCGGATGCCAGCTGCGCGTACGCGACCGGATCCGAGAATCCGCCCGCGTCGAGATCGAGCTCGATCGCGAGCACGATGCCCGTTCGCCCGTGCTTGAGGGCACTCGTGCGGTAGCCGAGGCCGAGCTCGTCCGCGTCGAGGCGCAGCACCTCGCCCGTGGCGTAATCGAGGAAGTCGATGCCGACGAGCCGCTCCCCGAGCTCCTGCCCGTAGGCACCGATGTTCTGCACGGGGGCCGCGCCGACCGTGCCAGGGATGCCGCTGAGCGCCTCGACTCCGGCGAGCCCCGCGTCGACGGTCGCCGCGACGAGCGCATCCCAGCTCTCCCCCGCGGCCGCACGCACCCTGGCGTGACGCCCGTCGGCGTCGAGGGCGATGTCGATGCCGCGCGTCGCCACCCGGATGACGGTGCCGTCGAAGCCGTCGTCGGCGATGACGAGGTTCGATCCGCCGCCGAGCAGCAGCCAGTCATCGCCCGAAGCCCACAGCTCGAGCGCCGCCCGCACGAGCTCATCGCGCGTCTCGGGCTCGACGAGCTCTCGCGCCTCCCCGCCCACGCGCAGCGTCGTGAGCTCGGAAAGTCGCGCGGCCGGCACCGGCGTCACGCCTCGAGTCGCACGAGGACCTGCGCCCGCCCGAGCACGGTCTCGCCGCCGGAGGTCACCGTCAGGTCGATGCGCGCGGCGTCGTCGTCGATCCGGCCGACCTTCGCGACGACCGACACGACGGCGCCATCGGCCGGGTCGACGACGACGGGGCGCGTGAAGCGCACCTGGTAGTCGACGATGCGCCCGGGGTCGCCCGCCCAGTCGACGACGGGCTGCACGGCGAGCCCCATCGTGAGCATGCCGTGCGCGAGCACGCCGGGCAGCCCCACGGATGCGGCGACGTCGTCGCGGTAGTGGATCGGGTTGAAGTCGCCGGACGCGCCCGCGTAGCGCACGAGCGAGTCGCGGCCGAGCGTGAACTCCGCCTCGGCGACGACGGTCCCGACGACGAGGGACGACAGGGCGGGGGCGCTCATTCGTCCCCCCGCACGACGAGGGTCGAGGTCGCGGTGACGACGTGATCCCCGGATGCGTCGGCCACGAGCGCATCCGCGGTCACCATCGAGTGCCCACCCAGGCTCTTGACGCTCGTGACGGTCAGGGTCGCGCTGAGCTCGTCCCCCGCCACGATCGGTCGGCTGAAACTGAAGCGCTGCTCGCCGTGCACGACGCGGCTGAAGTCGATGCCGCCGTCCGGATCGGCGAGCAGCTGCGCGAGCGCGCGCTCCTGCACGACGACGGCGAAGGTCGGCGGCGCCACGACATCCGGGTAGCCGGCCGCGCGGGCCGCGTCGATCTCGTGGTGAAGGGGGCTCGTCGCGACGACGGCGCGCGCGAACTCGCGCACCTTCTCGCGACCCACCAGGTAGGGCTCGGTCGGCGGGTAGCTCCGGCCCTGCAACTCGGGGTTGACGCTCACCCCTTGAGCCTATCGGCGACGGTGGCGCCAGCCCGGTGGATCTCGATACGCCGCACGGGTGCGGCACTCGATCAGCGGCGAGGGGGCTGCGCAGCCCTCGGCACCCGATCAGCGGGCGACGGGGCCGGAACGATCGGAACCCCGGCGACCGTCGCGGTCAGCCGGGGTTCCGGGGGGTCTGTGCGGTGGCGCTGCCTTACTGGCAGGACTCGCAGTAGAGGTCGTCCATCGGGTCGACCGGCACTGCGTAGCCACCGACGGTGTCGACGTCGTTCATGGCAACCTCCCTCAAAAGTCTCAACTGGTGGTCGAGGGCCCCCTTTCCGGAAGAGGAGGGGCGCCCCTCGTGAGTCACCACTATATAACGGGAATTTCACGGATGTCATTCCCCTAGATGTTGTGTCGCGGCGTGTCGCGCACTTTTCTTTTCGAGCACCCCCATCCCACCACGGACCACCGACATCCATCGCTTCGCGGCGGGATGCGAACGGGCTCAAGAACGCGTGAGGGCGGCGATCCGGGTGACCGCCTCGGTCACCAGCTCGGGCGCGCACGCGAGGTTCATCCGCACGAAGCCTCGGCCCTCGCGGCCGAAGGCGGGCCCGTTCGAGAGCGCGACGCGCGCGTGCTCGAGCACGTGCGCGGCGGGGTCATCGCCCCAGCCGAGCGCCGAGAGGTCGACCCAGGCGAGGTAGCTCGCCTGGGGGCGCCGCAGCCGGGCGCCGGGCAGCTCGCTCGCGAGCAGCGACTCGAGCAGCTCCACGTTCGCGACGATCGCGCCGATCGTCTCGGCGAGCCAGTCCCGCGACCCGGCGAAACCCGCACGGGTCGCCATGAGCCCGAGGTGGCCGGCGCGGAAGGCGACCTCCTCCGGCAGCCCGCGCACGAGCTCCGTCATCCGCTCCGACCCCGCGACGAAGAACGCCGCCTTGAGGCCCGCGAGATTGAACGCCTTGCTGCCGGACCCGGCCGCGATGCCGTGCGCGCGCGCCGCATCAGACACCGAGAGATACGGCGTGAACCCGACGCCAGGATGCACGAGGGGCGCGTGGATCTCGTCGCTCACGACGAAGCCGCCGTGGCGCTCGACGATGCGTGCGAGCTCCTCGAGCTCCGCGCGCGGATGCACGAGCCCGAGCGGGTTGTGCGGGCTGCACAGCAGCACGCCCCGCGCCCCCGCCGCGAGCGCCCGGTCGATGCCGGCGAGGTCGAGCGCGTGGCTCGCGCCGTCGTCGAGGAGCGGCACCTCGACGACCCGCGCGCCCGCCTCCGGCACGAGGTCGAAGAACGGCGGATACACGGGCGGCGTGATGACGACCCCGTCGCCTGGCGCGGCGAGACGGCGGAGGGCCTCGACGATCACGACGCTGACGTCGGTGGCGATCCCCATCCGCTCGGGGGCAGGTGTCCAGTCCCACGCGTCGCGCGCGAAGTCCGCGAACGCCTCCGCCGCACCGTGGTCGCGCGGGTTCACGTACCCGGTGTCGCCGCGGTCGATCGCCGCGTGCAGCGTCTCCGCGATCGCCGGCGCGAGCGGGTAGTCCATCTCGGCGACGAACATCGGCAGCACGTCGTCCGGATGCGCGCCCCACTTCTCGCTCGTGCGTCCGCGCAGCCGATCGAGGGGTTCCGCCCGACTCGCCATCCCCCGATGGTAGGCACAAACGCTGCAGCGGTTGGAGGTCTGCCACGAGTGCGAGGGGGCGACGGTACGCTCGCAGCTGTGAGCGGGCTCCTCATCCCTCCCCCGGCGTCGCGGGAGATGCATGCTCCGCGCGCGCGGCAGCCGCTGCCGCCCGGCACGAGCGTCGAGACCGTCTGGGTCTGGCTCATCGTGACGGTTCCGTGGGTGCTCGCCTCGACGATCTTCCTGTTCGACATCGGCTCGGTGCTCGACGCCCTCTGGGTCGACGACGTCGCGGGCGCGCTCGGCCAGGTGGGCTTGCACCTGGGCGTGCTGCTCGGCAGCTCGGTGCTCACGACCGGGCTCGCGCTGCTGTTCGCCGCACGCGATGCGCGACGCCTGCGCGCGCTGGGCGTCGCACACCCCTTCCCGTGGGGCTTCGCCGCGATCGCGGGACTCGTCTACCTGATCGGCCGGCAGGTCGTGCTGCGCACGGTCGCCCGCCCCTCGATCGCGCCGCTCGCGGTCTCGATCGCGCTCTACGTGCTGTGGTACTCGGCGTTCGCCGTCTGGGCCGCGGTCACCGTGACGAACGGGCTCGCGGGCCTCGGCGCGGCCGGCTGACAGGCGGCACGCGGACCTCTAGGATCGGCGGCATGACCGATACCCCGGAGACGCCCTCCGCCGCACCCGGCTGGTACCCGGACGGATCGGGCGGTCAGCGCTGGTGGGACGGCCACGGATGGACGGATCACGTGGCACCCGGCACCGCCGCTCCGGCCGGTGCGTCGATGCGCCCTCGGCTTCCGGATGGCACGACGATCGACACCGGATGGGTGTGGGTCGTGTCGATGCTCACCCTCGTGCAGACGATCCCGCTGTTCTTCTTCGACATGCCGGGCTACATGCGCGCGATCTTCGAGGCGTCGCTCAGCGGCAACGACGGAACCATCACGAGCGCGATGGGCGGGTACTTCGCCATCCTCGCGATCTTCGGCGTGATCGGGTGGGTCGCCTACGGCCTCCTCGTGTTCGCCGCGTACCGCGACTACAGGAACCTGCTCGCCGTGGGCGTCGTGCGCCCGTTCCACTGGGCGTTCGCCTTCATCCCGTACCCCGTCGTCTACCTCATCGGACGCCACGTCGTGCTGCGCAAGGTGAGCAGCACGGCGGGCTGGCCGCTGTGGGCTCACCTCGCGAGCTACCTCGTCATCTTCATCGCCACCGTGGTCTGGACCGTCGCGACGATCCACGCGATCCTCTCCTCGATCTCCGACTACTACTACGGCCAGCTCAGCTGAGCCTCAGCCCGCGTTCGCGGCCTCGATGAGCTGGGCGATCTGCTCCCGGCTCAGCTGACCCTGCGCGAAGCCGACGATGCGCTCGATCGGCACGCTCATCATCATCCGCATCATGTCCATGCCGAGGGCCGAGCTGTCTCCCTGGGCCATCGGCAGGGCGGCGAACTGCTCGGCGACGACGGCGCCCGCGATCGGATGCGCGAGCACCTCGCCGAGGGTGGACTCCATGGTGAGGGGCGTGCGCACCTCCTCGCCGGCGAGCTCGACCTCGTCGCTCAGGTGCAGCTCGCGGCTGGAGGAGCCGACGGACACCCGGTAGCCGCCCGGCTCCACCACGAAACGGTCGAGCGCGACGTCCCAGTACGCGAGGTCGCGGCCCTCGATGCGGAGCTCGACGGTCCGGCTCTCGCCCGCGCCGAGCTCGACGGCCGCGAAGCCGCCGAGCCAGCGCACCGGCCGCTGCACCGAGGACCCGGGCAGCGACACGTAGGCCTGCACGATCTCGCGCCCCGAGCGGTCGCCCGCGTTGGTCACGGTGACCCGTGCCCGGATGCCGTCGCCGTCGGCCGCCAGCTCGAGACCGTCGTAGCGGAAGCTCGTGTAGGACAGGCCGTGGCCGAAGGGGAAGGTGACCTCGAGCTCGCGCGCGTCGTACCAGCGATAGCCGATGAAGAGACCCTCGCCGTAGCGCACGTGCGAGCTCTCACCCGGGAAGTTGAGGTACGCCGGGGTGTCCTGAAGGCGCACGGGAACCGTCTCGGCGAGCCTGCCGGACGGATTCACGGCCCCGAAGAGCACGTCGGCGATCGCGCCGCCGCCCGCCTGCCCGAGGAGCGCCCCGTCGAGGATCGCCGGGGCGAGCTCTGCCACCGGGGCGAGCCGCAGCACGCCTCCGTGGCTCAGCACCACGACCGTCCTCGGCTGCACCGCGACCACCCGCTCGAGCACCGCCAGCTGCTCCTCGGGCAGCTCGATGTGCTCGCGGTCGAAGCCCTCCGACTCCTGGGCGGCGTCGAGCCCGAGGAACAGCACCGCGACATCCGCGGCGCCCGCGATCCGCACGGCCTCCGCCTCGAGCTCCGGCTGGGCGCCCGAGCCGTCGACTGTGAAGCCGGGCGCGAACTCGATGCTCGCCTCCGGGGCGGCGGCCCTCAGCTCGTCGAGCGGCACGTCGAGCCGGGTCGGGTTGACGTGCGAGGAGCCGCCGCCCTGGTAGCGCGGCGTGCGGGCGAACTCGCCGACGACGGCGATCGAACCGGATGCCGCGAGCGGCAGCAGTGCGCCCTCGTTCTTGAGCAGCACGATCGCGCGCCCGGCCACCTGCCGCGCGAGGGCGTGGTGCAGCTCGGCGTCGAAGCTCGCGCCCTCCTCGCGGGCGGCGTGCGCGCGCCGGGCGAGGCGCGCCATCCGTCCGGCCACGGCGTCGAGGGCCGGGGCCGCGAGCGAGCCGTCTGCGACGGCGGCGACCACCGCGTCATCCGGGCCCGGGTCGCCGCCGGGCATCTGCAGGTCGAGGCCGGCCGCGACCGACTTGACACGGTCGACGACAGCGCCCCAGTCGGAGACGACGACGCCCTCGAAGCCCCACTCCTCGCGGAGCACACGGGTCAGCAGGAACGGGTCGTTGGACACCTGCACCCCGTTGACCTTGTTGTAGGAGCACATGACCGTCCACGGCTGTGCGTCGCGCACCACGCGCTCGAAGCTGCGCAGGTAGAGCTCGCGCAGCGGACGCGGGTCGACGTCGGAGCTCGACCGCATCCGGTCGTCCTCCTGGTTGTTGAGGGCGAAGTGCTTGAGCGATGCGCCGACGCCCTGCCCCTGGAGGCCGCGCACCCAGCCGGCGCCGAGCGCGCCCGCGAGCAGCGGGTCCTCCGAGAAGTACTCGAAGTTGCGCCCGCCGAGCGGCGAGCGCTTGAGGTTGACGCCGGGACCCAGCAGCACCTGCACCTCGTTCGCCTGGCACTCGCGCCCGAGGGCGGCGCCGACGGACTCGGCGAGCTCGGGGTCCCAGGTCTGGGCGAGCGCGACGGCGGGCGGGAAGCAGGTGGCTGGCACGCTCGCCGAGACGCCGAGGTGGTCGCTCGCCTCCACCTGCTTGCGCAGGCCGTGCGGGCCGTCGGTCATCATGATCGACGGGATGTCGCCGACCGCCTTGGTGGTCCAGAAGTCGGCCCCGGAGCCGAGCGCGGCCTTCTGCTGCGTCGTGAGACCGTCGAGGTCGCTGTCGGTGTCCTGACGGACCGTGGCGTCGGTCATGCGGTTTCTCCTTCGATCGGTGCCGCGTGGACTCTCGCGCGCCGCCGCAGCGGGCGACCGCGGTCCCGGGCGAGCAGGGGGTAGAACGCCCACCAGAGGATGAGCGTTCCGGCGATGCCGCCCAGCAGTCCCACGAGGGTGTCGCTCAGCCAGTGGGCGTTGATGAGGGTGCGCTGCCAGACCATGCCGGCGCCGAGGAGGGCGGCCACGACCCACCAGATCCGGCGCCACGCGGGCGGCAGCAGGGCCGCGACGGCGACGATCACGATGCCGGTCGTGACCGCGTGACCCGAGGGCAGCGATCCGTGGTCAACCGAGAACAGCGGGCCGTAGAGCCCGTTCTCGAGGTCCTCCGCGGGGCGCGGGCGGTGCACGAGGTTCTTGGTGAGCTGCGAGACCACGAGCGAGACCGAGAGGCTCGCCGTGAAGAAGAACAGCGCACTGCGCCAGCGACGCACGCAGAGCAGCGCGACCGGCACGAGGATGATGAGGAACAGATTGCCCGCGCCCTCGCCGAGGTACTGGAAGAACATCGGCAGCCACCAGGTGGGAGCATCCGGCCCGGTGCCGACGAGCGCGCGCCACGCGTCGTCGAGGGGCTGGATCCACGGATGCTCGACGTCGACGGCGACCGAGAAGGCGAACGCCGCGAAGACCACGAGCCCCGCAACGCCGGCCAGCAGCATCCCCCGCGGACGGCGCGGGGCCGCGGCCACCGCGCCGTCCGGGTCGGCGGTCGCGCGACCCACCACCGTCACTTGACCGCCTTGATCATGAACACGCAGAACGCGCCGAGCACGCTGAGCGCGATGCCGATCGGGAACAGGCCGACGTAGCCGAACACGAGCACGATCCCGCCGCCGACCGCGGGCGCGAGCACCTGCGGAAGGGTCGCGGCGATGTTGACGACCCCGAGGTCCTTCGCGTAGGACTCTGCGCTCGGCAGCACCTCCGTCATGAGCGCCTGGTCGACCGCCATGAACGCGCCGAAGCCGAGGCCGATGACGACCGCCATGATCATCATGCCGCCGATCGTCGGCATGATCCACGGCACCAGGAGCCCGACCGCGACGACCACCGAGGAGATGAACACGAAGATCTTGCGGCGCCCGATCTTGTCGCTCAGCGGGCCGCTGACGAGGATGGCCGGCAGTGTTCCCGCGAGACCCAGCAGGCCCAGCAGCGGGACGTAGGCGGTCGAGGCCTCGAGGTCGCCGATCCCGATGTAATCGTTGAGGACGTACAGGTTGTATCCGGTCACGCCGAAGTAGCCGGTGAACAGCAGCAGGCGACCCGCGAAGGCCCAGAAGAAGTCGGGATGCTTGAGGGGGCTCACCCAGAAGGTGTGCAGGAAGTCGAGCAGCCGGAACGGCGGGTTGACCTGGTCCTTGCTCGAGCGGTCGGGGTTGAACACCACGAACAGCGTGATGATGACGAGCGTGAACCCGGCGAGGCCGACGTAGCCTGCGCCGATGTTCTGCGCGAGCGAGGCGCCGACGACCTGGCCGCCGATCGCGCCGACCATCGTCGCCGCACCGCCGATCGCGGCGAAGGTGCCGCGGGCACGGACCGGGACCCGGTCAGGCAGGATCGCCGACAGCGGACCCTGGGCGAAGTTGTAGGCGATCTGCACGATCACCCACCCGATCCCGATCATGACGAGGGTGTTCGCGAAGGCCATCCCGACGAGGGCGAGCCCGCCGATGAGCGCGCCGGCCACCATCCACGGGGCGCGACGACCGAAGCGGCTGCGGGTGCGGTCCGAGATCGCGCCGGCGACCGGCTGGGCGACCATCGCGGCGAAGGCGCCGATCGTGGTCACGAGGGCCAGGTTGGCGACCTTGTTCTCCTCGTCGATCGCCGCGACCTGGAGCGCCAGGAGCAGGCCGGGGATGGCACCCCAGAGGATGAAGATCGAGATGTTGGCCGGCAGCATCCACAGCAGCAGCTTGAGCAGCTTGCCGCGGATCTTGACGGGCTCGTTCGATTCGAGCTCGGCGACCCCGTCCGCCGCGAGGGCGGCGCCGGGCTCGGAGGGACTTGACGTCGTTGTCATTGCGTCTTCCTTCGGATGTTCTTCGGGGGACGTCACTGCGGTTGCAGTGCCGTGAGGCGGGTACGGATGGTGTCGAGCAGTTCGGCCGGCGCCTCCTGGGCCGCCATGCCGAGCACGGTCTCGAGGGGCATGCCCTGGGCGAGGGCGATCATCGGGTGCGCGGACAGCTCTGGCACGAGCTCGTCCAGCACGGCGCGGGCCTCCGGGTCGTCGAGGAAGGCCTTGAGCGGCGTGGTCGCGAGGTCGTAGCGGCTCTCGGCCGGCGCCAGGCGGATGCTGGTCTGCCGGTCGGGGCGGGTCGCGGGCGTCCAGTCGGCTCCGAAGCGGAGGCCGTGGCCGACCGGGTAGCTCGGGTCGACGGTGTCGTTCGGCACGTCGGCGAGGTTCGCCTCGACGGCCGCCATCGAGGACGGGATCTCGAAGGGCAGCCGGCCCTGCGGCTCGGCGGCGCCGAACAGGATCTCGACGAAGGCGTCGTCGGATGCCCCGTAGTTGGCGGTGATGACGGAGGCCAGCCCGATGAGCGGGGCGAGGATCGCGGGGCGGTCGAGGTAGACGTCGAGGATGAGCGGCGCCTGGGCGGCGAGCTCGCGGAGGCGGGCGAGCTCGTCGTCGTGGAACTCGAGCGAGCCGGCGCGGAAGAAGAACTCGAGCTCGCCTGGCACCCCGCGCTGCTCCCACGGGGCGGAGGTGCGCACGATCGCGACATCGGCCTCGGCGGCCGTCGGCACGACGTCGGCCCACCCGGCGAGCGAGGAGGGGGCGAGTCCCTCGAGGTAGACCTTCGGCTGCCCGGTGAGCGGCAGGGTCACGGCGCCGTCGTTCTTGAGGAGGGTCTGCGAGGCGACCTGCGCGGCGTGCCCGGCCGCGCGCGCCTCGTCGGCGCCGACGATCGCATCCGCGGCATCCGCGTCGACGTAGCGGGCGCCGTCGAACAGGCCGAGGCGGAACTTCTCGCGCAGCAGGCGGCGTACGGAGGCGTCGAGCCGCGACTCCTCGACGCGGCCCTCGCGCACGAGCTGCACGAGAACCGCCGGCCGGAACTCGCCGCCGAACTGGTCGACGCCGGCGTCGAGCGACTTCAGCATCCGCTCCTCGTAGCTGAGGTGCTCGACGCCCCAGAAGGTGCGCGACAGGATGCCCCAGTCGGTGCAGACGATGCCCTCGAAGCCGAGCTGTTCGCGCAGCAGGCCCGTGATGATCTGCTTGTTGAAACTGAAACCGACCTCCTCGTACTCGGTGCCGACCGGCATGCCGTAGTACGGCATGAGCTGGCTGACGCCCGCGGCGATGAGCTCGCGGAACGGCTGAAGGTGCAGTTCGAAGCGGCCACCCGGGTAGACCTGCTCTCGGCCGTAGTCGAAGTGCGGGTCCTCGCCGTTCAGCTGGGGTCCGCCGCCGGGGAAGTGCTTGGCCATGGTCGAGACCGAGTCGGGGCCGAGTTCCTCGCCCTGCAGCCCCAGGGTGTAGGCGACGCCGAGGCGGCCGGCGACCTCGGCGCTCGAGCCGAAGGTTCCGGATGCGCGCGCCCAGCGCGGCTCGGTCGCGAGGTCAATCTGCGGGTGCAGGGCGGTGCGGATGCCGACGGCGACATATTCGCGGCGCACGGTCTCGGCGAAGCGGCGGGTGAGCTCCGGGTCGTCGAGGGCGCCGAAGCCGAGGAACTCGGGCCACTGCGAGAAGGGGCCGGCGAGGAGCGCCGCGGCGGGGTTGTTGGAGAAGGAGTGGCGGGGATCGCTCGAGATCGTGAGGGGGATGCCGAGCTCGGTATCGGCGGCGAGTCGCTGCACGGCGTTGTGCCACTCGGCGAGCTCGCGGGCCGAGGCGCCCTGCAGGATGTTGACGTGCCTGATGCGGCGGTCGAGGATCTTGCGCATCGAGGGCGAGCCGAACATGCCGGGCTCGTCGAGGTCGGTGCCGAGCGGGGCCATCGGCTGGAACATGAGACCGGCCTTGTCCTCGACGCTCATGCGCGCGAGCAGGTCCTCGACGCGCTGCTCGACGGACAGGGTCGCATCCTGGTAGGGGAAGCGGGCCTCGGCCAACAGGAACTCCTTCGTCCGTTCCGCGGCGCACGACGCCTCCGCGGTGAGTGAGACCAAATATCTACACTCGTGTCGGTTTTGTCAACCCCGGTGCTAGCCTCGCTTCCGTGAGCGCGCTGGAGAGCACCCCCGCGGCCGGATCCGCCGGCACCCCGCGCGGCTATGCCAAGGGGCGCGCACGGCGTGACGCGATCATCCGCACGGCGTCGGAGCACTTCGCGGAACGCGGCTTCCTCTCCGCGACGATCCTCGAGATCGCGGCCGCCTGCGGCATCTCGCGCGCCGGCCTCCTGCACCACTTCCCCGACAAGGAGGCGCTGCTCGAAGCCGTGCTCGAGGCGCGTGACGACGAGGACCGGGCCCGTTTCGCCCCCTACGTCCAGGGCGCCGGCGCGATCGGCGTGCTGCGCGGCATGATCGACCTCGCGGACCACAACCGGCTCGTGCCCGGCCTCATCGAACTCTTCGTCCGGCTCTCGGCGGAGGCCTCGGCGCCCGACCACCCCGCCCACGACTACTTCGTCGCCCGCTACGAGCGCATCCGCTCCGGCACCGCGCGGGCGCTGCGCGGCGGCGTCCGCGCCGGCCAGCTCCGCGCGGAGCTCGACACCGACGACGCCGCCCTGCGCCTGACCGCGCTCATGGACGGGCTGCAGGCCCAGTGGCTCTTCGACCGCTCGATCGACATGGGCGCCGAGGTGCGACGCATGCTCGACGAGTGGCTGACGCCGGACGGTGCGCGGGCCTTCGACGCCGTGGGGGTGACGCCGGAAGGCGCCTGAACGACTCTCACTCGGCGGGCTCGAAGTCGAGCTCGACGAACCGTGACGACGGCCGGATCCGCGCGCCGGGGAACACCGAGCGCAGCACGGCCTGCAGCTCCGGACCGAGGCGACCGTCCCCGCCACGCTGCCAGCGCAGCGTCAGCCGGACGCCGCCCCCGGCGCGCTCGAGGGTCGCGCTCGTGCTGCAAGGGGAGAGCGACGCGCACGCCGCCTCGACCGCGGCGCGCTGCGTCTCGTCCATGCGCGAGGCGAGGCCGGCCGGGTCGTGCAGCTCGGCGACGAGGTCGTCGAGCCAGACGCCGTCGGCCTCGGCGACGAGCGCACGGCGCAGCGCCTCGCCCAGCTCGTGCGCGCGCTCGGCGGCGGCGTCATCCGTCTCGCCCCGCGCCAGCAGCTCGCGCAGGAACGGGCCGATCTCGCTCTCCACGAGGGCCAGGCGCTCGTCACGGAGCTCGTCACGGACGCGGGCGCGGATGTCCTCCGCCGCCGCCAGACGCACCCCCTCGGTCTGCGCCCGCCAGCGCAGCAGCCGACGCACGAGGGTGGCCGAGAACGCGGCCGCGCCGACGCCCGCCGCGAGCAGCGGGCCAGCGGTGAGGCCCGCATAGACGATCGCGGGCAGTGTGAGACTCGCCGCCTCCGCCCCCGCGATCGTCACGCTCGTGACGACGGCGACGCTCGCGCCCGCGAACGCGAGGATCTCGGCGGCGGGCCGGAAGCATCCGGTGACCATGACGAAGAGGGCGAGCGCGAGCGGTGCCCAGTCGGAGCGCACGGCCGTGTCGGTGCCCCACTGTGCGGCGGCCTCGAAGCCGACGGCACCCAGGCCGAGGAGATGGATCGCGACGGCGCTGCGCCGGGTGAACGGCGCGCGACGCGGCCGGGCGGCGAGCACCGTGACGACACCCATGGCTCCGAGCAGCGCGAACGCGGCGAGGAGCAGGGGAAGGGAGTGATACTCCTCGCGATGCGCGAGGGTCAGGCCCGCCGCCGTCGCGACGGCGCCGAAGGTGAAGATCCAGGCGAACGACTGCGCGGTGACCCCGCCGAGCGGGTCGAGCTGCTGGGGGGTGTGGCGGAGTGCCATCGTCAGCCCCCCGCCGGCACGGTGAGGTGCACGGAGGTGCCGGCGCCGGGGCTGCTCCACACCCGCACCGAACCGCCGCAGCGCTCGATGCGGCCGCGCACCGACTCGCTCAGGCCGAGGCGGTCGCGCGGCACGGCATCCGGGTCGAAGCCGACACCCTCGTCGACGACGGTGACATCGACCCTCCCGGGCGATGCGGCGACCGCGAGCCAGGCCTCGACGACTCCGGAGTGGCGTGCGACGTTCACGACGCATTGCTCGAGCGCCGACCGGAGAGCCGCACCCGCCGGCTCTGGCATGGCGTCGAGCGCGGCGAGATCACCCTCAAGGCGCAGCCGGATGCCGCCCGCCGCGCCGATCACGACGAGCCGCGCGGCGACGCCGTCGGGGTTCGGCTCCGGCTCGTCGCGCAGCAGCGGCAGCATGGCGCTCGACTCGAGGCCCGTCGCGAGCCGGACGCGATCCGCCTCGGTGAGCGGCCCGGCGTCGCGCCGTGCCAGCGCCGTGAGCTCGCCGAGCAGCGTGTCGTGCAGCAGCGCGATCGACTCGCGCCCCTCCAGCTCGCGCAGCCGACGCGCCCGCGTGCGGCGGTCGGCGTCGTCGAGGAGTGCCGTGCCCCGGCGGGCGCGGCGCCTGGCGAGCGGGAAGGAGGCGTAACCGACCGCGACTCCGACGGCGATCGCGATGGGCGGGAGGTCGAGCCGGTAGGGCAGGCCGACGATCGCCGCCGTGACGGCGATCGCGCCCTCGCCGACCGCGTACCCGCCGAGGACGCCCGCGATCCCGCCCGTCCACCGGTCGGACGTCGCCCCGATCAGCAAGGCCACGTTCGTCGTCATCGAGAGCAGGAAGCTCGCGGTGCCCGCGAGCGCCAGCACCGGAGAGCCGGCGGCCGCGACCGTGAGCGCGGCGAGCGACACGGCGACGACAGCCCCGATCGCGAGGTAGCCGCCGGCCGGGATGGGTTCCCAGCGCCAGGCCGCGACGCAGCATCCGGCGAGCGGCAGCAGCGCAAGCGGCACCCACCAGACGATGCTGCCGGGCATGGTGGTGGTCAGGATGATGCTGAGCGTGGCGAGCACCCCGAGCAGCACGAGGCTGAGCGCCGTCGCACCCGTGACGAGCGCGGCGCGCGTCGTGACCGCGGCCTCCCGCAACGGGAAGATCCAGGCGCCGTCGCCCACGCCCCGCTCGGGCGTCGGCGTGGCGGTCATGGGTGAAGGGTAGCGAGACGCGCCCCGCGAGCGGCAGCCTTCAGCTCCGCGCCGAGCCTGATGAAGGAGGGTCGCCCGGTTCTGCACTGCCGCCCTCGGCACCTGCGGCGGGCGCCGTCGCGTCCGCACCCAGAAGCGAGGCGAGACACTCGAGCCTCGCCTCCGTGCGGTTCGGCATCGAGAGTGCGGCCCTTTTGCACCCGAACACCGGGGTCGCGCCGTTCGGTCCGAGGAGCGGGCTGGTGACATCGCACAGCGCTCGCCCCCCTCCGGCGCATCCCTCGGCCCCGAAAGGTCGACGCGATCCAGACGCGCAAGACCGGCATTGCCGTCGGGGAGGTCCCGGCCCCGTCGGTCGAGCAGCCTGGCGCCGGAGTCCAGCGCCGCACTATCGCTTGACCGAATCCGCGCGTGTGCGATGAGAGCGGACGTCGCCGGGTGAGAAGGGTGATGCCACTCCTCGACGTGAGCTCGACGGCGGCGTTGTCGCCCCAGGACAGCCAGTCCACGTCGACTGGACGATCGTCCGGTCCGGTGACGCGGATCGTATGGCGAACCGTGTCGAGCCCGTACGCCAGCGCGGCGAGGGTTCCTTCGCCTCCGTCCGCCATGGGCCTGAGAACGAGCTCGTCGCGGGGTCGAACCGGGTCACGTCGAACGCCGGGCGCAGGAGGGCCATCGTCAGGCGGGCTTGCGTGCGTCGACGGCCGCGGCTGTCGGGAGCGATCCACGAGCTCCGGGCGCTTCGGTGGCGATGGCTCCGGCGGCGAGTGCGACGCCGACGGCGTCCCGCATGTCGGCGCCCGCATCGAGAGCGACGGCCAGCCCAGCCGTGAACGCGTCGCCCGCGCCCGTGGTGTCCACGGCATCCGCCGCGACCACAGGAAGCCGGACGGTCTCATGCGCCTGGTGGAGGTCAGCCCCGTCGGGACCGCGCGTGACCACGACGGTCTGCGCACCCGCCGCGAGGAGCGCCTCCGCCCCGCCGAGTTCGGCGGCTTCGCCGACGTTGGGGGTGACGACGTCGCAGGCGGCGAGCAGTTCCGGTGGAAGCGGAGCGGCGGGTGCCGGGTTGAGGATGACCCGCCACCCACGCCGTCTGCCTGCGGTCGCCGCGGCGACGACCGCAGGCATCGGGATCTCGAGGCTGAGAACCAGCACCGCCGACTCCGCGGCGATGTCCCGGATCGCCGTCTCGACGGCTGCGGGGCCCAGCAGGCTGTTCGCGCCCGGCACGATCGCGATCGAGTTCTCGGCGTCGTCGTCGACCATGATCACCGCGAGCCCCGTCGGCGCCTCCACGATCGAGACCCCGGCGACATCGACGCCGATGCCCTCCAGATCCGCGCGGGCGGTCCGACCAGCCGCGTCGTCGCCGGTCGCCGCGATGAGGCGGACGTCTGCGCCCAGCGATGCGGCTGCGGCGGCCTGATTCGCGCCCTTCCCGCCTTGCAGCTGGGCGAGCGAGTGCATGGCGCGGGTCTCCCCGGGGGCGGGGATCCGCTCGCCCGTGAGCACCAGGTCGGCGTTGATCGACCCCACGACCACGACGGTCATGAGCTCATCCCGGTCGACGCCAGCCCGTCGACGAAGCGGCGCTGCAGCGCGAGGAACAGCAGCAGCATCGGGAGCAGCATGATCACGCCCGCCGCCGCCGTGAGGCTGAGATCCTGCGAGTATCCCGTCTGGAAGGCGAAGAACGTCGTCGAAACCGGCATGCGATCGGGCGACTGCAGGAAGGTGAGCGCGAGGAAGAACTCGTTGTAGGCCGAGAGCGCCGTCACCAGGGCGACCGTGAGCAGGCCGGGGAGGGCGTTCGGCAGGATGATCCGCCACGCGATCCGGAGCTCTCCCGCGCCGTCGAGGCGTGCCGCCTCCTCGAGCTCCCGGGGGATGCCGATGAGGAACGAGCGCAGGAGCAACGTTGCGAACGGCGCGAACACCGCGCTGTAGATGATGATGATCCCGAGGTAGGTGTCGTAGAGACCCGTCTGGGTCTCTAGGTAGAACAGGGGCACGAGGAACATCTGGAACGGCAGCGCTCCGATCACGAGCAGATAGGCGACCACCGCCGAGGCGCCAGGCACCTCGAGCCGCGCGAGGGCGTAGGCGGCGAGGCCCGCGACTACCAGGACGATGAGCACGGTTCCGCCGACGAGGATCGCACTGTTGAGCAGGCCCATCCCCATCCCGGCCTGCTCCCAGGCGTCGGCGAAGTTGCCGAACAGCCACTGCTGAGGCAGTCCGAAGGGATTGCTCTGCAGCTCGGCACGGCTCTTGAGGGCGGATCCGGCGAACAGGATGATCGGGCCGAGTGCGAACGCGAGCAGGAGGATGAGGATCACCTGCCCCCAGAACCCGGCCACGCGCTGACCGTTCGTCATGCGCGCGCTCACGCCTCCCACCCCCGCATCCTGCGGAGGATCTGATAGATCGCGACGATGATGCCGCTGAACAGCGACAGCAGGATGCCGATCGCCGAGGCGTAACCCGCCTCGAGATCGCTGAAGGCTTGTCGGTACATGTAGGTACTCAGGACCTCGGTGGCTCCCGCGGGCCCGCCGCGGGTCAGGATATAGACGAAGTCGAACGCGAGGAACGACCAGATCACGGACTGCATGGTCATGAAGACGAGGGTGGGGCGGATGCTGGGGATCGTGATCGAGAGGAATTGGCGCAGCGGGCTCGCGCCGTCGATCGCGGCCGCCTCGTAGAGGGCCGGGTTCACCGCCTGCATCGCGGACAGGTACACGACGACGAGGAAGCCCCAGAATGCCCAGGTGTTGACGAGCGCCACGGACGGCAATGCGAGCTCTTTCGTGCCGAGGAAGTTCAGCCCGAGCACCGCGCCGAAGCCCTCGGTCGGCGAAAGCATGGTCCTCCAGACGGCGGCGCTCACGACACTCGCGACGGTGAACGGGATGAAGTAGGCGACACGGAACAGCAGCCGGAAGCGGCGTACGCGCGAGAGCAGGAACGCGCCGAGCAGTCCGAGGAAGGTGGGCACGACGAGCGTGATCGCCGTCCAGACCGCGTTGTGCGCGAACGCCGCGTGGAGGTCGCCGTCGGTGAACATGCGGGCGTAGTTGCCGAGCCCGATGAAATGCGCCTCGCCGATGCCGCTCCAGTCGGTGAGGGAATAGATCACCGACTGGGCGGCCGGCCCGACGATGACCAGGAGGTTCAGCACGGCCAGCGGGGCGAGGAACGCCCACCCGAGCACCGCGGCACGCCGCCGATGCGCGCCGTGGCGGACGGCGATCATCGCTCGCCAGCCACGAGATCGTCGAAGGCCGCAGCGTCGATTTCGGCGGAGGACGGCCCGGTGGCCCGCCCCGCGTCGGCGACCAGCCAGACCGTGGCGACCCCGGCATCCGGATGCACCCACAGCTGCGCGCCGTGGGCGCCGCTGTGCCCGAAGCCGCCGGCCGCGATGAACCAGCCGAGCCCGTAGCCGTGAACGCCGGGCCGCGCGGGGTCGGCGAGAAAACCCGGAGTCCGTCCGAGCTGTGCGACAGGGGACGTCATGGCGCTCAGCGCACGCGGACTGATGATGCGCTCGCCCGCGTGCAGGCCACCGGAGAGGAGCATCCGGGCGAACACCGCCAGCTCGGCGGCGGTCGCGAACAGCCCGCCGCCCGCGAACGGATGGCGCGAGCTCTCATCGTCGAGCGGCTCGACGACCTGGTCGTAGGGCACCGTGACGATCCCGTCGGCTGACCGTCGGGTCGGCCGGACGAGCCGCGCCTGCTGCGCGCGGCTCGGCCAGAAGGTGGTGTCGGTCATGCCGAGGGGGCCGAGCACGAGATCGTGGAGCAGACTCTCGAAGCGGCTTCCGGTCACGAGCTCCGCCGCGTGCGCCGCGACGTTGAAGGCAGCATTGGAGTACAGGTACCGCTGTCCCGGCTCCGCGACCAGCGGCATCCGGCCGTAGCCCGCCGTCTGTACCGCGATCGGAAGCGAGTCGAACGACGCCGCCTCCAGGGGCGAGGAGAACGTCAGCCCGCTCGTGTGCGACAGAAGACCACGCAGCGTGATCGGGCGAGTCGGCGGCCCGAAGCCGTCGGCCCGAGCGACTTCCGGGGTGAACCATGGCAGGTAGTCGGTGATGGGCGCGTCAAGCTCGAGCAGCGAACGGTCGGCGAGCACGCCGATCAGACATGAGGTGAACGGTTTGGTCAGCGAGGCGATCCAGAAGAGGTCGTCCTCTTCGACACCGACGGCGGCGACGCACTCGGTCCGGACCGCCGTCGTCGCGAGGGCGACGCCTCCCGCCAGCTGCCGATCGTCGACGAGCCGGCGCAGCGTCGGCCCCGGATCCACGATGGTCGTGGTCATCAGGCGGGCAGCGGCGGCACGAAGCCGTCTGCGACGGCCTTCCGGTACTCGGAGTCGATGCCGGCCGCGTAGTCCGCGGGGGCGAGGTCGCCGGTCAGCATCTTGTCCCATCCCTCGATGACGTAGCTGTCGGTCGTCGCCGGCAGGAAGGTCCACGTCGTGTAGCCCGCGACCTGCGCCTCGGAGATGGTCTGGTAGATGCGCGAGACGCGCTCGTCGACCGAACTCGGGAAGTCGGAGACCGCCACCTCGATCGCCGCCGGCGCGAGGCCGGCCTCGGCGACTCCCTGACCCTGCTTCTTCGGATCGGAGTTGAGGTAGTCGAGGAACGCCGCGGCACCCTCCACGGATCCGGCCTTCGCGTTCACGGAGAGCGTCCCGCCGATCGACAACTCCCACACCTCGGCGGGGACGCCCTCGCGCAACGACGGGTAGGCGCCCCAGTCCCACTCGCCGTCGTTGCCCGCCTCCGAGCCGAAGTACGACGGAGCATCGACGGTGGCCCACGATCCGGTCCAATGGAACAGCGACTTGCCGGTCGCGACGGCCGTGTACTGGTCGGCGAAGGTGTTGGTGAAGTACCGGTCGACGCCTCCGCCGATCCATCCCTTCGCGAAGTAGTCCAGGAAGAGCTGGAAGCCGTCGACGAAAACCGGGTCGGTGAACGAGATCTCCCCGGTCAGTGCCTGGCGGAAGGCCTCCGGGCCGGAGAAGTGGTTGAACACGATCGTGGCGAGCCACTCCGAGACCCCGACCCAGTCGGCGTTGCCACTCGCGATCGGGACGAGGCCCGCCCCCGCCGCCTCCTCGCACAACGCCTCGAAGTCGGCACGGTTCGTCGGGAGCACGTACCCCTTCGCCTCGAAGTAGGCCCTGTTGTAGAGGTTGATCATCGTCTCGTAGCCGGTGGGCAGCGAGTAGAGGACTCCGCCGATCTTGCCCGTCTCGAGCGCCCACGGCAGCAGGCGGTCGTTCCACCCGAAGGTCGTGGCGAACTCGTCGAGCGGTGCGAGATAGCCCGCATCGACGTACTCGGAGACGAGGGCCGGGCCCGCGGTGCCGACGATGTCCGGTCCGGAGCCCGCGGCGAGCGCGGTCTGGGTCTGCTGGGCGATCGTGTCGAGTTGCTTGACGATCAGGTTGACGGGCACCTTGGGCGTGGTGGCGTTGTACGCCTCGACGAAGTTCTCACGGAACCAGGCCTCGGCCTCCTTGCTGTTGAAGACCTGCCAGAACTTCACCTGGCCGGCGGAGTCACCGCTGGTCAGGGAGCCGGGCGCACACGCCGCGAGCAGAGCCATGAGGCTCATCCCGCCTGCGCCCGCCAGGACCGCGCGGCGCGAGGCCTGCACGTCGAGGATCTTGGTCATGCTGTTCTCCACTCCTCCGCGCTGCCAGTGCGCGGCTCGAAACGCCGTTGGATCGACCGGTGCGGTAATCACGTTTGCAAAACGATTTATAACCTGCTGCGAACAAACCTTGCCCAAGTAATCAGGATCTGTCAACCGCAGTTGCTGGCATATCGCAAATCCATTTGTGTCTATTATGGCGCCATGACCTCACCGTTGCGTTCCCGTATCCACGGCGCCGTGCTCGGGCAGGCGATCGGCGACGCCCTCGGCGCCCCCACGGAAGGGATGCCCCGCACCGAGATCGCCGCCCGCTACGAGCGCGTCACGTCGTTTCTCGACGACGACCCCGCCGGCACGGATGACACCGAATACGCCGCCCTGACCGCGCAGATCGTGCTCCGATTCGGACACGAGCTGACCCCCGAGAACGTCTCGGAGGTGTGGGAGCAGACCCTAGTGACGCAGGAGCGCGCGTTCGCGGGCGGCGGTTTCTCCGAGATGGCGGCGATCCACAATCTCGCCAGGGGGCTCCGCGCCCCGGCCACGGGATCCGACAACCACGAGCTGTGGAGTGACGGCTCCGCGATGCGCGTCGCTCCGATCGGCGCCTATTGCGCCGGCGACCCGATCGAGGCCGCGCGCCTCGCGGGCATCGACGCGCAGGTGAGCCACGCGCGCGACGGCATCTGGTGCGGGCAGGCGGTCGCAGCGGCGATCGCTGCGGCGACCGCGACAGCCTCCTGGCGCGATGTCGTCGCGGCCGGGCGTGCTGCCGTTCCCGACGACTCCTGGTCGCGGCGCATGATCGATCGTGCGATCGCCATCGCGACCGGTCCCGGTACCCGCGACGAGCGACTCGATCTGCTCGAGGAGCGCATCGCGATCCACCACTACCCGTGGGCGGACGTCGCCCCCGAGGCCACGGCTCTGGCGTTCGCCGTGTTCGCGGTAGCGGAGGGCGACTACGTCGAGTCCGTGCTCAACGGGGTCAACATCGGCCGCGACGCGGACACGATCGCCGCGATGGCGGGCGGAATGGCCGGCGCGCTGCACGGGGTCGAGACGATACCCGCCGAGTGGCGCGCGCGCATCGCCGTGCTGCGCGGCAGCTGCATCGAGGCCATGGCCGGGGTCGTGCTGAGCGAGCTGGCCGACGAGCTTGCCGACGCTGCACTCGCCGATAAGGGGAGCTGATGAACACGCTGCACCGCGCCCAGGGCGCCCTGCTCGGATTGGCGGCGGGAGACGCCTCCGGTTTCACCGCGATGTATCACCGCGAGTCGACCATGCCGGGGCGCCGGCGCCTGCTCTGGACGCAGGCGATCGATCTCGACGACCGGAACGTCAACAAGTTCCCGCTGCCGTTCTCGCTGAGCGCGCCGCGATCACAGATGGCCTGGGGCCCGACCGATGACACCGAGAGCGCGGTGCTCGCGGCGCGCATCCTGCTCGACGCGGGAGCCGGCGCGGACCTCGATGCGCTCTTCGACTCCTGGTGGCGCATCGTCGAGCCCGATGCCGCGAACTATCGCGGGTCGGTGGCAGACATCTCCGCGATCAACAACGCTCGCCTCGGCGAGCGTGCACCGATCACCGGAAACGACAACCCGCATCACTTCGACGACACGGCGGTGCCCCGCGCGATTCCGGTGGCGATCCGGTACGCAGGCGACCCGTCGGCCGCGGCGGCTGTCGCGCGGCGGCTCGCCTCGATCACGAACGCGGCCGACGGGGTGGATGCCGCAGCCGCGTTCGCCGCAGCCGTCGCGGTCCTGCTCGGCGAGGGCGGCATTCCCGACGCGATCGACGCCGCCCGGGCTCAGCTGCCCGCCGACGGGTGGGTCGCCCGCAACCTCGCGCGGGCGGAGCAGATCGTCGGCGAGGAGGGCGGACTGCTCCCCGCCGTCCCCCGTCTCGTCGAGGAGGTCTCAAATCTCGAGTACTCCTTCGGAGTGGTCGCCGCAGAGACCGTGCCGGCCGCGCTGGTGATCGCCGCCGGTTCCGCCGACTTCGGCTCCGGCCTCGGCATCGCACTGCAGGTCCCGAAGCAGGCCGACTCGATGCCGGCGATGGTCGGAGCGCTGTTCGGTGCCCGAGACGGTCTCGCGGCGATCCCGATCGCCTGGCGCGAGCGCCTCCGCATCGCTCGCGGCGTATGCATCCCCTCCACGACCGGCGCCGATCTGCTGGATCTCGCCGCCGAGCTCCGAGGAGTGGCCGCCGATGCCGCATGACTCGATCGATCCCGACGATCTGCTGCGGCACCAGCTCGACGTGCTGCGCGAGAACGGCGTGGACGTGCCGCCGTCGGACGCCGGAGCGCCGGAGCGCCTCGAACAGCTCGAGGCGCTCGTGGTGACCGGCACGGGGGACGAGCCGTCGGACTGGCCATCGCTCGAACCGATCGCCGGCGCGGCGCCTCGGGTGCGTATCGATCCGGCTCAGGTCGAGGACCGCATCCTCGCCGGATGGATCGGCCGGTGCGCGGCCAATACCCTGGGCAAGCCGTTCGAGACGGTGGAGTGGACGCCCGGCAGGATCCGCAGGTACCTCGAGGCCGCCGACTCGTGGCCGCTACTCGATTACGCGCCGCGCATCCCCCTTCCGGAGGGCCTGCCGTCGCTGCGCGAGGACTGCGCCGGGACCACGATGCGCGGCCTCATCTCGTACGTCACCCGCGACGACGATCTGGACTACACGCTGCTGAACCTGCTGATGCTCGAGCGGTACGGACTCGGCTTCACCACCGAGGATGTCGGCCGGACCTGGCTCGAGCTGCTGCCCTTCGGCAAGATCTTCACGGCGGAGGCGGCGGCCTACCGGAACCTCACCGAGGGCGTCGTCGTCCCGGTCACTGCGTCGCGCCACAACCCGTACCGGGAATGGATCGGCGCTCTCATCCGCGCCGACGTCTTCGGGCTGGTCGCCCCTGGCCGTCCGGCGGACGCCGCTGCGCTCGCCTTCCGCGATGCGCGGCTCTCCCACGTGCGGAACGGCATCTACGGCGAGATGTGGGCGGCGGCGGCGATCGCGGCGGCATTCGGCGCCGACGACGCTCGGGATGTCGTGGTGCGCGCCTCCGCGGTGATTCCGCCCCGCTCACGGCTGGCCGGCGCCCTCCGCCAGACGGTCGGCATGCGCGCGGCCGGAGCGAGCTGGGACGACGCCATCGCGTTCGCGCGCGGACTCGGCTACTACTACGTGCACACCATCAACAACGCGGTGATCATCGCGGCCGCGCTGCTCTGGGGCGAGGGCGACTTCTCGCGAACCATCGGCCTCGCCGTGGCCGGCGCGTACGACACCGACTCGAACGCTGCGACTGTCGGCACGATCGCCGGTGTCCTCGCCGGAACCGCCGGCATCCCGCAGCACTGGATCGCACCCCTGAACGACAGCTTCCACAGCGCGCTGAGCGGCCATGCGGAACATCCGCTCAGCGAACTAGCCGCGCGCACAGCGGCGCTCGTGCCGAAGCGCGCCGTCGGCTGAGACTCAGCCGACGATGCCGCTGCGCTGCATGAGTATCTCGGTGAGCTCCTCGAGCGTCGTTTCGGACGAGCGAACGTCCAGCAGCTTGCGACCGCGCACCATGACGACGACACGGTCGGCGACCTCGAGCACCTCGTAGAGGTTGTGGCCGACGAAGATCACCGCGATCCCGCGCCGCTTCAGGTCGCGCACCAGGTCGAGCACGCGCTTGACGGCAGCGACACCGAGGGCGTTGGTCGGCTCGTCGAGGATGACGACCTTCGCGTTGAAGTGGATGGCGCGAGCGATGCAGATCGCCTGGCGTTCGCCGCCCGAGCAGTCGCGGGCCGACTTGTCGACGTCGATCGCCATCCGGAGTTCGGTCAGCATGGCCCGGCTCTCCCGGCGCATGCGCTTCTCGTCCAGAAGGCGGATCGGTCCGACGCCGATCGTGGGCTCCTTGCCGAGGAAGAGGTTACGGGCCACGCTGAGGTCGTCGGCGAGCGCCTGCTCCTGGTACACCGTCTCGATACCGCCGTCGCGGGCCTCGCGCGGAGTCGCGAACATGCGTCGCTCCCCGTCGATCCGGATGTCGGCGCGATCGGCTCGCGCGAACCCGGTGAGGATCTTGATCAGGGTGCTCTTCCCGGCACCGTTATCGCCCAGGAGGCCGACGACCTCACCCGCGCCGACTTCGAAGTCGACGTCGTCGAGGGCGTGCACTCCGCCGAAGGACTTGCCGACACCGGACATCTGGATGATGGGCCGTTCGGTCGTGATGGTCATCGCTTGAACTTCCGATCGATCCGGGAGAAGACGAAGGCGGTGAGCACGATCGCGACGGCCGTCACGAGCGTCACCCAGTAGTCGTTGAGGCCGAGCTGGATGAAACCGAGACTGAGCACCTGCAGGATGAAGGCGCCGCAGAGGGCGCCGACGACGCTGCCGCTGCCGCCGGTGAGCTTCGTCCCGCCGACGACCGCCCCGGCGAGCGCCAGGAGCATCGTGAACTGCCCGGACTGCGGCACCGCAACGCTCGTCCGGCTGACCGCCAGTACGCCGGCGAATGCGGCGAGCCCGCCGAGCAGCACGAAAGCGCCGACACGGGTGCCGATCACCGAGACCCCCATCATGCGCGCGGCACGGTCGTTGCTCCCGGTGGCGAACAGACGATTGCCGCCGCGGCTCTTGTGCAACCAGATGCCGATCATGACGCAGATCACGACCAGCCAGACGAACTGCATCCGCAGCGGCCCGACGGTTCCCGTCAGCACGGCTTGCAGCCCGGCGAGCGGGTGCGCGTCGGCGAGCGGCACGGAGTCGCCGCCGATCACGATGTTCATGATCGCCCCATAGCCCCACATCGTGCCGAGCGTCACGATCAGTGAGCTCACCCCGCTGTACGCGACGATGAGCCCGTTGATCAGCCCCATCGCCAGCCCGGCGACGAGAGCGGAGAGGGCGGCCAGCCAGAGCGGCAGCCCGAGAGATGCGTTCGCGGTCGCGAAGACGACCGAGGTGAACACGTAGACCGATCCGACGCTCAGGTCGATCTCGCCCGCGATGAGCAGAACGCCCATCCCAACCGTCATGAGTGCGATTTCGGGAGCGTACGTGAAGAACAGCTGCAGCACGGGCAGCGAGGCGAAGGAGTGCCGGGGCGTGATGATCGCGAAGACGGCGATCAGGAGCACGAGCAACACCAAGGTGATGAGGGAGGGGCGGCGTGCGAGCCCGTCCAGCGCGCGGAGCATGGGACGGCGTGGGGCGAGAGGGGCGGCGGAAGTGGTCTCGGTCACAGGAACTCCGGTCAGAGGGTCGGGCGGGTCGTCGCCGGGAGCGGCCACGAGGGGCCCGGCAGCTCCCGGCTCTCGATCAGCGCAGGGCCGCGGGCACCGTCTCCTCGATGTTGCCGGCGGTGATGACGAGGTAGGAGACCTGGCGGTGCTGCGCCTTCTCCCCGCGAGTGATCGCAATCACGTCGGCGACGGCGTCCTTGGTCGCCTGCACGTCATCGATGTTCAGGCCCACCGCCATGATGCCGCTCTGGATCGCGGCGGCGGCGTTCGGACTCACGACCTGGCCGATCACCGGAACGGCGCCGGGCTCCAGGCCCATCTGCTGCTCGGCGACGGCCGCGGAATCCGCCGCGATGGCACCGGAGGTGATCACGGCCGCGGTGTCGGGGTGCGAGGTGAGATATGCGGCGATGCGCGAGGTGGCAGTGGTCGCGTCGTTGGTGGTCTCGACCACCTCGATCTTCACGGTCTTGCCGTTCTCGCCGAAGTAGTTCTGGAAGCCCTCGATCGCCTGCGTGATGTAGGTGGCACTGGGCACCTCGGCGGGCCACATGACGGTTCCCCCGTCGGGCACATGCTCGAGGGACACTTCTCCGATCTTCTCGCCCCACTCGACGAGATCGATGTCATCCCATCCGACGGCGTCCTGGACCTCGGCCGGGAGTCCGTCCTTCGGGGCCATGCCCATCAGCCCGTAGACGGCGACGCCCGCGGCGTGGGCATCGACCACGGGCTGCACGAAGAGGTTCTCGTCCCACAGCGGGGCGATGATCGCGTCCGCACCGCCGGCGACGGCCTGCTGCATGAGCTGGGCCTGCTTCGCGAAGTCACCCGAGGCGAACTGGAAGGTGAAGTCGGCGCCGGCCACCTCGGCCTCCTCCTGCAGCGCCTGAACGCGGAACGACCAGACAGGGTCGGATGCGGAGGAGTCCCCGATGAAGACGATCGACACCGGCTCCTCGTCGGACGGGTTCCCCTCGTCATCGGAAGCGGAGCACGACGTGAGTGCGAGCACGGTGACTGCCGCGACCGAGATGGCAAGTGAGCGGAACAGACGATTGCGGCGGTGCATGAACTCTCCTTCGAGCCGCGGGGAAGCGTTCGGTGACGAACGTCGTCAGCATTACACGCAAATCGATTTGTGGCAACTTTTGCAGAATTTTGCATCAATGGGCCTAGTATTTATCACGAGTAAAGATCGCATCGACCTCAAACGATTTGGAGCTTCATGGCTCGCGTCCGCATCTCCGACGTGGCCGCCGCCGCCGGGGTCAGCGTCACGACCGTCTCTCACGCACTGAGCGGCAAGCGGCCCGTCGCGGCCGAGACGGAACGCAAGGTGCGGGATGCCGCCGAACGGCTGTCCTACCGGCCGAGCACGGTCGCCCGCTCCTTGCGCACGCGCCGCTCCCAGACGATCGCACTGGTCGTTCCCGATATCACCAACCCGTTCTTCCCGATGGTGGCTCGAGGCGTCCAGGACGCCGCATTGCACTCCGGCTACCAGGTCGTGATCGCCAGCACGGACGCCGACGGCGCGCGCGAGCTGCGCTTCATCGAGGACCTTGTCGCCCGCTCCATTGACGGCGTGATCCTCGATCTCTTCCGGACTCCCGCCCACGAGCTCGGCCGGTTCGTCGAGGCCCGCATCCCGGTCGTCATGATCGGGGAGATGGACGGCGAGGGTATCGGCGACCGCGTGGTGGGAGACGACCGGGACAGCGTGGCCGCAGCGACCAAGCACCTGCTCGACGCCGGTCGCCGGCGCATCGCGTTCGTCGGCGGCGCACCCGGCGCGGGTCCCGGCGACCTCCGACGATCCGGCTATCGGGATGCCCTGGCGGCGACCGGCATCATTCCGGATCCCGCGCTCATCGTCGACACCGACTACACCCGCGCCGGCGCCTACGCGGCGTTCCGCACCCTGCTCCAGAGCGGAATCGAGGTCGACGGAGTCGTCGGCGTCAACGACCTGGCAGCGATCGGCGTCCTCGACGCGGTGCGCGAGGCCGGCCGGCGTGTGCCCGAGGAAATCGCGGTGATCGGCTATGACGACATCGAGGCAGCCCGACTCGTGCGGCCCGCGCTCAGCACCGTTGAAAACCGCGCGTACGACAAGGGCGTGCTGTGCGCCGAGCTGCTGCTCAAGCGCATCGCTGGAGACGGGGATGCACCGTTCGAGCGAGTCGTCGTGCCCGGTCGTCTGGTGCTGCGCGACTCCGCTTAGATCGACGAGCCGCATCCAGCCGGGAGATCCTCCGGTTCCGACCGGCTTCCTGGTGCCGGATGCGCGCTGGCCGGCCTGTGCCGGGAGGACGTGGACGTCGCGCGTGGTCTCATCACGGTGCGCCGCACGTACTCACCTGACGGACGCTGTACACGCGATCGGCGACGATCGAGGCGGCCCTCGCCGTGGACGAGCGGGCGAAGCGCGTAATTCGTGAGGTCACCCCCGGAGGAGGTGAAGCGGCGCTAAATCGGCGGATGACCGGGACTTTTGATCGGTAGCTGAGGCGGGACTCGAACCCGCGAC
>JASGGJ010000026.1:0-27892 GCA_047605085.1 Protaetiibacter sp.
CCACTGTCAGGGTGATGGTCCAGGGGGCGCGTGAGACGGTGACCTCGTTCGAGGTGAGTGTGCCGACGGTCGCGACGAACGTCTTCGCATCGCCGCTGTAATACGTCACCGCGACCGCGCAACTGGTGCCTGAGCTGCAGCTCTTGACGGTCGAGCCGGTGACGGCGTTCTTGATCACGATCTTGCTCGAGCTCAACGACACGTCCACATCGACGGTCGCCGTGACGATAGGCGTTTCCCCGGCCGCGAAGATCGGTTTGTCGACACTGAGCGCGATCGAGGTCGGGGTGACGACCGGATCGGCGGCATACGCGGGTGTAGGCGCGGAAATCTCGAAGAAGGTGAGCATCGAGGAGACCAGCACCATCGCCACGATGACGGCGACTGCTCGGCGAATAGGCACGCGGCTCCCAACCACTAAGGCGAACATCGGTCACGATACTGTGGTCGACGAGCTGTTGGTAGTCTCCCGAAGAGAGGCCACGGGTGCGGACGGGACTGGTGTCCGCGGTTAGGCTCGGCCCATGAGCCGCCGCCGCGTCATCGTCCTGGGGTCGACCGGGTCGATCGGCGTGCAGGCGCTCGAGGTGATCGCCGCGAACCGTGACCGCTTCGAGCTCGTCGGGCTCGCGGCGGGGCACAACGCGGATGCGCTGGCCCGGCAGACGGCGGAGACCGGGGTAGCACGTACGGCGCTCGGCATCGACGAGGCAGTCGCCCTGGTGCGCGACACCCAGGCGGATGTTGTCGTGAACGGCATCACCGGCTCCGTCGGGCTCGCCGCCACCCTCGCCGTGCTCGAGACCGGCGCCACGCTCGCCCTCGCCAACAAGGAGAGCCTCATCGTCGGCGGGGAGCTCGTGCTCGCGGCCGCCGCGCCCGGCCAGATCGTGCCGGTCGACTCCGAGCACTCCGCCATCGCGCAGGCGCTGCGGGCGGGGGATCGCGGCGAGGTGCGCCGCCTCGTCGTCACGGCATCCGGGGGGCCGTTCCGCGGGCGCAGCTGCGAGCAGCTCGCCGAGGTGCGGCCGGAGGAGGCGCTCGCCCACCCCACCTGGGAGATGGGCCGCGTCGTCACGACCAACTCGGCGACGCTCGTCAACAAGGGGCTCGAGGTGATCGAGGCGCACCTGCTGTTCGGCATCCCCTATGACCGGATCGACGTCGTCGTGCATCCGCAGTCGATCGTGCACTCGATGGTCGAGTTCGTCGACGGCTCGACGATCGCGCAGGCCTCGCCGCCCGACATGCGGCTGCCGATCTCGCTGGGGCTCGACTGGCCGCACCGGGTGCCGGGGGTCGGGACGCCGCTCGACTGGCGCACCGCGCAGCAGTGGACCTTCGAGCCGCTCGATGACGACACCTTCCCCGCCGTCGCCCTCGCGCGGCGCGTCGGAGAACTCGGCGGCACCTACCCCGCCGTCTACAACGCCGCCAACGAACAGGCCGTCGACGCGTTCCACGCGCACCGGGTGCCGTTCCTCGGTATCGTCGAGACCATCCGGCGGGTCGTCGAGGCGCACACGCCGGGGCCTGTCACCCTCGAAGGAGTGCTCGCGGCCGAGACGTGGGCGCGCGACGAGGCCGACCGGCTGCTCGCGGGAGGGGTGAACGGATGACGAAGCGGGTACTCGCAACTTCGCTCGCGACCGCGCTGCTCACGGGCGCGCTCACCGCCCTCGGACTCGCCCAGCCGGCGCTCGCCTGCGCCTGCGGCGCCCCCGCACCGCCCGTCGGCACGACCGTCTCGGTCGGCGAGGAGCAGGCGATCGTGAGCTTCGACGGCACGACCGAGCGCATCGAGCTGGTGCTCGACATGCTCGCCGAGGGAGCCGACACCGGGCTCGTCGTGCCGACCCCCGCCCCCGCGACGGTCAGCCTCAGCGACGCGAGCATCTTCGACGCACTCGACGCGCAGACCGAACCCGTCGTCGAGACGGTCGAGGACTGGTGGGGTGCCGCGGGTGTCGGGGCAGGGGCGGGTGCCGAGGTGCTCTCCGAGGTGGATCTCGGGCCGATCTCCGCGGTGACGCTCGCCGCATCCGACGCCGCGGGACTTCAGTCATGGCTCGACGCCAACGGCTACGGCATCGACGCGGCCGTTCAGGGCCTGTTCGCGGACTACATCGCCCGCGGGTGGTCGTTCGCCGCGTTCAAGCTCACGGGCCAGGAGCCGCTCGACGGCGAGCTCGACCCGGTGCGGCTGGTGTTCGCCGCGAGCGAGATCGTCTATCCGCTGTTGCTGTCGCAGGCGGCATCCACCCCGCAGACGCTGCGGCTCTACCTGTTCGGCGACGACAACATGCAGGCCGCGTTCCCGGATGGGACGGTCGTCGGAGACGTCACCTGGGCCGGCCCGGTGACCGAGTCGACGCTGCTCCCCCTGGGCGACTACCTGACCGTCGTCGAGGCCTCCTTCTCCGACCCGGCCTCCCAGATCACCGGGGACCTCACGATCACCTCGACGGGGACGCGCGACGACTACACGCCGACCGTCATCCGCACGAAGTACGTCCAGATCGGCGGGATCCCGCTCGGGGTCGCGATCGCCGGCGTCGCCTCCGTGTTCGGCGTCATGGTGCTCATCGTGATCATCGGCGGGATCGTTCATCGGCGCGCCGAGCGGCGGCGCGGACGCGCCTGGTAGGCGCCCAGCCGGCGCACTGCCCGGCCTCGGCGCCCTCTCAGCGGTCGTGCCCTAGCCTGGCGCGGTGGAAACCGTGCTGCTGTACGTGCTGGGCGTCGTCATCGTCGCGGTCGGTCTCGCCCTCTCCATCGGTCTTCACGAACTCGGCCACCTGATCCCGGCGAAGAGGTTCGGGGTCAGGGTCGCCCAGTACATGATCGGTTTCGGGCCGACCCTGTTCTCGCGGAAGAAGGGCGAGACGGAGTACGGGGTCAAACTCATCCCGCTCGGCGGATACATCTCGATGGCGGGAATGTACCCGCCCGCTCGCGAGGGCGAGGGCGCGCGCACCGCGAGCACCGGATTCCTCGACACACTCGTGCAGGACGCCCGCGAGCAGTCCGCGGAGTCGATCGAGCCCGGTCACGAGGACCGTGTCTTCTACCGACTGCCGGCGTGGAAGCGCATCGTCATCATGCTCGGCGGCCCCGCGATGAACCTGCTCATCGCGATCGTGCTCTACACGGTCGTGCTGTGCGGATTCGGCATCACCCAGTACTCGACGACGATCGGCTCGGTGAGCGAGTGCATCGCGATGGATGCCTCCCAGACCGAGTGCACCGCATCCGACACCGCCGCCCCGGCCGCCGCGGCCGGCATCGAGCCGGGCGACCGCCTCGTGTCGATCGCGGGCACCGAGATCACCAGCTGGGAGCAGGCGACCGAGATCATCCGCGCCAATCCGGGCGTCGAGCTCGTGTTCGTCGTCGAGCGGGATGGCACGCAACTGACTCTCGAGGTGACTCCGCTGCTCACCGAGCGCCAGGTCTACGACGAGAACGGCGAGGTGGTGGTCGACGAGGCGGGCGAGGCCGTCACCGAGGAGGTCGGCTTCATCGGCGTCGGCCCCGCGACCGAGAAGGTTCAGCAGCCCGTGACGGCCGTGCTGCCCGCGGTGTGGGACAACTCGGTCGCGGTCGGCAAGATCATCGTGACCCTGCCGCAGCGTCTCGTGCAGGTGGCTCAGGCGGCGTTCGGGGGCGAGGAGCGCGATCCGAACGGCCCCATCAGCGTCGTCGGGGTGGGTCGGCTCGCGGGCGAGATCACGGCGCTCGACGAGGCGCCGGTGGCCGACCGGGCCGCGGGGCTCATCCAGATGCTCGCGGCGCTCAACGTGGCGCTGTTCGTGTTCAACCTCGTGCCGCTGCTGCCGCTCGACGGCGGGCACGTCGCGGGGGCCGTGTGGGAGGCGATCCGTCGCCGCATCGCCGCCCTGCGCGGCAAGGCCGACCCCGGTCCCGTCGACATCGCGAAGCTCCTGCCGGTGACGCTCGTGATCGTCGCGGTGCTCGCCACCTCGAGTGCGCTGCTCATCTACGCCGACATCGTCAACCCCGTCACGATCGGATAGTCGCGGGGCGGGGCGCTTGACACAGTACCGAGGCGCGTCTAGGTTTCTGATACCTGAATCACCCGTCAGGTGATCCTCCTCCTACGACAGCGGGAGCCCCTCAGCACATGCAGGCGACGACGAAGTTCCTCGCAGCGACCGCGCGAGAGCGGCTCGAGGAGGCGGAATGACGGGCGCCGACGGGCTGCACACCCTCGGCCGCTGGCCGACGGATCGCGCGATCGCCACCCCCGACCGGGTCGCGATCGACGACCGCGGCGTGGTGCTCGGCTACCGGGGCCTGGAGGAGCGCGCGAGCGCCCTCGCCGAGGCCCTCCGTCGCGTCGGGTACGGGATCGGCGACCGGATCGCGACACTCACCGGCAACAGCGCCGACCACGTCGTGCTGTTCTTCGCGTGTGCGAAGGCTGGCCTCGTGCTCGTCCCGCTGTCCTGGCGGCTCTCGCCCGCCGAGCTCGCCCAGCAGCTCGGTCACGCCGACCCGGCACTGCTTCTCGTGGAGCAGGAGTTCGACGCGCTCGCCGACGACGCGCTCCACCGCCTGCCGGAGCGGATCCCGCGCGAGCGGCTCGGCCTCGATGGCGTCGAGCGCGAGGCGCCCGCCCCCCGCCGGAACGGTCCGGCCCGCGCGCCCCGTGCCATCCGCGACGACGATCCGCTGCTCATCGTCTTCACCTCCGGCACCGTCGACCAGCCGAAGGGTGCGATCCTCACCCACGCGAACTGCTTCTGGACGAACCTGTCCCTCTCGCGCATCGCCGGGCTCGGGAGCTCCGATGTCGTGCTCGCCGTGATGCCCCAGTACCACGTCGGCGGGTGGAACATCCAGCCGCTGCTGGCCTGGTGGGTCGGCGCGACGGTCGTGCTCGAGCGCACCTTCGACGCCGGCCGGGCGCTGCAGCTCATCGCCGACCGGCGCATCACGACCATGATGGGCGTCCCGGCCAACTACCGCTTTCTCGCGCTCCACCCCGACTTCGCCAGTACCGATCTGTCGACCCTCGAGCACGCCATCGTCGGCGGCGCGCCGATGCCGGAGGCGCTCCTGAAGATCTGGCACGCACGGGGCGTCGCGCTGTCGCAGGGCTACGGGCTCACCGAGGCGTCCCCGAACGTGCTGTGCCTTCCCGACGAGGACGCCCGCACGCGGCTCGGCTCCGCGGGCAGGCCCTACCCGCACGTCGAGGTGGAGGTCGCCGATCCGGTGACGGGGGAGAGGCTCGAAGGGCCGTGCCGTGGAGAGCTGCTCGTGCGCGGACCCGGCGTGTTCGCCGGATACTTCCGCGCCCCGGAGGCCACGGCGCGCACCGTGGTCGACGGCTGGCTGCACACGGGCGACATCGTCGAGCGCGACGAGAGCGGCTACTTCCGGGTGATCGACCGCATCAAGGACGTCTTCATCACGGGAGGCGAGACGGTCGCCCCGGCCGAGATCGAGGCGGTGCTGCTCTCGCATCCGACGGTGGAGGAGGCGTGCGTCGTCGGGGTGCCGGACGACACCTGGGGAGAGGTGCCGATCGCGTGGGTGGTCCCGGCGCGCGGTGCGCTCGTCGACGGCGACGAGCTCCTCGCACACTGCTCGGCCGCGCTCGCGCGGTTCAAGGTGCCGACGCAGCTGAGGGTCGTCGCGGCGCTGCCGCGCACCTCGAACGGGAAGGTGAAGCGCCGGGTGCTGCTCGACGCGTGGGTTGCCGAGCCGGCCGGGACCATCGGGGGCCGGCCGTGACCCTGCAGCCCGTCACCGCCCGCGGGGAGCGCACCCGTGCCAAGCTGCTCGCCGCCGCCGAGAGCGTCTTCGCCGCGAACGGGTACGCCGACGCCTCGATCAGCCGGATCACCGACGCGGCCGGCGTCGGGCAGGGCACCTTCTACCTCTACTTCGCGAGCAAGCTCGAGATCTTCGAGGAGCTCGTCGAGGACCTCAACCGCCGCGTCCGGCACGCGATGACCGAGGCGGGAGAGGGCGCCCGCGACCGGATCGCGGCGGAGCGCGCCGGGTTCCGCGCGTTCTTCCGCTTCACCGCGGAGCATCCATCCCTCTACCGGATCGTCCGCGAGGCGGAGCTCGTGAGCCCGCGAGCCCTGCGCCTGCACTACACGCGCATCGTCGAGGGGTACATCTCCGCGTTGACCGCGGCGAGGGCATCCGGTGAGGTCGGCGACATCGACCCGACGGTGGCCGCCTGGGCGCTCATGGGCATCGGCGAGATGATCGGCATGCGCTGGGTGCTGTGGGGCGACGGCGCGGCGGGCGACGCGGCGGATCCGACGGCGAGCGGCACCTCGGAGGTGCCCGACGAGGTGTTCGAGCAGATGATGCGCTTCATCGAGGGTGCGCTGCGCCCGCAACGGGAGGAGGTCGGCGCATGAGCCTGGAGGGTCGCCGTGCGGTCGTCACGGGAGCAGGGAGCGGGATCGGCGCGGCCGTCGCGCGGGCGCTCGCGGCCGAAGGGGCGCGTGTCGTGATCGCCGACCTCGACGGGGCCGCCGCGGATGCGCTCGCCCGCGAGCTCGGGGGAGAGTCGTGGGCCGTCGACCTCGGCGACACGACCGCGCTCGAGTCGCTCCGCCTCGACGCCGACATCCTCGTGAACAACGCCGGGATCCAGCGGGTCTCCCCGATCGTCGACCTCGATCCCGCGGCGTTCCGCCTGATCCAGCGCCTCATGGTCGAGGCGCCGTTCCTGCTCATCAGGGCGAGCCTCCCGCACATGTACGAACGCGGCTGGGGCCGCGTGGTCAACATCTCCTCGGTGCACGGCCTGCGGGCGTCCGCGTTCAAGGCCGCGTACGTCACGGCGAAGCACGCGCTCGAAGGGCTCTCCAAGACGACCGCGCTCGAGGGGGCGCCGCACGGCGTCACGAGCAATTGCGTCAACCCCGGCTACGTGCGCACGCCGCTCGTTCAAAAGCAGATCGCCGATCAGGCGGCGGTGCACGGCATCCCAGAGGACGAGGTGGTCGAGAAGATCATGCTCTCGGAGGCGGCGATCAAGCGGCTGCTGGAACCGGAGGAGGTGGCGGATCTCGTGACCTGGCTGTGCGGTCCGCGCTCCGGCATGGTGACGGGCGCCTCGTACGTCATGGACGGCGGGTGGACCGCGCGATGAGCCGCTGCATGCCCCTGGCCGCGCCGGTGCGCGGCGGCGAGCTCCGCGGCGCGGTGTGGGAGCCGGATGCGCCCGCGATCGCGACCGTGCTCGCCGTTCACGGCATCACCTCCTCGCACCTCGCGTGGCGATGGCTCGCCGACGCCCTCCCCGGGGTGCGGGTCGTCGCGCCCGATCTGCGGGGCCGCGGACGCAGCCGCGAGCTGTCGGGGCCGTGGGGTATGGAGCAGCACGCCGAGGACTGCGCCGCCTTCCTCGACGCGGCGGGGGCGTCCGAGGTGGTCGCGATCGGCCACTCGATGGGCGGGTTCGTCGCCGGCGCCCTCGCGGCGCTCGCACCCCGCCGCATCGCGGGGCTCGTGCTCGTCGACGGCGGCCTTCCGCTGCCGGCGCCCGCGGGCGTGGCTCCCGCCGAGCTGCCGGAGGCGCTCATCGGGCCCGCGGCGGCGCGACTGTCGGCCGTGTACCCGTCCCGCGAGGCGTACCGGGAGTTCTGGCGAGCGCATCCGGCGTTCGAGGGCGTCCACGACCCACGGCTGGACGAGTACGCCGACTACGAGCTGCGCGGCGAAGCTCCCGAGCTGCGGCCGGCCGCCCGGATCGAGGCGGTCGCGGCGGACTCCCTCGAACTGCAGGACGAGACCGCGATCCTCGACAGGCTCCGCGGCATCCGGGGGCGCATCCCGTTCCTGCGCGCCGAGCGCGGACTGCTCGACGAGGTCCCGCCGCTGTACCCGTGGGAGCGGCTCGACCACTGGCGCGGCGAGCTCCCCGCGCTCGAGGCGCACGCCATCGACTCCGTCAACCACTACACGATCCTGATGAGCGACGACGGGGTGCGGAAGATCCTGCCCGTGATCGAGCGGGCGATCGGAGCGCCCGCGGAAGGAGTGCACCCGTGACCATCGACAAGACCGTCCCCACACCCGCGGAGGCCGTGGCGGACATCCCCTCCGGTGCGTCGATCGCCGTCGGCGGCTTCGGGCTGTCGGGCAATCCGATGGCGCTCATCGAGGCGCTGCTCGCGCAGGGCGCCGACCGCCTCTCGATCGTGAGCAACAACTGCGGCGTGGACGATTGGGGGCTCGGGGTGCTGCTCGGCGCGGGCCGCATCCGCAAGATGACCTCGTCGTACGTCGGGGAGAACAAGGAGTTCGAGCGGCAGTTCCTCTCCGGCGAACTCGAGGTGGAGCTGACGCCGCAGGGCACTCTCGCCGAGAAGCTGCGCGCGGGCGGCGCCGGGATCGCGGCGTTCTTCACCCAGACGGGCGTGGGAACCCAGGTCGCGGAGGGCGGCCTCCCGAGGCGCTACGACGGCGCCGGCGGGGTCGCGATCGCGTCGCCCGCGAAGGAGACCCGCCAGTTCGACTACCGGGGACGGGAGCGGGAGTTCGTGCTGGAGGAGTCGATCACGACCGACTACGCGCTCGTGCACGCGCTCCGCGGGGACCGGCACGGCAACCTCGTGTTCCGCAGATCGGCCCGCAACTTCAACCCGCTCGCCGCGATGGCGGGAAGGATCTGCGTCGCCCAGGTCGAGGAGCTCGTGGAGCCTGGCGCGATCGACCCGGACGCGGTGCAGCTGCCCGGCGTGTTCGTGGACCGCATCGTCCCGGTCGGCGAGGTCGAGAAGCGCATCGAGCGCCGCACCGTGCGGTCGGGAGGGGCGGCCTGATGGCTCTCACCCGCGAGCAGATGGCCGCCCGGGCGGCGCTCGAGCTGCCGGACGGCGCCTACGTCAACCTGGGGATCGGGCTGCCGACCCTCGTGCCGAACTTCGTGCCGGAAGGCCGCACGGTCGTGCTGCAGTCCGAGAACGGGATCCTCGGGGTCGGCCCGTACCCGGAGGAGGCCGACGTCGACCCGGATCTCATCAACGCGGGCAAGGAGACCGTCACCGTACTGCCGGGCGCGGCGTTCTTCGACTCGGCGCTCTCCTTCGGGATGATCCGCGCCGGCAAGATCGACGCCGCGATCCTCGGCGCGATGCAGGTGTCGGCGAGGGGAGACCTCGCGAACTGGATGATCCCGGGGAAGATGGTCAAGGGTCCCGGTGGCGCCATGGATCTGGTGCACGGCGCTGGCCGGGTCATCGTGCTGATGGAGCACGTCGCCAAGGACGGCAGCCCCAAGATCGTCGACGAGTGCACGCTGCCCCTCACCGGGCGCGGGGTCGTGCACCGCATCATCACCGACCTCGCGGTCATCGACGTCGAGCCGGGGGGCCTCGTGCTCCGCGAGCTCGCCCCCGGCGTGTCGTTCGCCGACGTCGTGGCCGCGACCGGACCGGCCGTCGCCGACGGCCGTTGAACCCAACGAATTGGAGAAGATTCTGATGGAGACCGTGTTCGAGGGGATCGTGGCGCGTCGCGTCGACTCGCCGCGCCTGTCCGCGGGCGTGCTGGAGCGCCCCGCCGAGGGCGAGGCGGCGTCGGTCGTGGTGTTCATCCACGGCAACGTGTCGTCGTCGCTGTTCTGGCAGCCGACGATGCTCGCGCTCCCGCCGCAGCTGCGGGCGCTTGCGATCGACCTGCGCGGCTTCGGGGACTCCGAGACGGCGCCCGTCGATGCGACGCGCGGGGTCCGCGACTTCTCGGACGACGTGGCCGGGGTGCTCGACGTGCTCGGCATCTCGTCGGCGCATGTCGTGGGCTGGAGCATGGGCGGCGGGGTGGCGATGCAGCTGCTCATCGACCGTCCGGAGCTCGTCGCCTCGCTCACCCTCGTGTCGCCGGTGTCCCCGTACGGCTTCGGCGGTACTGACGCCGAGGGGCGGGTGCTCGATCCCGAGCAGCCGGGGGTGGGCGGCGGCGGCGCCAACGCCGACTTCGTGCAGCGCCTCCTGGACGGCGACCGGAGCGCGGACTCGCCCGCCTCGCCCAGGAGCGTGCTGCGGACGGCATACGTCGCCGACCCTGCGACGATCGCCGAGCACGAGGACGTCTGGGTGGAGTCGATGCTGACGACGCGCACGGGTGTCGACAACTACCCTGGGGACGTGGCGACCGCGTCGGGCTGGCCGGGCTTCGGGCCCGGCACGCGCGGGGTGCTCAACACGATGGCGCCGGGCTACTTCGACACGAGCGGCATCGTCGACGTCGCGGTCAAGCCGCCCGTGCTGTGGGTGCACGGGGTGCAGGACGCGATCGTCTCCGACGAGTCCTTCTTCGATCTCAACACCCTCGGCAAGCACGGCATCATCCCCGGCTGGCCGGGTGCCGAGCTCGCGCCGCCGCAGCCGATGGTGAGCCAGACCCGCGAGGTGCTCGAGCGCTACGCGGCCTCCGGAGGGGTCTTCCGCGAGCTCGCGGTCGAGGGATGCGGTCACTCCGCGCACCTGGAGGCCCCCGAGCTGTTCCGGGAGGCGCTCGTCGAGCTGATCGGCTAGGGCCTGCGGCGTGCCGATGTCGCTCGGCGGTGCCAGGATGCCGACATGAGCGACGACATCCGCGTCCTGCCGGCCAACGAGGTTTCCTGGCACGAGCTGCAGACCGCCCTCGGGGCGCACGGCGAGGCGGCGCGCTGCCAGTGCCAGTGGTTCTTCACGCGCGGCAAGGAGTTCTCCGGGATGCCGCGCGAGGAGCGCGAACGGCGCTTCCGGGAACAGACCGCGTGCGGCAGACCGGATGCGGCGCGCACGAGCGGCCTCGTCGCCTTCCTCGACGGCGAACCCGCCGGCTGGTGCGCCGTCGAGCCCCGCACCCGCTATGCGCGGCTCGCGCAGCTGCGGGTCCCGTGGACCGGCCGCGAGGAGGACCGGTCCGACGACGGCGTGTGGGCGATCGTCTGCTTTGCGGTGCGGAGCGAGCAGCGCCGTCGCGGCGTGAGCACGGCGCTCGCGGTGG
Source organism: Protaetiibacter sp. (assembly GCA_047605085.1). Lineage (GTDB taxonomy): Bacteria > Actinomycetota > Actinomycetes > Actinomycetales > Microbacteriaceae > Homoserinibacter. Next base: position 10,993 of record JASGGJ010000026.1, read on the forward strand.
CGGCCGTCGACCACGCGCGGGCGCACGGTGCGCGGGCCGTCGAGGGCTATCCCATGCAATTGCCTCCCGGCGCGAACGATACCTGGGGTGAGCTGTTCGTGGGCACCCCGGCGATGTTCGAGGCTGCGGGGATGACCGTCGTGTCGCGGCCCACTCCGCGCAGGCTCGTCATGCGCCGCGAATTCGCCTGACTCGTGTGCGATCCTGCGCGAGCGGTCGCCACCATGCGAACAAATAGACCAACCATGGTTGACCAAGCTTGGTCTTGATCGTATGCTCGACTCGTGGGACAGTCTCAGGTGAAGGTGCAGTTCGCAAAGACGCACCTGTCCGCTCTGATCGCCCAGGTGGAGCGGGGCGAGGAGATCGTCATCGCGCGGGGCGACACGCCGGCGGCGAAGCTCGTGCCGATCCAGCCTCCCGTCGAGCGCGAGCTCGGCTTCGTCGCCTACGCCCTGCCCATGGCGTTCTTCGACCCGCTGCCGGAGGCGGAACTGCGCGCCTGGGAGGCCGGTGCGTGAGTCACCTCCTCGACACGCATACGCTGTTGTGGGCGATGACGGACCCCGAGCGTCTCGGCTCCGAGGCTCGTCGGATCATCGCGGATCGGGGCTCGACCCTGTTCGCCTCCGCCGCGTCGGCGTGGGAGATCGCGACGAAGCAACGCCTGGGGAAACTTCCTCAAGCCGATGTCCTTGTCGCCGGTTACGCCCGGCACCTTGATCGTCTCGGGGTGCGCCGACTCGGTATCGACGAGCATCAGGCGCTCCTGGCCGGGTCGCTGCAGTGGAGTCATCGCGACCCGTTCGACCGGATGCTCGCGGCGCAGGCGATGCTCGAATCGCTCACGTTGCTCACCGACGACTCCGCATTCGCCGAGCTGCCGGGACTCGCGACACTCTGGTAACCGCCTCCGTGTCGAGCGCCGCCGAGTCGGGGTCGCGTCCGCTCGCGGGGCGCAGTCGGTGGTTGAGGGGCGTTGGCGAGCTCGTCCCGCGAGGTGAGCGAGCACGACCCCGGCAGCGTCCGGGCCGCCGTCCTAAGCTGGTGTCGTGCCCGCCCTGAACCTCGGGATGCCGAAGCCTCCACCCGAGGTGCTCGCTCCCCGCCGCAAGTCCCGCCAGATCAAGGTCGGCAAGGTGCTCGTCGGCGGCGACGCGCCGGTGAGCGTGCAGTCGATGACGACCACGCCAACCACCAACATCAACGCGACGCTTCAGCAGATCGCCGAGCTCACCGCATCCGGCTGCGACATCGTGCGCGTCGCGGTGCCGAGCCAGGACGACGCGGATGTGCTGCACATCATCGCGAGAAAGAGCCAGATCCCGGTCATCGCCGACATCCACTTCCAGCCGAAGTACGTGTTCCAGGCCATCGACGCGGGATGCGCGGCGGTGCGGGTGAATCCCGGCAACATCCGCCAGTTCGACGACAAGGTCGGCGAGATCGCGGCGGCGGCGAAGGCCGCGGGCGTCTCGCTGCGCATCGGCGTCAACGCCGGAAGCCTCGACAAGCGCCTGCTCGAGAAGTACGGCAGGGCCACCCCCGAGGCGCTCGTCGAGAGCGCCGTGTGGGAGGCGAGCCTGTTCGAGGAGCACGACTTCCACGACTTCAAGATCTCGGTCAAGCACAACGACCCGATCGTCATGGTGAAGGCGTACCGGCTGCTCGCCGAGCGTGGCGACTGGCCGCTGCACCTCGGGGTGACCGAGGCCGGCCCCGAGTTCCAGGGCACCATCAAGTCGGCGACGGCGTTCGGCATCCTGCTCTCCGAGGGGATCGGCGACACCATCCGGGTCTCCCTCTCCGCGCCGCCCGCGCAGGAGGTCAAGGTGGGGCTGCAGATCCTGCAGTCGCTCAACCTCCGCGAGCGCAAGCTCGAGATCGTCTCCTGCCCGTCCTGCGGCCGCGCCCAGGTCGACGTCTACACGCTCGCCAACGACGTCACCGAGGGGCTCAAGAACGTCACGGTGCCGCTGCGCGTCGCCGTCATGGGCTGCGTCGTCAACGGTCCCGGCGAGGCGCGCGAGGCGGATCTCGGGGTCGCCTCCGGCAACGGCAAGGGGCAGATCTTCGTCAAGGGCGAGGTCATCAAGACGGTGCCGGAGTCGGAGATCGTCGAGACCCTCATCGCCGAGGCCAGGCGCATCGCCGAGGAATTGGGCGATGACGCGCCGGTGGGGGAGCCGGTCGTCGTGACCCACTGACCACTGGTCCGGGAGCCCGTGCCGGCCCCGGAGCATCGCGCCGGTGTCGCGCCGATCAGCCGGCACTTCGACGGCGCGGCGCCTCCTCCTCGATCGCTTCGTCCGTCGCGATCGACGGGGGCAGGACACCCAGGCCAGGGAGGGTGTCGGCGTCGGGAGGAACCGCCTTCCGATCGCGGCGGAAACGCGTGCACCCTCCGGCCCCGCAGACGGCGCAGTCGCTGCCGCGACGATAGTGCTCGTGGGCCACCCGCGGGTGGCCGCAGCGGCAGATCGCTTCCTTCGTCGACATCCGTCCCCCGTCCCGTTTCGGACATTCTCTCCCGAAACTCCCCCGAATTTACGGAGATCCGGACGGATACCCCCCGAACGGGGGGTAGAGGCTCCCGAAGGTTCTGGATAGCTTCCAGTCAAGTACCCAGACGAAGAGCGCCCCCCCGCTCGATATACCCGAGCTAAACCCGTAACCCTGCATCTTCGTATGGGAGCCCCCCTGCGTCGATGTCGCCGCACATGCCCATCCACCACCCGAACCCCCGATACCGAGGTGCATGTGTCCACTGTCCGTCCTATTGGCGTTCCGCCAACCGTCAGCATCATCATTCCGGCCAAGAACGAGGCCCGGAATCTTCAGGAAGTCCTCCCCCGCCTTCCCAAAGTCCACGAAGTGATCCTCGTCGACGGGAACTCCGTCGACGGCACCGTCGAAGCAGCGCAGGCCGCGCTGCCGTCGATCCGCATCGTCCGCCAGACCCGCCGCGGCAAGGGCAACGCCCTCGTGTGCGGATTCGAGGCGGCGACCGGTGACGTCATCGTCATGTTCGACGCGGACGGCTCTGCCGACCCGGACGAGATCTCGGACTTCGTCGCCACCCTCGTGGCTGGCGCCGATGTCGCCAAGGGATCGCGCTTCGCCCCCGGTGGCGGCAGCGAGGACATCACGCTCATCCGTAGAGCCGGCAACCTCGGACTCAACCTCATCACGAACGTGCTGTTCCGCTCCCGGTACACCGACCTGTGCTACGGCTACAACGCGTTCCGCCGATCGGTTCTCCCCGTCCTGGAACTGCCGGCCGCCGGGCTTCCGGAGCGTGCCGACGGGCAGATGCGCTGGGGCGACGGCTTCGAGATCGAGACGGTGCTCAACTGCCGCTTCGCGGCCGCCGGGCTCAGAATCGTCGAGGTGCCGAGCGTCGAGAAGCTGCGGATCCACGGCGCCAGCAATCTCAACGCCGTGACCGACGGGCTGCGCGTGCTCCGCACGATCGTCGACGAGTGGCGCAGCGCTCGCGGAAAGGCGATCAGGGCAAGGGCCACCGATGTTCGCGAACTGACCGCCAGCGAGTACTTCGACGCAGCATGAGCGCATCGCCGATCTCGGTGGTGATCTGCGCGTACACCCTGGCGCGCTGGGACGAGATCGTCGAAGCGGTCGCCTCGGTCGAGGCGCAGGACACCGAGCACGAGATCATCCTGGTCGTCGATCACAACGAGGAACTGCTCGAACGCGCCCTCGCGCGCTGGCCGGAGCACCGCGTGGTCGCCAACGACTCGCGGCGCGGCCTGTCCGGTGCGCGCAACACGGGAGTCTCCGCCGCGCGGGGCGAGCTCGTGGCCTTCCTCGACGACGACGCCGCGGCCGAACCGCACTGGCTGAGCAGGCTGGTCGCGCCGTTCGCCGACCCGAGAGTGGTGTGCGTCGGCGGAGGATCCCGTCCCGTCTGGCCCGAGGGCCGGGGAGGGGGGATGTATCCGGCCGAGCTCTACTGGATCGTGGGAAGCAGCTACACCGGGCTCCCCACCGAGCAGCGCGAGGTGCGCAACGTCATCGGCTGCTCGATGGTGTTCCGCCGCAGCGTGCTGCTCGAGCTGGGCGGATTCGATCTCGACACCGGCAGGATCGGCCGATTCCCCCTGGGGTGCGAGGAGACCGAGCTGTGCATCCGGGTCCGGCAGGCGGATCCGGACGCGCGCATCCTCTACGAGCCCACGTCGTCGGTGCGGCATCGCGTGTCCGCCGACCGGGTCACCTGGCGCTACCTCTCTCGCCGGAGCTTCTACGAGGGCGTGTCGAAGGCGGGACTCGCCAGAAAGCACGGCTCGGGCGACGCCCTGTCGAGCGAGAGGTCGTATGTCGCCTCGGTCCTTCCGCGGGCTCTCGCTCGCGAGGCGACCGCCATCGGGCGCGGTGGCGCGGCGCGCGGAACGGCGATCGTGCTGTCCCTGCTGGCCGCGGGTGCGGGCTACGTCTACGGGCGGGTGGCGCGGGTGGATGCCGCCGCCCGTGCGCCGCGGATCGAGGTCGCGGTATGAGCGTCGAATCGCTGCAGCCGCTGGACGTCGCGGACTCCCCGCAGGGGCGCGAGCGCGCCGTCGTCGCCGACCTCGCCAAGCGGGTGCAGAAGGACTCCGTCTGGTTGATCCTCGGATACGGCATCACCTCGATCGTCGGCTTCGCGTTCTGGATCGTGGCAGCACGCACGATGACGCCGACCGAGGTCGGCATCGGGACCGCCCATCTGGGCGTCATCACCGCCGCCGCCGCGATCGGGGCGACCGGCATCGGGGACGCGCTGCTCGTCATGCTCCCCGCCGCAGGGGCGCAACGCGCCGCGTTGCTGCGGCTGGGTGCGGTCGTGCTCGCGATCGTCGCCGTCGTCGCGGCTGGCGTCGGAGTCGCCGTTCTCGCGCTCCAGCCAGGCGGGGCAAGCCCGCTGCTGGTGGGCGCGATCGTCGTGTCGACCGTGGCCTGGGCGTTCTTCGTCATCAAGGACGCCGTGCTTCAAGGCCTCGGCCAGGTGCGGTGGACGCTCTACCTCAACGGCCCGGCGAACCTCGTCAAGCTGGGAATGCTTCCGATCCTGGCGTTCGCGCTCGCGGGATCGTCCTGGGCCCTCGTGCTCTCGGCGATCGTGCCGGCAGCCGTCGCCGGTGTCATCGCGTGGTCTCTCGTCTCGCCCCGCCACGCCAGGGCGGAAGAGGGGAACGATCGCCGCGTGTCGCCAGAGCTGCGTCGCGAGTTCACCCTGTTCGTCACCCGTGGCGGGATCGCGTCGGGCGTGTACGTGTCCACGTTCCTCCTGCTGCCCGCGCTGGTCACCGCTTTCGCGGGGCCGGAGCAGGGCGCCGTCTACGCCCTCGCCGCGCAGCTCGCCGCGACCATCGATCTGGTCACCCACTCGTTCGGATCGTCGTTCGCCCGGCACGCGTCCGCGGACGGGCGCAGCCGCACCGGCCTCGTGCGGATCTGGCTGCGCACCGCGACGATCGCGGCCATCGCGGCGGTCGGGCTCGTCGCGGTCGCCCCGGTCATCTTGTGGATCCTCGGCGATTTCTACGTCGAAGCGGGAGGCTGGGCGGTCATCGCCCTGCTGGCGGCGACCTCGGTGATCAACACCGTCGTCACGATGTGGGCCTCGTCGCTGCGTGCGCGCCGGGCCACGGCCACGCTGCTGGTGTGGGCGCTCGTCAATTCCGCGGTGCTGGTCGCGGGGGTCTGGTTCGCGGCCGGGCCCTACGGCGCGATGGGTGCGGCCACGGTCGTGCTGGTCATCTCGGCCCTCATGTCCACGGTGGGCATCGTCGGCCTGATCCGCGCCTCGCGCACCAGGGAGGTGGTCTCCCGTGCCGAGGAGGAAGACCTTCCTGCTTGAGCCCGCGATGCCGCTCGGCGGGGAGGTCGAGTGGTCGGATGCCGAATGGGTCGGGATGCTCGATCTCGACGTCGTCCGTCCGCCGTATTCGCGGGTCCGTGTCGTGGCGCGCGGGGGCGAGCCGTTCTCCACCGCCCGGCTGCTCGTCCGACGAGCCGGCACCGTGCTGGGCTTCGTCTCGGTGCCGTTGCAATCGGGGGTCCTCGATCCGCACTCGCTGACGAGCGGCGTCGACGCGCTGCCGACGGGCCTCGACGTCCCGGATGCGCCTGTCGAGGAGACACTTCCCTCGATCTCGGTGATCGTCTGCACGCGGGATCGGCCGGAGATGCTCCGGGACGCGCTGACCTCGATCATCGCCGTCGACTATCCGGATTTCACGGTGATCGTCGTCGACAACGCACCCAGCACCGAGCTCACGCGGGAGCTGATCGAGCGGGAGTTCGCGGCGAAAGGGGTGCGGTATCTGCGCGAACCGCGTGCCGGCCTCGCGACCGCGCGCAACACCGGTCTGCTGGCCGCCCCCGGCGAGATCGTCGCGTTCACGGACGACGATGTGCTCGTCGACCCGGGCTGGTTGCGCGGGATCGTGCGAGGCTTCCGCCGGGGTGCCGACGTCGAACTGGTATCGGGACTGGTGCCGAGCGGCGAGCTGCGGACCGAGGTGCAGGCCTACTTCGACGGGCGCGTCAACTGGTCGAGCAATCTGCTCCCGGCCGTCTACCGTCTGTCGGAGCAGCCAGAGGAGCTCCCGATGTTCCCGTTCTCCGTCGGCCAGTTCGGCACGGGTGCGAACTTCGCGGCATTGCGAGCCACGCTGCTCCGGCTCGACGGATTCGACACCGCGCTCGGAGTGGGCACCCGCACCAAGGGCGGAGAGGATCTGGACATCTTCGTGCGGACACTGTTCGGCGGCGGCGCAATCGCGATCGAGCCGTCCGCGGTGATCTGGCACCGGCACCGCGCCGAACTGGCAGCGCTCCGCGCCCAGTCGGTCGGCTACGGGCGCGGACTCGGCGCGTGGCTGACGAAGGTGGCCTTCACCCCGCGCATGCTGGTCCGCGCCCTCGCCCGAGCACCGCACGCGAGCAGACAGCTGATCGCGAAGGGCGGCGGCGAGGTGACCGCCCTCGACGGTGCGCGATCCGCGGTCAGCGAGGATCTCGCGAGCGAGATCCGTCAGGTGGGGCGCACCGAGCTCCGCCAGGTGCTCGTGGGGCCGTTCGCCTATCTGATGGAGCGCCTGGGCGGCGCGCGCGGACTGAGCAGCATGGACGACACGAGCGCCGATCCCGACGATCCGATCGTCGAGCGGCCGATGGGATGGGCCGTGGCCGCGGCCGTCTGCGGCACGGCCGGCATCGTCCTCGCGGCGGCGCCGTGGTTGCCGTCGCCCGTGGCGACGTCGCTCGCCGCGGGCGCCGTGCTGATTGGACCGGGCGCTGCCCTCGCATCCTGGGTCAGGCTGCCGCACTCCCTCGGCCTCATCGCCGTCCCGGCGACCGGAGTCGCGATCCTGGTCGCCGTGGCCGGGGTCGCCTCGCAGCTGCCCGGCTGGTGGAGCGTCCCCGCGATGACCCTGCTGATCGCGGTCCCGACCGCGCTCGCCGGTTTCGGACGCCTCGCACGATACGCGTTCGAGCGGCGCTCGCGCCAGGGAACGGTGCTCGAATGACCGCGTGGTCGAGCTTCCTGGGACTGCCCGCGGTCGAGATCGGATCCCGGCCGCTCGCCTCGGTTCGCCTGCGCTCGCTGACGACGATCCTGCTGCTCGCCGCGGCGGGCGTCACCGCGATCGTGGCGACCGTCGGCGTGGCGACCACCACCGCATCCGCCGCCAGCCTTCTGGCAGGCCCGGGTTTCGGGATCGTGATCGCCGAGCTGGTGGCGATCGCGGCGTTCGTGGTCGCCGTGCACGGGGGATCGTTCCGCCTCGCGACGTCCGCTCTCGTGGTCGTCGTCGTCGTGATGCGGCTGCCCGCCGTCGCCGCGGTCGCGGATCCGGTCTACACCTGGACCTACAAGCACCTCGGAGTCGTCGACTACATCGCCACGACCGGGCATGCGACGCCGACGGATGTCGACATCTACAGCGGCTGGCCCGGGTTCTTCGCGGCGTTCGCGTGGCTTCATTCGGCGACCGGGATCTCGACCACACAGCTGGCCCAGTGGTTCCCGCTCGCGATCGATCTGGCCTGTGCCGCCGCCGTCTACGCGCTCGCCAGGGCGGCGACGCTCGCCCCCCTGCCCGCGCTGACCGCATCGATGATCTCGGTGCTCGTCAACTGGGTCGCGCAGGACTACTTCTCCCCTCAGGCCATCTCCTACGTCCTCGCCCTCGTGGTGCTCGCCCTGCTGCTGCACGGGCGGCGGCGTCCTCTCTACGGGTGGCTCTCGGTGCCCGCCTTCCTCGGGATCGTGGTCACCCATCAGCTGACCCCGTTCTGGCTGATCGTGAGCGCGCTCGCGCTCGGCGTCCTCGGACGGATCCGCCCGCGCTGGATCGGAGTGGTGTACGGACTGATCGCGGGCGTCTACCTGCTCCTGGAACGGGCGTCGCTCGGCCACGAGGCGATCGTCAACACCTCCAGCCCGCTCGAGACGGCGACCGATACGGCGACGACCTTCGCGAGCGGGAGCATCGACCAGCTGGCCGCGACCCTCGCGGCCCGCGGCGTCGCCGTCTCCGTGTACCTGCTGTGCGCGATCGTGCTCGTGCTCGCCTGGCGCCGGGGAGGCCGAGGCTGGACGGTCGCGAGCGTCGGCGGCGTGCTGACGTTCGCGCCGCTTCTCCTGCTGACGGTGCAGAGCTACGGCGGGGAGGGCATTCTGCGCGCCTATCTCTACGGGGTTCCCGGCGCGGCGCTGCTGCTCGCACCGGTCGCGTACGCGTCGGTGCGGGCGGGAAGCCGGATCGCCCGGGTCGTGACGGCGGGTCTCGCGGTCGCGATCCTGATCGGAAGCCTGCAGGCGCTCTACGGGAACTGGCGCATCCAGCTCGTGACCCCGGGGGCGATCGCCGTCACCCAGTACGCGCTCGAGACCATTCCGGATGACGCATACCTGCTGTCGCCGGGGGCGGGCGGGCCGAACCGTGCGGTGGGCGACTACGTCCGGCACGCCGTCGTCGACTCCGGGTTCGACATCCCGATGAGCGCGTGGGCCGGCTGGCCGGGTTCCGACTTCACCGGGACGCAGTGGCTGACCCAGCTGGAACGCGGGATGGGGGGATCCGGCAGGCCCGTGTACATCATCGTCACCGACGGCATGGCTGCCCAGTCCGACTATCTGGGGACGTATCCCGCGGGGTCGATCGATCGCTTCCAGCAGGCGCTCCTTGACGATCCCGACTGGCGCGTGGTGTTCTCGGTGGGCGGCAACCGGCTCTTCGAGTTGGTGCCGTCCGAGTGAGGGGGACTCCGATGGCACAGGAACGCATGACGCGTCGGGATGCGCAGCACGTCGGAATCCGCGTCGAGTACCTCTTCGGTCCGATTCGGGTGCCATCGCGTGAGGCGTTCGTCGAGGCCTTGGCGACGATCGTGCGTGAGACGCCGCTGCTCCGGGTCGGCGCGGACATCTCACCGGACCGCCGTCGGAGGATCTCGCGTCGCGACCGTGCCGCCGAGTGGGCCGAGAGCGCGGTCGAGACGATCCCCGGCGACGGGCTCGAGAATTTCGTCACGGGTTTCGGGCCGCGCGTGAGCGCGCCGCCGAGCCCCGCCGCGATGCACTTCACCCTGACGGATCGCCACGTGCTGTTCTCCGGGGATCACTCGCTCGGCGACAGCGGCATCCTCATGCGCATGGCCCCCGCCGTGATCGCCGTGGCGGACGGTGAACCGGTCCCCGATTGGCTCATGCGTCCGGAACCGCGGCGCGCCCTGTCCCGAGCGGTGTGGCACACCCTCGGGATGCGGCCCAGGGCGTGGCGTGCCGCGCTCGCCGCGGGAAGCCCGGCGGTCGAGCAGCCGCAGGAGCCGGAGCTGCGTCCGTGGACCCCGGATCCGAGGATCTCCACCTCGACGATCACGAACGAACGTTTCGGGGAGCTGCGCCGGGCGTACAAGAAGGACTCCGCCCGGGTGCCGGCGACGATCGCCCTGATGGCCGTGGCGCGCGCCGCTCTCGAGGCCGAGTCGATCGACGTGAAGCCCTTGACCTGGGTCCCGATCGACGCGCGCCGCTATCTCCCCGACGGCGTCGATCTGGTCGGGAACTTCGCGCCCCCTGTCCCGGTCTCGGCCGGCCGTGGGGATTCCGCGGTCGCGATGTCCGAGCAGTTGGCGCGGAGCGTCGACAGCGGGCGCCCTCTGCTCTCGATGGTCCTCAGCTCCCTCCGACCCGCGCACCGGGCCGCGGCACCGCTCGCCGTACCGGTCCGGCCTCGCGCGGATGTCGTCGTCACGACGGTGGGCATCCGCCAGGAGGTCGACGGACTCCCGTGGCAGGATCGACGCGACAGCTGGTTCTTCGGGGCCACGGCACCCGGTAACGATCCGCTCGCCATCTGCATCGCCATCGCCCCGACCAGGTGCGGAGCGACCATCACCGCGAGCTATCACGGCAACGTGTTCTCGCCGCGCCGGATCGACGACGCCCTGGCCCGGCTCGCCACCGGAGACGTCGGCGAGCTCGTCGAGCGCTACGCGCTGAGGGCGGCATGAGGAATCGAGCCGTCGGCCCGCCGAGGAGAGGATCGTGATGCGACGCTGGACATGGCGACGGATGCTGGGCGGGGCCGGGGCCGTCGCGATGGCCGTGATCGTCGCGGGCTGTTCGCCGTCCAGCATGCCGTCCCCGGACGATCCGTCCCCGTCCGCGTCGAAGACTCCTTCCGCGAGCGGCCGCACCGGCACGCCCACTCCGACTTCCACCGCTTCGGCCGATGAGTCGGCACCGTCCGACGGCTCCGATTCCGGGGAGTCCGACACGGGCGGCTCGAGCTCGGACGCATCCGGCGATTCCGGCTCGAGCTCGAGCGGTTCCGGCGATTCGGCGTCGGCCGCCGTCCGCTACGGCTGGGGGACCGTCGCCGGTGGTGACGAGTTCGCCTACACCGGCGCCCCCTCCTCATCGAATTGGTCGGTGTACGACAGCGTCGGCCACGCCGGCAACGGCGTGCGCTCCCCGAGCGCCTTCAGCGTGTCGGGAGGCGTCGTCCGCGTCTCCGGCGACGCGAACGGGACCACCGGCGGGATGGCGGCCCGGTTCGACAGCAGCACCTACGGCAAGTGGGAGGTCCGGATGCGCGTGAGCCAGCGCGATCCGAAGTACCACCCCGTCCTCCTGCTGTGGCCGAACTCGAACAGCTGGCCGTGCGACGGGGAGGTCGACTTCGCCGAGGGCTGGGCGGCGACCGACGTCGTCAACTTCGTGCTCATCTCGGGCTGCGAGAAGACCGTGACGCGCACCAACCAGACGATCGATCAGACGGCATGGCACAACTATGCCGTGGAGTGGAATTCGACGACGATGATCGGCTACATCGACGGCGTCGAGTTCTTCCGGGACACGACGGCGAGCCACCTTCCGCCGGGCCCCATGCACCTGTGCATCCAGCTCGACTGGTTCCCTGACGGGAGCGCGACCTCGCCCTCCTGGATGGAAGTGGACTGGGTCCGGTTCTACCGCTGAGCCCTATCGCCGAGCCCCGCCGCCGGGCCCGGTCACTCGCGCGCCGCGAGGTGCAGAGCGAGACGGTGCGCGAGAGCGACGATGAGCAGGGTGGGGTTGGCGTGCCCGCTCGTGGGGAACACGGAACCGTCCGCCACGAACACGTTCTCGGTGCCGTAGACCTTGAGGTCGGTGTCGACGACGCCCGTCTCGGGGGTGGCGCCCATCCGCGCGGTCCCGAGCTGGTGCGCGCGGTCGAGCACCCGGGTGCGCCACGTGTCGGCCGACTCCATCCAGGGTGCCGGCTGCGGCGCCGGAAGGCCGATCCGCTCGAACTCGCGGATCACGGTGTCCAGCAGCGCGCGGACGGTACGGAACTCCTCGTCGTGGAGCCGCCAGTCGATCCGGGGCAGCGGCACCCCCAGCGGATCCAGCCGATCGGACAGCGAGACGCGGCTGTCGGGATCCGGCAGCTGCTCGGCGAGCGCGTACAGGTCGATGCGGTCGGCGCGGTACAGCGGCGGACGGTTGCGGCGGAGGCGGGCGAGTCCTCGGACGATGAGAACCGGGTGCCGCAGCACCGCCCAGACGTCGCCGAGGAGGGTCGGCCGCATCGTGCTGAGACCGTCACGGGTGCGCCAGAACTCGACCGATTCTTCGTTGGCGCCGCTCGGGGAGGATCCGCGCAGCCGCTGCGCGAGACGGATCCCGGCCTGCCAGGGGTCGTCGACGGCGGGGAACTCGTCGAGCCAGCAGGCGGCGTTGAGCAGCCGCTGCTCGCGTTGAACCCTCGGCGACAGGGCGATCCCGTTGAGGTAACTGAGCCGGAACGGCTCGGCGGGACGCCAGTAGCTGCCGAAACGGCTGCGAACGCTCTCGGCGCCCGTGACCGGGATCGACGCGATCGCCACGCCGGGGTGATCCATGAGATACCGGCCGGTGAGCTCGTTGCCCAGCCCGCTCGCGAGCAGCAGACGCGGCGTCTCGATCGCCCCGCCGGCCACGACCACGGTGTCGCACGCGATCGTGCTTCCAGCGCCGTCCGGAGTGGCCACGTCGACGGCGGTCGCGCGCCCCGAATCCGCGTGGATGCGTGTCGCGGTCGCCGAGGTCACGACGGTGAAGTCGCCGTCGAGGTCGCCGTCGAACCGCGTCGGCCCCGCCGGGTCGCGGCGTCCGCGGCTGAAGTGCCAGAACCGTTCGAGCAGCAGCGCGGGGTCGAGCCGCGGGGTCGGGGGGGAGCTGCCGAGCAGCGGCCACAGGCCGTCGCCGTACTCCTGCTCGCCGAGCGCGAAGAGCTCGCTCGCGGCGTCGAGATCGGAGCCCAGCTGTGCCGGGGTGATCGGCCAGCCGGAGTGGGGCACCCAGTCCCGTTCCTCGAAGTCGATGTCGTCGAGCGGGGTGCACCGCCCCGACCATGCCATCGAGCTGCCGCCGAGCTCCCGGCGGCGGACCAGCCGTTGCGGCTCGACCCGCGGCGCACCGACGTTGTCGATCCGGTTGAGCTGCTCCGCATCCGGGCCGGACTCCACGACGACCGCGTGGATGCCCCGGGCGGCCAGTGTCGCGGCGACGGTCATGCCGGACGGGCCGCTGCCGATGACGACGACGCGCGCGCTCGACGGGAGCGGATCGTGGCGCAGGTCGAGCCGGAGCATATGCGGATTCTGCCATGTCTCGGCGGCGTAGGCCTCACCGGTGCCGGCGCCCCTCGCGGCAGGATCCGGGAGAACCGTTTCGTTGGGTGGCGCGCGCGGGTTCGCTGTCCGTAGCGTGGGGGCATGCCCCGCCTGATCGCGTTCATCGGTACCGTGGCGCTCGCCGCATCCGCGCTGTCCGGCTGCGCTCCGCGGGCCGTGGCCTGCGCCAGCTGGGTGGACTACACGAGCGCCCAGGAGGCCTTCGACGACGCGACCCTCGTCGTGATCGGGGTGGCCGAGTCCGCCGCCGGCACGGTCGAACTGCCGACAGGTCCTGCCGAGCGCCATCCCATCGTCGTCGAGAGCGTGCTCAAGGGCGAATTCGCGGGTCCCGAGCTGTGGGCTTTCGCGCCGCGGGACTATTGCGTCGAGAACCCGCCGCAGCCCGCCGAGGACCCCATCCCGAGCGGCGAGCGTGTCATCCTGCTGCTGCGGCCGATCGCGGACGCCGTCGCCCTCGATCCCTCCGCGGGAATCGCGCCGGCCGCCGATGTCGCGTCGATCGAGGAGTGGAGCGGCCTGACCCCGTACTGGACGGCGCTGCCGTTCCCGGTGGGCGAGGAGCTGCCGTTCGATCCCGGCTCCTGAGGCGCGACTATTGTGAACGGGTGCCCACCCTCCTGTCCCAGCTCTTCGTCCGCACCCTGAAGGAAGACCCCGCCGACGCGGAGGCGACGAGCCACAAGCTGCTCGTGCGCGCTGGCTACATCCGGCGCCAGGCGCCTGGCATCTTCGCGTGGCTGCCGCTCGGGCTGCGGGTGCGGGCCAGGATCGAGCGCGTCATCCGCGAGGAGATGGCGGCGGCGGGCGCCCAGGAGGTGCTGTTCCCCGCGCTGCTGCCCCGCGCGCCCTACGAGGCGAGCGGCAGGTGGGAGAAGTACGGTGACGGCATCTTCCGCCTGAAGGATCGCAAGGGTGACGACTATCTGCTCGCTCCCACGCACGAGGAGGTCTTCACACTGCTCGTGAAGGACCTGTACTCGTCCTACAAGGATCTGCCGCTGACGATCTACCAGATCCAGGACAAGTACCGCGATGAGGCCCGCCCGCGGGCCGGGCTGCTGCGCGGGCGCGAGTTCTCGATGAAGGACGCCTACTCCTTCGATGTCGACGACGCCGGACTCGACGCCTCCTACGAGGCGCAGCGTGCCGCCTACGAGCGCATCTTCACCCGGCTCGGCCTTGACTACGTCATCGTGCAGGCCGATAACGGCCTGATGGGCGGAGCCCGCTCTGAGGAGTTCCTGCACCCCACGCCGATCGGCGAGGACACCTTCGTGCGCTCGGCCGGAGGCTACGCCGCCAACGTCGAGGCGTTCACGACCCTCGCCCCCGCGCCGATCCCGTTCGACGCCGAGGGCGAGCCCGAGATCTTCGACTCGCCGGGCACCCCGACGATCGACACGCTCGTCGCGCACAGCAACGCCGTGCTCCCCGCGCGCGAGGGCGGCGCGTACACCGCCGCCGACACGCTCAAGAACGTCGTGCTCGCCGTCACGCACCAGGACGGTACGCGGGAGCTCGTGGTCGTCGGCATCCCCGGCGACCGCGACGTCGACGACAAGCGCGCCGAAGTCGCCTTCGCGCCTGCCCTCGTCGAGCCCGCGACGCCCGAGGACTTTGCGCGCCATCCGCTGCTGGTCAAGGGGTACATCGGCCCGTGGTCGCCGGAGGGCGCCATCCTCGGGGAGGAGTCGGCCACCGGCATCCGGTACCTGCTCGATCCGCGGGTGGTCGAGGGGACGAGCTGGATCACGGGCGCGAACATCGACGAGAAGCACGTCCATTCGCTCGTCGCCGGGCGCGACTTCGGCGCAGACGGCTTCGTCGAGGTCGCGAGTGTGCGCGCGGGCGACCCCGCCCCCGACGGCTCTGGACCCGTTGAGCTGGCACGCGGCATGGAGATCGGGCATGTCTTCCAGCTCGGCCGCTTCTTCGCCGAGACGCTGGGGCTCAAGGTGCTGGATGAGAACGGCAAGCTCGTGACGGTCACGATGGGCTCCTACGGCATCGGCGTGACGCGCATCCTCGCCGCGATCGCCGAGACGACGGCCGACGAGCGCGGACTGCTGTGGCCGCGCGGGATCGCGCCGTTCGACGTGCACCTCGTGGCGACCGGCAAGGACGAGGCGGCGTTCTCGCTCGCCGCCTCGCTCGCCGCCGAGCTCGAGGCCGCCGGTTTCGAGGTGCTCTACGACGACCGGCCGAGAGTGTCCCCCGGGGTGAAGTTCGGCGATGCCGAGCTGATCGGCGTTCCGACGATCGTCATCGTCGGCCGCGGGGCGGCGGATGGGGTGGTCGAGCTCTGGGATCGCCGCAGCGGGGAGCGCACCGAGCTGCCCGCCGCCGAGTTGGTCGCTCGCCTCGGCTGAGCTCGGAGAATCGTGCCAAATCGTCGCTATGGCGCGCTGTAAGAGCAATTCGGCACGATTCCCCGGGGTGTGGATGAGTGCCCACGCCCTTGCGCGCTCTCGGGCAGCATCGGGGGATGGCCCGACGACCCGCCGACATTCCAGAAGAGGTGCGCGGCCTCGTCATCCGCAGCGCGGACGCACCCCAGTGGGGGATCAGCACCGGGCGGATGCGGCGTCCCGACATCGTCCGCCCGTTCCACGGGATCGCGGCATTCGACTTCGATCCCGATGAGCTGCGCGATCGCTGCCGCGCTTACGCGCCGCTCCTGCTTCCCGAGCAGTGCTTCAGCCACGTCACGGCGCTCGCGCTGTTCGGCGCGCCGCTCCCGCGCTGGTGCGACGCGGAGCCGCTCCATCTTGCGGTGCTCTTCCCGCGCACCCCGCCACGCGGCACGGGAGTGCGAGGCCACTCGCTGCGGAAGCTCGAGGTAACCACTCGCGCCGCGCATCCGGTGTCCGAGGCGGCGTTCGCCTGGTGCCAGTCGGCCGGGTTGCTCGGCCGGGAGGATCTGGTCGCGGCGGGGGATGCGCTGGTCACCGGTCAGCGCATCCGCGGTGTGCGCACGGAAGGGGTGACGACCCTGTCCCGCCTCGGAGAGGTGGCGTCGCTCCTCCGCGGCTCGCCGGGGGCGGCGAAGGTCGCCTGGGCGCTGCCGCGGATCCGTTCCGGCGTCGACTCGCGCCCGGAGAGCCTGCTTCGGTTGCTGGTCGTGCGCGCCCGTCTCCCCGAGCCCGCCGTGGACTTCGCGGTGACGGTCGCGGGCGGTCTCGTGCTGCACGCAGATCTCGCGTTCGTGCGGGAGCGCGTCGTGCTCGACTACGAGGGCGATGTGCATCGCGTCGACAGAGCGACCTGGCTGCGCGACCTGCAGCGCCGGGAGCTTCTCGAGGATGCGGGCTACCGCGTCATCCGCGTCACCGCTGCCGATCTGTTCGTGGACCCCGCCGCCTTCCTCGCGCGCCTCCGCCGCATCCTCGACGCGCGCCGCCCCTGATGTGCCGAGAATCGTGCCGAATCGTCGTTATGGGGCGCCATAAGAGCAATTCGGCACGATTCTCCGGGCACTCGCCGGGCTACTCCGCCGTGGCGGGGGCAGGCTCGAGGAGCATCGGCTCGACCTGCATCGGCTCTGGCAGGGCGATGACACCCTCGACGAGCGCGACGATCGAGATCCAGAACCCCTGGTCGGGGGTCGTCTCGAAGGCATAGCCGGGGACAAGCCAGGCGTTGCCGTCGACATCCCACAGCATGAGGAGGGTCGCCTCGGCGTGGTCGAGCGTTACTGTCACGATCTCCGGGGTCGGCTCGG
>JASGGJ010000027.1:0-27811 GCA_047605085.1 Protaetiibacter sp.
GTCGGAGGTCGTCGCTAGTGTCGATCGGGTGGCCGACAGCGTCTCCCCCGCATCCGCGCGCCGCATCGCCCTCGCGGCGCAGGGCTTCGGGCGTCCCCGCCCCCAGGCCGTCGGCACCCGAGCGCTGAACCTCGCGATCGGGCGCCTCGGCCTGCTGCAGCTCGACTCGGTCAACGTGCTCGAGCGCAGCCACTACCTGCCGCTCTTCGCGCGCCTCGGCGGTTACGACAAGGCGTTGCTGGATCGGCTGACATTCGCCGCGACGGGGCCGTACCTCGAGTACTGGGCACACGAGGCGGCGCTCATCCCGCGCGAGGACTGGCCGCTGTTCCGCTTCCGGATGCGGGACTTCCGCGAGCGCTACGACCGCCGGATGGGCGACTGGCTCGCCGCGCATGCCTCGACCCTCGCCTGGCTGCGGTCCGAGCTGGCCGAGAAGGGACCGCTCCCGGCGTCCGCGATCGAGCGCGACGCGAACGCGCGACCGCGCGGCAGCTGGTGGGACTGGGACGAGGTCAAGGAGGGCCTCGAGTGGATGTTCTCGGTCGGCGACGTGGTGTCCGGGGGCCGTGAGCGGTTCGAGCGCAGCTACGCGCTGCCAGAGCAGGTCATGCCGGCCGAGCTGCTTTCGCGTGAGGTGCCGCGCGGGGAGGCCGCCCACCTGCTCATGGAACGCGCGGCCCGCGCCCACGGCATCGGCACACTCTCCGACCTCGCCGACTACTACCGGCTGAAGACGCCAGACGCGAAGCCTGCGCTCGAGCAGCTCGTCGACGAGGGGGTCGTGCGGCGGGTGAGCGTGCCGGGCTGGAACCGGCCCGGCTTCCTGCACCGCGACGCCCGCATCCCGCGCCGCGTCGAGGCGACGGCCCTGCTCTCGCCGTTCGACCCCGTCGTGTGGGAGCGCGATCGGGCGCGGCGCCTGTTCGGGTTCCACTACCGCATCGAGATCTACACCCCCGCGCCGAAGCGGGTGTACGGCTATTACACACTGCCCGTGCTCGTCGACGAGGCGCTCGTGGGGCGCATCGACCTCAAGAACGACCGCAAGCGCGGGGTGCTGCGCGTGCAGTCGGCCTGGCGCGAGGAGGGCGTGACGGATGCGGTGGCCGAGCGGATCGTGCCCGAGCTGCGTTCCCTCGCCGCGTGGCAGGGCCTCGACGGGCTCGAGGTGGTCGACCGCGGCGACCTCGCGCGGGCGGTGGCAGCGGAGGCCGGCGTGCCGCTCGTCGGGTGAGCGGTGCGGGGAGGACGCGGTTCGGCATCCGCCCTGGCCCGCCCATTCTTCGCAACTCAGGAACATCCGGCGGATCGAGGCCTTGCACACCCCGCATCCGAAACTCTCCTGAGTTGCGAAACCCGACGGGCTCGCAACTCAGGAAGGAGGGTCGCCAGACGGCCGCGACAGCGTCTGAAGCCGAATACTCCTGAGTTGCGAAACCAGTCGTGACGGGGCGCGGTGCCTAGAAGCGGTCGAGGCTGCCGCGCAGCCGGGCGATGCGGTCATCGAGCGGCGGATGGGTCGCGAACAGGCGCTGCATGAAGCCCGGCCTGTCGGGGTCCGAGATCCACAGGTGCGACATCGAGGAGTTGGTGCGCCGCACCGGCCGCCCGTACGCCCGGAGCTTCTCGAGAGCGCTCGCGAGCGCCTCCGGATGCCGCGTCGTCATGGCGCCCGTGGCATCCGCGAGGTACTCGCGCTGCCGCGACACGGCGGCCTGGACGATCGCCGCCATGAGCGGCGCGAGGATCGCCGCGACCAAGCCGATGACGAGCATCACGATCATGGCCGGGCCGCCGTTGTTGTTCGAGCGGCCGCGGCCGCCGAAGATCGTGATGCGCAGCGCGATATCGGCGAGCAGGCCGACCGCGACGACGAGCCCGAACACGACGAGCGAGACCCGGATGTCGTAGTTCTTGACGTGCCCGAGCTCGTGGGCCATGACCCCCTCGAGCTCGGCGTCGTTCATGAGCTGCAGGATGCCGGTGGTCGCGGCGACCACGGCGTGCTCGGGGTCGCGGCCGGTCGCGAAGGCGTTCGGCGCGGGATCGTCGATGACGTAGACCCTCGGCATCGGCAGTCCCTCGGTGATCGCGAGGTTCTCGACGATGCGGTAGAGCCGCGGGTTGTCGTACCTCGAGATCTCGACGGCTCCGGCGAGCGCGAGCGTCTCGCTCGTGGCCGCGAAGTACTGGATGATCGCGTACCCGACCGCGACGGCCAGCGTGACGCCCGCGATCCACCAGTTGTCGGCGATCCAGGCGGTGAGGGCGCCGAGCGCGCCGATGATGACGAGGAAGAGCGCGATGATGAGCACGGTGTTGCGCTTGTTCTTCGCGATGGCGGAGTACATGGTCTGGATTCTCAGGGGTCGGTTTGCGGGGTTTCGATACGCCGCTTCGCGGCTACCAGGCCAGCGGAGCGGGCGGCTTCACGACTGCCCGGCCAGCGGAGGCGGCGCCTAGAACTGCACGCGCGGCGGCTCGGCGATCGCTGCGGCATCCGCGACCTCGAAGAACTCGCGCTCGGTGAAGCCGAGGCCCCGCACGAAGAGCGTGTTCGGGAAGATCTTGATCTTCGTGTTGAGCTCGCGCACGCCGCCGTTGTAGAAACGGCGGGCGGCCTGGATCTTGTCCTCGGTGTCGACGAGCTCCGCCTGCAGCTGCAGGAAGTTCTGGTTGGCCTGCAGCTGGGGGTAGGCCTCGGCGACGGCGAAGATCGACTTCATCGCCGCCTGGAACTGGTTCTCGGCGGCGGCCGCCTCGGCGGGCGTCGACGCGCTCACGGTCGCGGCGCGGGCCGCCGTCACCTGCTCGAAGACGCCCTTCTCGTGGGCCGCGTAGCCCTTGACCGTCTCGATGAGGTTCGGGATGAGGTCGGCGCGTCGCTTGAGCTGCACCGTGATGTCGCTCCAGGCCTCGTCAACGCGGACGTTGAGCTTGACGAGAGCGTTGTAGGTCGACCAGAGGTAGACGCCGACGATCACGACGACGACCACGACGATGCCGATGATGACGAGGGCGATGGGGTCCATGTGTCGCATCCTACGTGGGCGCCGGGCGTCCCGGCCGGGAGTTCGCCCTAGGCTGCGAGCGTGAGCGAAGCGGATGCGGCGCCGCGGCGCGGTCGGCGGCGGAAGGATGCGGGCGACGCGCGCCGGGCGATCCTGACCGCGGCATCCGCCGAGTTCCTCGCGAACGGCTACGACGACACCTCGATGCGCGCGGTCGCCCGCCGCGCGGGGGTCGACCCGGCGCTCGTGCACCACTACTTCGACGACAAGGCGGCGCTGTTCGCAGAGGCGCTCGAGGCGCCCGTG
Source organism: Protaetiibacter sp. (assembly GCA_047605085.1). Classification (GTDB taxonomy): domain Bacteria; phylum Actinomycetota; class Actinomycetes; order Actinomycetales; family Microbacteriaceae; genus Homoserinibacter. Next base: position 3,321 of record JASGGJ010000027.1, read on the forward strand.
CGCCCGCAGGACATCGTGCAGCTCGCACTCGCCGCGCCGCGCGACCGGGTCGGCGAGACCGTGGTGCGCGCGGTGCTCGAGGCGATCGACTCGCCCGCGACCCGCGACCGGATGCGGCAGCTGGTCCGCACCGCACTCGGCCACGACTTCGCCGCGCGGATGCTGCGGCAGTTCGTCGTGCGCGAGGTGCTGTCGCGCATCGCTGCGGCCATCGATGTCCCCGACGCGGAGCTGCGTGCGACGCTCGCGGCCTCGCAGATCGTCGGTCTCATGGTGATCCGGGCGGGCATCCAGGCGGAGCCGCTCGCCTCGGCTCCCATCGAGGAGGTCGTGGCACGCATCGGCCCCGTGGTGCAGTGGCACCTCATCGACTACGGGACCGTTGACATCGGGGGCGACGTGAGCGAATAATTCATCGTGTGATGAATTATTCGGACGCCGTCGTCGCGACGGGGCTCACGGTGCGGCGCGAGCGCGCCGAGATCCTGCACGGCCTCGACGTGCACGTACCCGTCGGCCAGGTCGTCGGGCTGCTCGGCCCGAGCGGGGCCGGAAAGACCACCCTCATGCGCGCGATCATCGGCGTCCAGCGCACGGCATCCGGAACCATCGAGGTGTTCGGCCGCCCCGCCGGGCACCGCTGCCTGCGCCGAGAGCTCGGCTACATGGCGCAGTCGGCGGCCGTCTACGACGACCTCAGCGTGGAGCAGAACCTCGACTACTTCCGCCGCGTGCTCGGCGCGCCGGTTTCGGATATCGACCGTGTCGTCGCCGAGGTCGGTCTCGGTCCGGTGCGGCGGAACCTCGCCTCCCGGCTCTCCGGCGGGCAGCGCAGCCGCGTCTCGCTCGGCATCGCCCTGCTCGGCGCGCCCCGGCTGCTCGTGCTCGACGAACCGACCGTCGGGCTCGACCCCGTGCTGCGCGAGGAGCTGTGGCGGCTGTTCGCACGACTCGCCGAGGGCGGCACGACCCTGCTCGTGTCGAGTCACGTCATGGACGAGGCACGGCGCTGCGACCGCCTGCTGCTCGTGCGCGACGGACGCATCATCGCCGACGACACCCCCGACGGCCTGCTCGCGGCGACCGGCGCATCCGACCACGACGAGGCGTTCCTGCGGCTCGTCGAACACGATGCCCACGGTGAGGACGCGGCATGAGCCCCCGGCTGACCCTCGCGACCGCCGGACGCGTGCTGACCCAGATCCGGCACGACCCGCGCACGATCGGGATGCTGCTCGTCGTGCCCGCGCTGCTCATCGGGCTGCTCGCCTGGATCTTCGACGACACCCCGGTATTCGCTGCAGTCGGGCCCGCGATGCTGGGGCTCTTCCCGTTCATCGTCATGTTCCTCGTGACGAGCATCACGACCCTCCGCGAGCGCCGCAGCGGCACGCTCGAGCGGTTGCTCGTGCTGCCGCTCGGCAAGGGCGACTTCATCGGAGGCTACGCGATCGCCTTCGGCCTGCTGGCGACGCTGCAGGCGGTCGTCGCCGTCGCCTGGGCGGTGTGGGGCTGCGGGCTCGAGATCGACGGACCGATCTGGCTGCTCGTGCTCGTCGCCGTCACCAACGGGCTGCTCGGCACGATGCTCGGCCTCCTCGCGAGCGCGTTCGCGACGACCGAGTTCCAGGTCGTGCAGTTCATGCCGGTCATCGTCGCGCCGCAGGTCCTGCTGGGTGGCGTCTTCCTGCCGCGCGAGGAGATGCCGGATGCGCTGCGGGCGATCTCGGACTGGCTGCCGCTGTCGTACTCGATCGACGCGCTGGGTCTCGTGCAAGACGACGGCGACACCGGCGACATCCTGCGCGACATGCTCGTCGTGGCCGCATTCGCGCTCGGCGCCCTCGTGCTCGCGGCCCTCACCCTGCGCCGCCGCACCCGGTAGCCGCCGACCGCCGCATCCGCCTCAGGGGCCGCATCCGCAGGGATGGCGGGCGTTGGCTGAAAGTCATCGATCGTGCCAGGGTCTCGAGAAGCCGTTCATCAATACGGCGGCCACGCGCCCTGGCCTGCGGATGGTGAGATCGCCGCTGATGCCGAACACACGGAGCTTGCAGAAATATCTTGCAAGATTGCAAATTTGCACGTAGTGTGGCCACACGGAACCATGCACAGAGAGGTGCATCTCATGGTCACGACCGTCCGAGGGGACTCGCGCCCGTCCAGACTCGCCGCCGCCCTGCTGCTGACCACGTCACTCGTCGCGGCCTTCGTCGTGGCGGATCCGGTCCCGACCCCGGCTCAGGCCGTCACGGTCGGAAACAACTTCTTCGACGATTTCTCCGGCGGCTCGGCGTCGTGGCAACCGCTCAGCGGAACCTGGGCGATCGAAGGTAGCGAGTACAGTCAGGGGACCGCGAGCGGCGGCGAGGCGGTCAGCGCACTCATTGACAAGCGCTTCGGTGACGCTATCTACGACCTTGACCTCCGGCTCATCGACAACGGGGGATCGTCGACGAACACCTGGGCCGGTCTCGTGTTTAAGCGGATGGGCCAGAGCGACGGGCCGTTCGGCAGCGGCTTCACGGTCTTCGTGCGCTCGAACGGCGTCGTCGAACTCTACAAGGTCAACGCAACCCTTGCGTCAGTATCCACCGGGCTGTCGATGACGACGACCCGGCATTTGCGCGTCGTCGTGAGCGGAGCGAACATCCAGGTATACCTCAACAACGAGGCGACGCCGCGCATCAACCTCAACGACTCGACGTTTGCGAGCGGCTACGCGGCGCTCACAACGTTCAGCAGCCACTGGCACTTCGACAACGTCCGGGTCACGGCGCCCGAACTGCCGTACCGCATCGAGCTCGGGCCAGCCGAACTGCTCTACGCCGACGCGAACATGCCGACTCAAATGGATCAGTCCTTCGCGACGATCAAGAAGGACGCGAACACCTTCTACTCGTACATGGTCAACAGCTACGACCCGGACTTGTACCGCTGGTATGGGCCCGCCGACAATCCGCTTCAGACGCTCGACTTCAAGAAAACGGACATGACGAGTTGGATCGACATGAACGGTCTCGACGCCGGGTACGGCATGTACGAGATCTGGATGCCGAACATGTACAAGATCAGCGCGACCGAGCTGATCGCCTTCACCCACAACGAAAAGTACCCGGGCAGCGAGGGCCGCGGTCTCCCGATGTTCACGATGGGCATCGCGTACTCCGCTGACGGCGGAGCGAGCTGGGAGTTCTGCGGCGAGATTATCCGACCTGGTCACGACCGCCTGAATATCGGCGGAAGCCCGTACATCATCAAGGACGGCTACTTCTATCTTTACTACAACGAGGGTACCCGCGCGACGAACGACTACTCGGCCGGCTGGCCGCGATCGCTAGGGGTCGCGCGGGCATCCGTCTCCGCAGTCGTCGCTGCGGCCCGCACCCACACGGTGACGCCTTGGCTCAAGTACGCGGGGGGCACGTTCGGCACGAACGCGCTCACGGGCGTCGGTGACACGATCATCCAGAACACCTACCTCGATCACGACGCGCACGCCGACGCGAGCTACAGCACGGCGCTCGGCAAGTACCTGCTCACCGTGCAGACCGAGTACCAGGGCAAACTGCTGCTCTACTCGTCGAGCGACGGCATCACCTGGAGCATGGAGCACATCGTTGACTCGGTCGCCGGCGGCTACATGCAGCCCTACTCGTCGTTCGTCGACCTCGAGGGAGGCTCCGACGACGGCAGCACGGTCGATGACGACTTCTACATCCAGTACGAGCGCAAGCCACAGGGGGACTACGACCACGACGACCTCTATCGCAAGCAGGTCAGCATTGTGCTCAACACCGACTACCGGTTCTCAGCCTCGAGCGGCTACTCGTCGACGGCGGGCCTCAACCAGTGGCGCTACGAACAGCTATCAGGCTCGACGTTCAGCGCGATGACATGGAATGCCACGACCGGCCGGTGGCAGGGCTCCTCGACCTACGCCCTCGTAGCCTCGACGTTCCAGCATCCCGACGTGCAGGACTCTGTGCGCACCTGGGTGGCCCCGAGTGCGGGACTGATCCGGGTCACTGGGACCGCGAGGAAGGCCGACGACGCGGGAGGGGGCGACGGCGTGCGGGTCGCGATCTACCGCAACGCGACCCAGATCTGGCCGGCGAGCGGCTGGAACACGGTCGGGGCGACGGACTTCACCGGCGTTTCGCACGACCTCGCCCTCACCGTGGCCGTCGGCGACCTGATCCGCTTCGTCGTCGACAAGAACTCGACCAACACGTACGACACGACGGCGTGGGATCCGACTGTGCGGTACGACACCTTCTCGGCCTCGAGCGGGTTCAGCTCGACCCAGGCGACGAACGGCTGGAGCTACGCGTCCTGGGACGGCTCGACCTTCACACCCATGACCTGGGATGCCGCCAACGCCCGCTGGAAAGGCTCGACGACCTATGTGCTCGTCGGCGCCGACTGGCAGCACCCCGACACGGCCGACTCGGCTCGCGTATGGACCGCCCCCTCCGCGGGGACCGTACTCGTGAGCGGCACGGCGCGGATGCAGTACGGCACCGCGGGTGACGGGGTGCGGGTCGCGATCCTCAATAACGGCGTGCCGGTCTGGCCCACCTCCGGCTGGAAGTCGATCGCGTATAACGATACGACAGGCATAAGCCACGGGATCTCGCTCCCCGTAGCGGCGGGCGATACGATCGCGTTCGTCGTCAATCGCAACGGTACCAACAACTCCGACACGACCTCGTGGAACCCGGTCGTGAGGTACACGGCACCCTGAGCGGGCGATCGTCGGGTCTGCCACGGCTCGGGGTGGAGCCGGTTCTGCCCGACCTGCGACGCGTGCGCGATTGTTGTGCCGGCCTCCTCGCGGGACAGCCGAGGAATCTACGCGCAACCGGAGTCAACGCCGCGTGACGGGAGGCAATCAGCTCCCGCGTCGATGGCACCCTCGTCGGCAGAGTCGAGGAGTTAGCAGGAAGGTGTCCCTCGCAAGGCCTATGCATTCCTTGCCGCGCTGCGCCCCGGCGCTCAGCCGAGATCCAGATACCCGCGACCGCCCACAGGAACCGGCAACTCGCCGAGTCCCGGAGAAAGCGGATACGTCCCGACGTCCACACCGAGGTGGTCGACTACCCGAGCCCGTCCGCCCGCCGCGAGACGCACGCTGACCCCCGTCGACGTCGTCCCGTTGACGAGCACGGCCCGCCTCACATCCGGCGGCACGGTCACGATGCAGTCTGACGACCACGCGACCGACAGGCTCGAATCTCCGCGAATCGCGGTCGCCGACGGGTAGTGGAGCTGCGGTCGCAGATCCACCAGCCGACCGTGCAGCGCCAGCTCCCGCACCTGGCGCCAGTGGCCGAGCCACGCGCCGATGCAGGAGCGCGCGTCCGGCGACATCGGTGCGAGCCTCATGGAGATCTGCGGAACCGAGAACGTCGCGTTCGAGAGCGCGGCGACGACGAGCGGATCCGGCAGGCCCGGGTCCCACATCATCATGTCGGAGTGCACCCGCTGCCCGGTCTCCCAGACACGCAGATCGATCGTCGAACGGCGGTTCGCGAGGAAGTCGCCGGGGCAGTCCTCCGCCCGGATGACGTCGCCGGATGCGGCGAGACCGAGCCCGATGTACGGCTCGCGGTACTCGAAGATCAGATCGGGGAAGCCCAGCTCGTCGGTAGCCAGGCGGAGCTCGTCGAGCAGCGTCGTCGTCGCAGCGGCGATCTCACCGTGAGCGGCGACATCGCCGGGCGAGGCATAGATCGTGGCGGCGTCGATGAAGTCGATCTTGAGCCCGTCGACGCGCAACTCGGTGACGAGGCGCGTGCACGCGCGGATGACGTGCTCACGGACCTCCGCCCGTCGCGGGTCCAGGATGTGCGCCCGGAGGTTGGGGTTGTGGTTCGGGGCAGCTGCGCTCAGGGCGGTGAAGGCGTCACTTCGTTCACCGAGCAGCAGAGGCGCCACCCAGAGCACGACGCCGAGGCCGAGCGCCTGGATCTCGCGAACAGTCTCGACGAGATCCGGGAACTTCGTCTCATCGGCCACCCAGTCGCCGCAACCGTCGAAGTAGCGGCTGTCGCCCAGTCGCTGCCAGCCGTAGTCGAGGAAGAGACATCCGAAGCCGAGTTCCTTGGCGAGACGCGCCTCCTCAAGGAGCGTGTTCGCGTCGAGTCCGTCGTGGAACGAATACCAGGTGGAGTACACGGGTTCGTCGGCGAGCGCGGCCACCCGGTGCGCGGGTGTCGTGTGCACCTCGTTGCGTAGCCGCGCGACCGTGTCGAACAGCTCTCCTCCCGAGAGGTCGATCACCACGCGCCGCTCACGTTCAGAGCGCTCGAGGGCGAATTGCACCACGAACGCCGCCGACTCCTCGGACACGCCGTACCGCAGCGACGCCGCCGAGTCCGCCGGTTCGATCGCGAAACCGGCGCTCGTGTGCCCGTTCTGATCGTGCAGCACGCCGAAGGGGGTCAGAAAGATGCCGCTCGTGTCGCCCCGCCCGCGCCAATCCGGCGGCAGGCGTAAATCGTATCCCGTCGATGGTCGCCAGAACGCGGCGGCGTCGCCGAGGGGCACCTCGACGATCACCTGCACGGGTTCGTCGGATGCGGGAATCACGCACTCAACGCGGTCGCGGCTGGTGGACACCGTCACCGGATGCCCCGAGTACACGCGCACCCCCTCCCAGCTTGCGTGCAGCTCGACGCCGCCTGCGGCTTCTGCCTCTTCGCGGATCATGCGCCGAACGTCCATGTTCCGGGACCGACCTCAAACGGGCCGCTTCCATCGGGCAGCACGACCTCGGCAGAGCCTCCTGGCGGGATGGTGACGGTGAGGTGGAACCCGTCTCTCGCGTCCCAGTCCAGGTCGTACCGGCCGAGCGGGGACTCGTAGGCGGTGCGGGCCGCGCGCACCGAGGGCGTGGGGGTGGGGGCGACGACGGCGCGTCGCCAGCCGACGGATCCCGGATGCTGGGCGAGCCCCGCAACGGTCTGCGACATCCAGTCGTACACCATGCCGAGCATGAAGTGGTTCTGGGAGTTGTCGTTGCGCGCTCCGGTCGCCCCGAACCAGGTCTCGGGGAGCGCCGTTGCGCCGTGGGCGAGCTGCCACCCGTAGCCGGGACCGGTCGAGTCGTGCACGAGCGCGTCGGTCACGTCGTCGCGTCCGGCCGCGTGCAGGACGCGGAGCAGCGAGGGCCAGGTGTTCTCTCCGACCGAGAGGCGCCCCTCGTTCGCGGCGATGACCCCGAGCAGGCGGTCGACCACGCGCGCCCGATCGGAGGCGGGCACCACCCCGGAGTCGAGGGCGAGGGCGAGACTTCCCTGGCTGCCGCTGCCCCAGACTCCGTCGCCGCGGTCAAAGGCGGCGGCGAAGGCCGAGCGCACCCGATCCTCCGCGGCCTGCAACTCGGCACTCGCAGATTCGTCGCCGAGCACCGACGCCATCCGAGCGGCGGTGGCCAGGATGCGCAGGTAGCCGAAGCTGGCCACCATAGCCCGCGGGGTGGTCTCGTCGAGGGCGATCCAGTCGCCGAGTCCGAAGTCGAGCACGCCCTCGGTCTCGCGGGAGGCCAGGAAGCCGAGGTACCTGCGGATCGCGGGCCACACGGCCCGCGCGGGCCGCAGATCCCCATCGCCGAGGTAGAGCAGCCATGGCAGGTGGACGAGCGCGCCGCCCCAGTTCGGATCCTCCCGGAACGCGTTCGGGTCGTCGCCCCACGGGTGGCCGGAAAAGTCGACCGTCTCGGGTGCGATGCTCGGCACGCTGCCAGATGCGAGTTGCGAGTCCGTCATATGGACGAGCGCGTCGCGCAACTGCGCGCTCACGTCGTAGTGGCGCTGGAGCACGTCGAAGCACAGGTAGAGCTGCTCGATCCAGCCGAGCTTCTCGCGGTTCGGGCAGTCGGTGAAGACGCTGAACATGTTTCCCTGGATGGCGCGGTCGATCACCGTCTCGAGCGCGTTGAGGAACACGTCATCCGTGGCGAATTCGCCGCTGGGATGGTTGGCGGCGCGGATCACCTCTGCCGTGACCACGGGGTCCGGAGCGTTGGCAGACACGCCCCGCACCTCGAGGTAGCGGAACCCGTGGTACACGTGACGCGGCGCCCAAGACTGGTGGCCGGCACGCGTGAGGTAGCTGTCGTAGATCGGCGAACCAGTCGAGCGCTGGTCGGCTCGCCCGTCGTCACGGAGGAGTTCGGCGGGCCAGAGGCGCAGTTCCAGGCCCGCCTCGGCGTCTAGCTCGATGCGCGGGCGGCCCGCGATGTTGACGCCGAAGTCGTAGACCCGCGTGCCGTCAGCGAACGCGGCGACGCCGACGGCCGACAGCGTGTCGGTGACCCGCAGGCCGGGTTGCTCGCTCCACCACACGCGGTGCAGCGTCGCGTCGCCGAGCACCTCGGCTGGACGGACGTCGTGGTCGCCCCCGGTTGCGTCGTGATCCTCCCCGGCGAACCAGTGGGCCGAGGTCGTGGCGGTGAGGGCGCTCGCCCAGTGGCCGCCGCTGACGAGGTGCGAGGTGCCGGAGCGCGCGTCAAGCGTGAGCTTGGCGAGCGCGCGAGGGGGCAGGTGCTCGGCAACGAGCTTCGAATACCGTGCGGTCGGCGCGACCCAGGCGATCCCTGGTCCGATCGCGATCCGCAGGGTGTTGGTCTCGCCGGCCCGGATGGCGCTCGTCACGTCCCAGGCGGCGGCCGGCACACGCTCGCGGTACACCGCGTAGCCGGTCACCAGCAGGTCCGGAATGGCTGGTTCGCCGTTGATGGTCACGTCGCCCGCTCCGGCGATCGCGAGGTGAAGCCGAGCGTCGATCAGGTCGGCGGGGGCCTCAAAGCTCAGCTCGAGCGCTGGCACCGGGGCCTCTGTCGCGCCGCGCGCCAAGGCCGGGTGCGTGACCCAGGCGGCGCCCGCCCAGTCGTCGGCTGCGACCGCCGTGCCGAAGACGGCCGGGGCCGACCATGCGAGGTCGTCCTCCTCGAGACCGAGTCCGACGCGCCAATAAACGGTCGAGCCGCTGGCCAGTGCGGCCCCCGCCCAATCGACGGCCGGGCCGGTGTAGCTCAGCGTGGCGCTGTCCCACAGATCTGCGTCGCCGGCGAGCAGCGCGCCCGCGGTGCGTGCAGCCTGCACGCGCACGTACCGCGGGGTGCGGTCACCACGCATCCGCCACTGCAAGCGTGGCGCGGCGACCGCGACCGTCAGCGGATCGTGGCGGCCGTCGACGCGGAGCGCGTAGGCGGTGGGTACCGAAGGGAGAGGCATGGGTGTCCTATCGGAGCGAGCGTCTCCCCCCGGGGCGAACCGGGGGGGGGGGGAGACGTCTGAGGTGATCAGCCGGCCAGTGCCGCCGCGAAGGCGTCGTCCATTTTCTGGGCGGCGCTTTCCGGGGTGTCGAGGTTGTTGAACAGGTTCTGCACAACGACGAACAGGGTCTGCTGGATCTCGGGCGACGGCCACAGCTGGTCGGGCCAGATCGCGGTGCGTCCGGCTGTGATGTATGCGGCCACCTGCTCCTGCTGCGGGCTCGACGCCTCGAACTCGTCATTCGGCAGCGACGGGACGCCGCCCGTCTGGTTGGCGAACGCGTTCTGACCGTCAGCCGATGCGGTGAATGCGATGAACTCCTTCGCCAGGTCGAGCTCCTTCGCTTCGTTGTTGACGGCGAAGCCGTACGAGTCCGCGACCGCCAGGTACGGCTCGTCGTCAGATGTCGGGAAGGCCGTCATCGTGAAGGTGTCGCCGTCTTGCGCGGCTTCCATCTGGCTGCTGAGGTCGGCGAAGGTGACCTCGCCGAGCGCCTGACCGCTGCCCATCAGCTTGTTCGCTTCATCGTAGCTGGTCCCGTTGACGCCGTCTTGGAAGCATCCGGACTGGTACATCTCCATGAGCTTTTCGAACGCGTCCACCCATGGCGAGTTGACGAAGGTCTCCTCCCCATTCATCTGACGGGCGGTGAACTCGGGGTCAGGGCCGTAGAGCGAGGATGCGACCATCACGTAGGGCGTGAGCTGGGTGACGAACAGGTCGCCCTGCCCGAGCGCGTACCCGACACGGCCGGCCGCCTTGGCGGTGGCGCACAGTTCGAGCACCTGGTCCCAGGTGGTGGGGATGGTAGCGCCGACCTCCGTGAGCGCGCGGTCGTTGTAGACCGGGCCGAGTCCGGTAGCCCCGAGGGGCACCGCGACGATCTTTCCGTCCGATCCGGCGAACAGCGAGCGCTGCGCAGGGTTGAGCTGGCTCGTCCACTCCGCGTCGCTCAGGTCGACGAGTACGCCGATGTCGGTGAGCTGGCCCACGGTCATGGTGTTACCGCCCGCCCCGGGGAACACCCGGATGACGTCGGGCGCGGTTCCTGCCGCGATGCGGGTGCGCATGAACTCCTCGTAGTCCTGACCGCCTGACGAGACGACCTGGACGGTGACGCCGGGGTTCGCATCCTCGAAGGCGGGCACCAGCAGGTTGAGGCGGTCCGGTTCATCGGTGCCGACGGTGAGCACGGTATCCCCCTCGCTCGTCGGAGACGTGGTGGAGCATGCTGTGAGGATGAGGAGTGTGGCGGCTCCGAGAGCGACGATGCTCCCGAGCTTTCGGCTGTTTCGGATCACCTTTGTTCCTTCTGATCTGAGTGGGTGTTGCGGACTGTTGTCGGTCAGCCTTTGACGCCTCCGGAGAATCCCTGCATGACCGACCGCTGCAGGAAGAAAAAGACGACCAGGACGGGGAGGATCGTGATGATCAGCCCCGCGAAGATCACCGGCCAGTTCGAGGTGTACTGACCGACGAATCCGTAGAGGCGCACGGGAACGGTTTCGTATCCGGTACCCGCCAGGTAGAGCAGCGGCACGAAGAAGCTGTTCCAGATGGCGATGGAGTTGAGGATGACGACGGTGCCGACGATCGGGCGAAGCAGCGGGAAGACGACGGTGGTGAAGGCGCGTACCGGACCGGCGCCGTCGATCATCGCGGCTTCCTCGTAGTCGCGGGGCAAGTCGCGCAAGAAGGTCGTGAACAGGAACACGGTGAACGGCATGCTGGCGCCCACGTTGACGAGGATGATGCCGGGCAACGTCCCGACGAGCTTGATGTCGACCATCGTCTGGTACAGCGGCAGCAGGCTCAGCTGGCCGGGGATGACGAGGCCGGAGAGGAAGAGCAGGTAGGCGCCCTTGCTCCATCTGGCGGTGCGGCGAGCGATCAGGTACGAGGCCATCGAGCCGACGACCACCAGGATCGCCACCGAGATCCCCGTGATGACCGCGCTGTTCACGAGGGCGGAGCCGAGCAAGCCGTCGACCCACGCATAGACGAAGTTGTCGAAGGTGTACGGGCCGGCGAACTCGAGGGCCGTCGAGAGGTTCGACGGTGCCTTGAACGCGACGTTGACGAGCCCGACGATCGGGACGAGGGTGAGGAGCGCGGCCCCGATGAGCAGCACTTCGATGGCGCCGGTGCGCCAGGTGTAGCGATGCATCAGTACTCGACCTTCCGCAAGGTGAGTCGATACTGGAGCGCGGCCGCGGCGGCGACGAAGATCGTCATGACGACCGCGAGGGCGATGCCGTAGGGGTAGTCGCCCGCCGCGAATCCGATGCGATAGATCGAGGTCGAGATCGTCTGGGTCGCATTCCCCGGCCCTCCGCCTGTCATCGCCATCACCTGGTCGAACTGGCTGAGCGACCCGATCAGCGTGAGTAGCAGGGTGATCACGACCGCCCCGTTGATGAGGGGCAGGGTGACGCTGACGAGGCGGCGGACGGGGCCTGCTCCGTCGAGAAGGGCGGCTTCGGTGACCTCGGCGGGGATCGCCTGCAGGCCGGCCAGGTAGATCACCATGGAGTAGCCGGCGAATTGCCAGATGATCGCCACGCAGATCGAGGCGAGCGCGAATCGGGGGTCCCCGAGCCAAGTCTGCTTGAGGAATCCGAACCCGAGTGCCTCGAGCGCCTGATTGACGGTGCCCCTCGGCGAGAGCAGGTATCCCCAGATGTATCCGGCGACGAGTGGCGTGAGCACGACCGGCGTGAAGAAGATGATGCGCAAGAAGTGCCGCGAACGCACCTTGCCGTTCACCCCGAGCGCGAGCAGCAGGCCGAGCACGTTCTGCACGACGGTCACGGTGACCGCGAGCACGAGCGTGTTTTGCAGCGCGCCGGTCGCGCGTGGGTCGTTGAAGATGCGGATGAAGTTTTTGAGACCGACGAAGGCGAAGTCATCGGTGATGCCGTTCCAGTCGGTGAACGAGAGGGCGATGCCCTGAATGCTCGGGATGATGATGACGAACAGGAAGATGGCGAGTGCCGGGATTCCGAACCAGAGGGGCACCTGCTGGTACAGCCTCCGACGCCGACGGGAGTTTCGGATCATGCCGGATGCCTCCCGTTCGTCGTCGAACACGAGCCCGGTGGGGCCCTTTCGTCAACCTTAGCCGAGCATCATGATTCTTGCAATGATGATTTGCAATCTTGCAATAAAATCGTCAGTCGCGGACGGGCCCGGTCGAACGGCGCAGGTGAAGCTCGGGGTCGAAGAACATCTCCGTCGTCGAGACGGGCCGGTTCGAGATCATCGCGACGATGCTGCGGGCCGTCTGTTCCGCGATGCGGTCGATCGGTGGACGCACGGTCGACACCGGCGGATCGGTGAAGTCGAGCACCGGGTTGTCGTCGTAGCCGACGAGCGAGAGATCGCGCGGGATCGACAGGCCAGCTCGATCCGCCGCCTGGAGCACCCCCAGCGCCATCTCGTCGCTGCCCGCGATGATCGCGGTGATCCCCTGCTCGAGCAGCTGTTCGGCAGCGTGCCGTCCGCCTTCAATCGAGTAGAACTGCCGCACGACGTCCGCGTCCTCCGCCCCGATGGCCTCCATCGCGCGCACGAAGCCGTCGACCCGGCGATCCGCCGGGATGTTGCCGACCGGACCGGCCGCCATCCCGATGCGGCGGTGGCCGAGCGACGCGAGATGGTCGACCGAGAGTTGCGCAGCCATGCCCTCGTTGGTCGAAAGAGTCGGCGCGACGATTCCCTCGAAGTTCCCGTTGATCGACACGAACGGCACGCCGCGCGCCGAGAGCACCTCGGCGGGCGAGCGGTCGGAGCTGCGCACCGTGTTGCTCGACGACATGAATACGGCTGCCGCGATTCCTGTCTCGGCGAGCAGCGTGACATACTCGCGTTCGTCAGCGGTACCGGTGTCGACCGGGCAGATGAGGGTGCGTAGCCCGTACGGCGCGAGTTCCGACTGGATGCGATCGCCGAGCCGTGCGAAGAACGGGTTCGTGAGGTTGGGCGACAGCAGTACGACGAGTTGCCCGTTGATGCGGCGCTCGTAGCCCAAGGATGCCATCGCGCGCTCGACAGCCTCGCGGGTGGCTGGCGCGACGCCGTACCTCCGGTTCATCACTCGGCTCACGGTGGCCTCGCTGACCTCGGCGAGGGCGGCGATTTCCGCTAATGCGATGCGGGGTGCGCGGGTGTCATCGGCCATGGCTCGCACTCTAGCGCCGCCCAGCCACGACGGGTTGATTGCGAATGAGTCTTGCAAACTGCAACGAGTCCCTCAGCGTGCCGACGACCCGGATGACATCAGCAGACTGCACATATAGGTGTGCTCCCATGCTCAGGACGGCGGCGACTTCCGTGCACGATTCCTCCCGGCCACGGATCGTCGCGCATCTCGCCTCCGCGCACCCGCCGCGCGAGAGCCGTCGTCGCGGCGATGGCGCTGACCGCACTGCTGATCGCGATGCTCACCCCCAATCAGCCCCGCTGCCGCAGCGATGCCCACGATCACAGGCAACAACGTGGTGGCCGAAACGTTCGCGAACGGTTCCCAGCAGTGGACGCCACTCTCGGGAAGGTGGTCGATCCAGTCAGGCGCCCAGCACGCGGTCGAGGTAGGGATTGCCGAAGACCCGGTCGGGGTCGAGCCGGTCGCGCACCGCGAGGAAGTCGGCGAAGCGCGGATACCGCTCGGCGAGCACCGCCGCATCCAGGTAGTGCATCTTGCCCCAGTGCGGACGCCCGCCGTGCGCGAGGAAGATCGCCTCGGCGGCGCGGAAGTACGCCTCCGGGTCGTCTCTCACATAGCGGTGCACCGCGATGTAGCCGGTCTCGCGTCCGTAGGCGGTCGAGAGCCAGGTGTCGTCGTCGGCGGCGGCACGCACCTCCACGGGGAAGGAGATGCGCCATCCGGATGCGTCGATCATGGCGCGCAACTCGTGCAGCGCCGCCGGCACCTCATCGAGCGGGAGCGCGTACTCCATCTCGCGGAACCGCACCCGGCGCGGCGCCGTGAAGACCTCGTAGGAGTGGTCGGTGTACTCGCGGTCGCCGTACACCCTCGTCGCGAGCCGGTTGATCGGCGGGGTGAGCGAGGGTGTGAGGTGCCCCACGTCGCACATGAGCGCGAGCGCCCCGTTCGACATGAGCTGCTCCTCGACCCAGTTCGAGAGAGCACCCACCGGCGCGCGACCCGCATCCGGTGGCAGCCGGGTGTTGGTCTTCGTCATGACCCGGTCGGTGTGCGGCCACCAGTACATCTCGAAGTGGTCGGCGCTCTCGACGCGCGAGCGGAACTCGTCGATCACCACGAAGTCCTCCGGATGCTCGACCGCGCGCAGCAGGAAGGCGGGCACGCACTGGATCTCGAGCTCGACGAGGATGCCGAGCGCGCCGAGGCCGAGGCGCACGGCGGGCAGCAGTTCGGCGTTCTCGCGCTCCGAAACCCGCAGCAGCGAGCCGTCGGCCGTCACGAGCAGGGCGCCCGTGATGGTCGTCGCGAGCCCGCCGAAGCCGAGCCCGGTGCCGTGCGTGCCGGTCGAGGTGGCGCCCGCGATCGATTGGCGGTCGATGTCGCCCATGTTCTGCAGGGCGAGGCCCCACGGCGCGAGCAGCTCGGGCAGCCGGTACAGGCGCGTACCGGCGGCGAGCGTCACCCGTCCGGTCTCCGGATCCGCCGTCACGACCCCCTGCATCCGGTCGAGGTCGACGAGGATGCCGTCGGTCGCGGCGATCGCGGTGAAGCTGTGCCCCGCGCCGACCGTCTTGACCGGCAGCGCCTGCTCGCGCGCGGCACGGACCACGGCCTGCACCTCGGCGACGTCGGCGGGCGAGGCGCGCAGCACCGGGCGCGACGACTCGGAGCGTCCCCAGTTGCGCCACGGACCGGAGACGCGCAACGGCGCCTGCGTCGAGTGACCCGAGATCGCCTCGCTCATAGGAACACCTTTCCCTCGCCGCGGTACGTCGGCATCTCCTCGACGATGCGGCCGTCCTCCACGAGCAGGAACTCGTCCAGGTGCTCGGAGAGCTCGCCCGCCTTGACGTGCCGGAAGAACACCCGGTCGCCGATCCGGAGCTCGCGCGCCGCGTCCCCCCGCACGGGCGTCTGCACCTCGCCGGCCGCCTCGCGAGGCAGGTAGCTGAGTCCCTCCGGCCAGACGGGGCGCGGCAGGCGGTCCTGACCCGGCGGGCCGGATGCGATCCATCCGCCACCCAGCACCGTCGCGATGTCGGCCGTGGGGCGCCGCACGACGCTCAGCACGAAGGATGCGGCCGGCGCAGGCTGGAAGTGCCGGTAGCCGTCGAACAGGAGCGGGCCGAACAGTCCGGAGCCTGCCGCGATCTCGGTGACCGAGGGGTCGAGATGGGTCGACTCGAGCGATCCGGTGCCCCCGCCGTTGACGAACTCGAGCTCGGCGATTCCGCGCACCGCGGCGACCGCCGCGCCGCGCCGCTCGCGCAGCTCGGCCGCCGAGGCCGTCTGCATCGCGCGCACGGCGGCCTTCGAGATCCCCCGGTTGCCGACACCGGCGATCTGCGCCTCGTAGGCCATCATCCCGACGAGCCGGATGCCGCCCCGCTTGACGATCGCGGCGGCCAGCGCGGCGGCCTCCGCGACCTCGTGCACGGGCGAGCGGCGCACGCCCACGTGGCCGAGCACGCTGCTGCGGTAGCTCGCGTCGAGTTCGAGGCAGACCCGGATGGGGGCGCGTCGCGCCGGCGGGACGACGGCGTCGATGAGGTCGAGCTGCTCGAGCGAGTCGACCATGAGGGTGACGCGCGAGGCGAGCCGCTCGTCGGAGGCGAGGGTTGCGATCGCGAGGCGGTCGACGCTCGGGTAGCCGACCACGACGTCCTCGTGCGTCTCGGCGAGCCAGAGCGCCTCGGGGAGGGTGTAGGCGAGGATGCCGCGGAACCCCGGCAGGGCGAGCACCGCATCCAGCACCCCGCGCACGCGCACCGACTTGCTCGCGACCCGGATCGGGGTGCCAGCCGCACGCTCGAGCAGGTCGAAGGCGTTCGCGGCGAGCGCCTCGACGGCGATCACCCCGAAGGGCGGTTCGACCTCGTCCGTGGCGGCGGCCAGCCGCGGCCACCACTGGGCGGGACTGCTCCAGGGACGGTCGTTCTGGGAGTGAAGCGCGAGCGTCATCGGCGCTTCGCTACTTCACGTCGCGAACCAGCGACACGACGATCGCACCGAGCAGCACCGCGAGGGCCGCCAGCATGAACAGGCCGCGGAATCCGCCGAGTGTGTCGACGACGAAGGCCCCGAGCAGCGGGGCGAGCGCCTGCGGCACCTGGAACGCGATGTTCATGATGCCGAGGTCCTTGCCGCGGTCGTGCGGATCCGGCAGCACCTGGGTGGCGAGCGCCTGGTCGACGGCGAGGAACGCACCGTAGCCGAGGCCGAGCAGCGCGCTGGCCACCATGGTCGCCTCGTAACTCGTCACGAACACCAGCACGAACGCGGCGATGCCCTGGGCGATCGCGCCCCAGATGACGAACACCTTGCGGCGGGCGAGACGGTCGGAGAGGTAGCCGACGATGAGCGCGGTGAGCACGACGCCGATGAGGTAGACGACGATGAGCGGCAGCAGCGCGTCCTCGGCCTCGTCGATGCCGAAGCCGAGACCGAAGGCGAGGTAGTAGAGCAGCAGGCCCGTGCCGAGCGCGTTGCCGGTATTGACGAGCACCCGGCTGGTGAGCGTCCACGCGAAATCGGGGTGCTTCCGCGGCGACACCCACATGCCGCGCAGCAGGGCGCCCACCGTGAACTCCGGACGCTGCTGCTTCGTGATCGGGATCTCCTTCGTCGCGAAGATCACCGGCAGCACGAGCAGCGCGAGGCCGATCGCCATCGCCAGGTAGCCGAGGGTGATCGTGACGAAGACCTCGGTGATGAGCAGCACGCCGAGGATGATGCCGATCGCCTGCGGCGCCGACATCCATCCGGAGACGAAGCCGCGCTGGCGCACCGGCACGAGATCGGAGATGAGCGCCGTGAGGGCGGAGGCGAGCACGCAGAAGCCGATGATCGTGAGCGTCCAGAACACGGCGATGAGCACGATGCCGTGCACGAACCCGAGGGCGACGAGCGAGACCGCGAAGAGCGCGGTGCCGCCGATGACCCACGGTCGGCGGCGGCCGAGCGGGGAGGTCGTGCGGTCGGAGAGGAACCCGGTGACGGGGAAGGCGATGATCGCGCAGAAGCCGGCGATGCCCGAGACGACGCCGAAGGCGACCACCGAATCCGTCCAGTCCTGCGGTTGGCCGATCTCGGCGTCCACCTGCAGCGGCAGCAGCACCTGGAAGGGGCCGAGCTGGGCCATCCAGACCCCGAGCCAAGCGGCGGCGAAGGCGGCGATCCAGGCGCCGGTGACCGCGCGCTTCGGCTCGGCGAACGCGGCCGGGACGCCGCCCGGGGTGTACTGCGGTGTCGACATGTGCTCTCTCTCCTCGCGGTTGTGGACGGTGGCGGTTCAGGCGGATGCCGCGAACGCGCTGAGGGCGTCCGCGGCGAGGTCGATGGTGCGTTCGGCGGCGTCGTCGTCGCGGTCGGCGAGCCAGGCGAGGGTGACGCCGTCGGTGATCGTGACGACGAGACGGGCGAGGTCGGGGACGGGAACCGTCCAGCGGATGCCGAGGTGCGCCTCGGCTGCGGCGAGCAGCTGCGCGGCGAGGCCGTGGTAGCGGCCGTACTGCTCCTCGGGCAGGTCGGCGAGCTCTCTCGATCGCAGGGCGTACTGGGTGAGCTCGAACATGGCCTGCTCGCGCCCTGGCGCCTGCCGCACGTGATCGAGGTAGGCGCTCAGGGTGCGGCGCACGGCGTCGCGCGGGTCGACGGCGTCCGCGAGCAGGCCCGCGAAGGCGGCATCCGACTCCCCCTCGACCACGAGGTCGACGACGTCGCGCAGCAGCTCGTCGCGGGAGGGGACGGCGTAGTGGAAGCTGCCGAGCGGCATCCGCGCCTCGGCGACGATGGCGCGGGTCGTGGCGGCGTGCACCCCCTCGCGGTCGACGACGGCGAGGGCGGCACGCGCGAGGGCGGCACGCCGTTCGGCAGCCGACATCCGCGCCACGTGCTCTCCCCTCGCCCGCGAGCCATCCGAAGTCGGTCAAGTGTCTCAGACGCGCGACCGGGATGCCACTCCCCCGTCGGGGTGTTCCGAGGCGTCGCTTTGTGCCGGGTGGGCGCGACGCGTCGCGACACGAAGTGACGCCTCAACCGCTCGCACCGCCGGGGCAGAATGGGGGCGCGCCCTCGTAGCCCAACCGGCAGAGGCAGGCGACTTAAAATCGCTTCAGTCTGGGTTCGAATCCCAGCGAGGGCACCGATAAACGCAAGACACTCATCGGCAACGAATCAGGTGCATGCATAGTGCTGCCATGCCCCAGCACCCGAGCTCGACGAGGCTGAGCCGGTCACGGGCGGCAGGGTGATGCCGATCGACACCGCGTCCGCCCTGCTGCCCTCCGCCGAACGCGACCTCGCCCGCGTTGAACCGGGAACCCGCGGCGACCTCGTCGCATGGGACGGCCTCCGCGAGGAGCCCGAGGAGAACCTGCCGCAGGGCGGCCCCTCAGAACGTCACGACCGCGCGTTCGCCCGGGCCGTGGGCCCAGGCGGCCCCGATGTCGTGGAGCGGGTAGGCGGCGACCGGCACCGTGACGCGGCCGGCCGCGATATGCCCCATGAGCACGGGCAGCTCACGCATGATCTGCTCGATCGGGCTCGCCCCGGCCCCCGAGCCCCGCACGCGCATCCGGCGGCTGCGCAGCAGCGCGGCCGGCAGCGCGGCGGTCTGCCCGCCGGCGGCGCCGATCTCGATGTGCTCGATGTCGGCGGTGTCGTCCTCGAGCCCGCGGCGCGCGAGCGCGCCCCACGCGGCCTCGGCCGCCACGCCCCAGACGAAGTCGAGGATGGTCGACGGCGCCTCATCGCCGAGCGCCGCAGCGATCCCCTCGGCGCCGGTGGCGAGCTCCACGGGATCCGCTCCGAGGGCGGCGACGGCGGCCAGGCGCTCGGCGTCACGGCCGACGGCGACCACCCGGGTGGCGCCGAGGATCCGCGCGAACTGCACCGCCATCCGCCCCGCGACGCCCGTCGCCCCGAGCACGAGCACGGTGCCCAGCTCCCCCAGCTCTGCCCGACGGGCGGAGAGCGGCAGCCACGAGCTCATCCCCGGATTGAGCCCGCCCGCGATCGCGAGCGGGTCGGCGCCGCCTGGCAGCGGGATGCCGCCGGGCACGACGACGCGTTCGGCGAGCGTCCCCCAGGGCGACGTGGTGAATCCGGCGTAGCGCAGCGTCCCGTCGGGGAAGCGCGCGACGCAGTCGACGCCCGGGACGAGGGGGTAGCCGCCCGCACTCCCGTAGTGGGTGCCCGCGGCCATGCTGCGCACCACAGGATGGATGCCGGCCGCGACCACCCGCGCCGTCTCGCGGCCGGGGGCGGCCTCCGGTTCGGGGAACTCCGCGACCACGGGCACGGCCCCGGGCTCCATGACGACTGCTGCGCGCATGCCATCGCTCCTTAATCTCGTTAAACTGCGATCCATCATGCGCTTAACGATGTTAAGGAGTCAAGATGGGATCCGTGGCCAAGGGACTGTCGACCGACCGCATCGTGGATGCCGCGCTCGAGGTCCTCGACGCGGACGGCATCGACGGGCTGACGGTGCGCGCGGTCGCCGAGCGGCTCGGCGTCCGGCCGCCCGCCCTCTACTGGCACCTCAGGGACAAGCGCCAGCTCGTCGACGAGATGGCCACCCGCGTCTGGCGCGACATCGCCCGCACAGCCGAGCGCGACGCGGAGGACGGCGACGGATCCTGGGCGGATGCGTTCCGCGCCTACGCGCGCGCGGCCCGGCGGGGCCTCCTCGCCCACCGCGACGGCGCGCGGCTGTTCGGCGGCACCTTCCTCACCGACAGCGCCCTGCTGGAGCACCAGGAGCCGGGGCTCGCACGACTCGCGGCCCTCGGCTTCGGCCCGGAGGCGGCCGCCGACGCCTTCGGACTCGTCACGAGCTTCGCCGTCGGGCACTCCATCGAGGAGCAGGAGCGCCGCACAGCGCCCGAGCGCTATACGGTCGAGGCGCGCGAGCGGCGGATCGACCCCGGGCGCTTCCCGCTCGTCACCGCTACCGGGCGGCGGATGCTCGGCACCGATCCCGACGAGCACTTCGAGAGACTGCTCGACGCCGTCATCGTCGCGGTCGGCTCGCTCCGCGGGGCCTGACCCCGGATCCTTGCCCCGACCGCGGACCCGCGCCTAGCATCGGAGGCCATGAAGGACATCGGCGCCTGGCTGCTCGTGCTCGCCCTCCCGGTCGCGTCGATCGCGGTCGGCATGCTCATGTCGTCGTGGGAGCATGCGCCGATCGTGGGTTCGTTGCTGCTCGCGACGGGCGTGCTCGCGGCGATCGCCGGCGGCATCCTCGTCGGGGCCGGGGCGCGTCGGGCCGCCCGGCGTGAATGAGCCGCTCCTCCCGCTCCGCTAAGCGCAGCGCCCCGGATGCTACGCCTTGGGGCGCGACGCGAACGCCTCGAAGGCCTCACGCGGCGCGTCGCGCGCCGGGATGCCGACGAGGTCGCGGCGGAACAGGAAGTTGACGATCCAGTTGCCGAAGACGCGCGCCTTGCGCTCCCACATCGGCATCGCGAAGCCGTGGTAGCCGCGGTGCATGACCCAGGCGACGAAGCCCTTGATGGCGAGCTTGCGGTACTGGTAGACGCCGACGTACAGCCCGAGACCGGCGACCGCGCCGAGGTTCTTGTGGAAGTACTCGACGGGCGCGTCGCCACGCAGCTCCGCGACGAGGTTCTTCGCGAGCCGCTTGCCCTGGCGCACCGCGTGCTGCGCGTTCGGCACGCAGAATCCGCCCACGCCGCCGCCGGAGAGATCCGGGACGGCCGCGACATCCCCCGCGGTCCAGGCGTTCGGTACCACCTCGCCGTTCTCGTCGACGATGCGCAGATCGGCCTGCGCGCGCAGGCGCCCGCGCTCCTCGATCGGAAGGTCGGTGCCGCGCACGACGGGGTTCGCCATGACGCCCGCGGTCCAGACGATGAGGTCCGACTCGAAGGTCTCCCCCGTGGAGAGCTCGATCTTGCCGTCGACCGCGGAGGCGAGCTGCGTGTCGAGGTGCACGGTCGCCCCGCGCCGGTCGAGGTTCTTGAGCACCCAGTGGCTCGTCGGCAGCGACACCTCTGGCATGATGCGGCCCATCGCCTCGATGAGGTGGAAGCGGGTGTCCTCGAACGAGATGGTGTCGTAGGAGGCCACGAGCGAGCTCGCGAAGCTGCGCAGCTCGGCGAACACCTCGATGCCGGCGAAGCCGCCGCCGACCACGACGACCGTCAGCAGACGGTCGCGCTCGGGTCCGGCGGGGAGGTTGGATGCCTTCGCGAAGTTGGCGGTCAGGCGGTCACGGATCGACATCGCCTCCTCGATGGTCTTGAGGCCGATGGCCTCGTCGGCGACGCCCGGGATGGGGAAGGTGCGCGAGACGGCGCCGGCCGTCATCACGACGGTGTCGTACTCGATGGTCCACGGCTCGCCGACCGCGGGCGTGATCTCGGCCGTCTTGGCGGCGTGGTCGACCTTGGTGACCTTCGCGGTGATGACCCGGGTCTTCTTGAGATGGCGGCGGTGCGAGACGACCGCGTGGCGGGGCTCGATCGATCCCGCCGCGACCTCCGGCAGGAACGGCTGGTAGGTCATGTAGGGAAGCGGGTCGACCATGGTGACCTCGGCCTCGCCGCGCCGCAGGTGCTTCTCGAGCTTCTTGGCGGTGTAGAAACCGGCGTAGCCGCCGCCGACGATCAGGATCTTGGGCACCGTGGGGAGTCTCCTCGCTGGGGGAAAAGTCGCCTCCAATCTACCGCCTGCGGGAGTACCCGCCGAACGCGCGGACACCTCCGATGACGAAGCCCCCGGCGACGAAGCCGACGAGGAGCGCGCCGAGCAGCGGAGCCCCGACGCGGCTGAGCAGCAGGGGCGTCGGCAGCAGCATGCCGACCGGGTCGAACGGCCGAGCCGGTACGGGCTGCGCGACGGGAGCAGGCTCCGCCTCGACCGCGTCGTCCGAGGCGAGGTGCGGGCGGTTGACCCGGATCCACTCGTCGAGGTCGCCCATCGGGTTCGCGTCGACGAGCGGAACCTCGGCGGTGACCGCGGCATCCGCGTCGAGCAGCCCGAAGCCGTAGACCACATCCGTCCCGGAGTCGCCGACGTCGTGCGCGGTCGCCGTGATGCGGTTGATGACGTTCGCGGCGTCGAGTTCCGGATGCGCGGCCATGACGAGGGCGACGACCCCCGCGACGATGGGCGTGGCGCCGCTCGTGCCGCTCCAGCGGACGTAGCTGCCGTCGGGCATGACGCCGACGAGATCCTCGCTGGGGGCGGAGACCCCGATCGTCACGCCCTGCGCGGACGCGCGGAGGCTCGCCTGCCCGGCGCGGTCGACGCCGGCGACCGTGAGCACGCCCGGCATCGTCGCGGGGGCGCCGACCTCCTCGCTGCCCGAGCCGCGGTTGCCCGCCGCCGCGACGATCACGACGTCCCGGTCCATCGCGTACGCGAAGGCGTCGTCCCAGCTCTCCGGCCAGTCGAGGGTGTTGCGGGTGAGCGACATGTTGATGACGTCGGCGCCGTGGTCGACGGCCCAGCGCACCGCGTCCGCGATCTGCTGGTCGGAGTCGCCGCCGTCGATTCCGATCGAGATCGCGAGCACGGACGCCTCGGGCGCGCTGCCGATGACGCCCGAGACGCTGCCGGTTCCGCGGCCCGCGGCGAGGGAGGCCACCAGCGTGCCGTGCTCGCCCTCCGTGCCGACCGGGGTGCGGCCGTCGGAGGAGCCGAGGCCGGAGAAGTCGGTGCCGCCGATGACGACATCCTGCAGCTCGGGGGGATCACCGACCCCGGTGTCGATGACGGCGATCGTGACGCCCGCACCCCGGGTGGTGACCCAGGCGTCGCGGATGCCGTAGTCGTCGAGCCAGTACTCGGCATCGCGGACGGCGTCGGCGGGCGCCGTGGTGCTCGCGGCGGAGGGCGCCGCCGCACCGCCCAGCACGGCCGCCGCCACGAACGCGACGGCGAGCGGCATCCGCGCCCGCATCTCAGGCTCCGGAGGCGGCGCCCGGTCCGGCGCCCGGCTCGGCGCAGCTGCAGCGCTCTGGCGACCAGTCGGCGCGGGCGAGCGCCGCATCCCCGATGGGGTTCACCCCAGGCCCGGCCGCGAGCGCGTGGGCGGCGAGCGCGTGCAGGCACTTGACGCGCTCGGGCATGCCGCCCGCCGAGAAGCCGGCGATCTCGGGGACGATCTCGACGCTCTCCCGGTCGGCGAGGTACGAGAGGTGCGCGGCACGATAGGCCTCGGCGACCTCGCCGCGCAGCGTCGCCGCGAGCTCCGGCATGACGCCGCTCGCCTCGAGGGTCGACATCGCGGCCGTCGCCCCCGGATGCGAGAGGTAGTACAGGGTCGGGAACGGCGTTCCGTCTGGCAGCCGCGGGCTCGTCGCGACGACCGTCGGGTTGCCGCACACGCAGCGGGCGGCGATCCCGATCACGCCGCGCGCCGGGCGCCCGAGCTGGCGGGTGACGACCGCGACCTCGGCATCCGTGGGCGGCGCGAAGGGCGGCCGTGTCATCCGGTGGTGCCCGTGCTCTGCGCGGGGCTCTCGAGCTGGTCGGGGGTCGCCTCGGTCAGGCCGGCCGTGTAGACCGAGCCGAGGAACGCGGTGACCCAGTCGACGCGGGTGGTCTGGATGCTGTCGCTGATCGGCTGCGCGTCGGATGCCTGCGGGGTGTCGTCGTCGTCGATCACGAGGTAGGCGACATCGCCGGGGAAGACGTAGTAGAGCCGGTCGCGGGCCTGCGCCTCGACGTAGGCGGGGTCGCTCCAGCGGGCCACCTCGGCGTCGAGATCGTCGAGCTCGTCCTGCGCGTCCTGCACCTCCTGCTCGAGCTGGGCGATCTGCTGGCGCTGCTCGACGAGCGTCTTGAGCTGCGGGGCGAGCACCACGAGCGCCGCGACGATCAAGCCCAGCGCGGTCAGCGCGAGCCCCGACAGCCGGAAGTCGCGCAACCAGGCGGCGGCGCGCGGCGGCTCCGCCATCGTGACGGCGACGCGCTCGGTGCGGGACTTCTGGCTCACCCATCCAGGGTAGGCGACGCGCTTCGGTGCTGATTCCGACACGCGCCCGCGGCGCTACTCGATCCCC
>JASGGJ010000028.1:0-27489 GCA_047605085.1 Protaetiibacter sp.
CGCTGCAGCGTTTGACACCCGAAGCCCAGGGTCGTCCCAGCGACCGCCCAGGACGGGTTCGTAGCGTGAGGAGCGGAGGAAACTCATGGGATTCCTGGAACGGCTCTTCGGCACCGAGCAGTCGCAGACGCGGACGGATCCGCCCGTCGCGCCCGCCGCTCGCACGGAGGACGAACGGGCGATCGAGCGCTACCGCTATCTGCTGCGCACCGCCCCGCCCGAGACGCTCGAGCAGGTGCACGCCGAGGCGTTCGCGCGGCTCACCGACAGTCAGCGCGCCCTCATCTACGAGGAGCTGAGCCGCGGAGCCGGAACCGGGGAGCGTCCGCTCTCGAGCGAACCCGCGACCCTCGCCCGTGCCGCGACGCGCGCCGAGCTGCGCCAGCCGGGGTCCCTCGAGCGCTCGATGTCCGGCAGCACCGCCGGGGTGACGCCGGGAGGCCCTGGCTTCGGGTCGATGCTGGCGAGCTCGATGCTGGGCACCGTCGCCGGCTACGTGGTCGGCTCGGCGCTCGTGAGCGCCTTCCTCCCGTGGGACGCCGGCTACGCCGAGGCGGAATCCGGCACCGGTGGCACCGCAGGCGACTCCACGACGGATGCCGACCTCGGCTCCGTCGACTTCGGCGGCGCCGACTTCGGATTCTGAGGCGCGAACAACAGCACGAGCGCGAGGGCGTACCCCGCCGCGGCGGTGATCGCGAGCGGCAGGTCGAGGCCCGCGATCGTGATGACGACGATCGGCGCGATCGCCGCGACCCCCGCGAGTGCGAGCACAGCGAACCCGGCCGGACGCTCGACGGGAACCGGCCGCTCGAACCGCGCGAGCGGGATCGACAGCAGGAGCAGCAGCCCCAGCACGAGCAGGAAGACGAGCGGCCGCGTCGCCCACCAGGCCGTCGCGCCCGGCGAGGGCGAGGCCCCCGGAAGCAGCAGGCCGAGACCCGCGATCGCGAGGATGAGCGGGAGGTGCCACAGGTAGATGGTCATGAGCCGCGAGCCCACGACGAACACGATCCCGCGCAGCGCCCGCGTGCGCATGAGCGCGGTGAGCGGGCGCTTGAGCAGCTGCAGGAGCGCCGCCTGCCCGAGCCCCAGCACCACGAGCGGCGCGGTCGGGGGGTTGAGGTTGGTGAGCATGTCGCGCGCGTATGGGCCCCACACCGTGAGCGGCACGAGACTCGCCCAGCACCCGAGCGCGATGAGCGCGAGCTGCCAGGTGGCGCGCCGGGCGAACCATCCGTCCGCGTACCAGAAGCCGAGCTGCTGCACGAGCGGCCACACGAACAGCAGGTTGAGGTAGCCCAGGATGCTCACCCCGGCCGGGTCGAGCGGGATGCCGGGGATCGAGAACTGGGCCACGTCGACCGCGACGACGGCGAGCGCGAGCACGAGCAGCGTCGCACGCGGGGCACGCTCGTGACGGCCATGCAGGAAGGGTGCCGCGAGCTGGCAGATGAGGTAGGCCCCGAGGAACCACAGCGGGCTGCCGACGCCCGTCGCGACCGCGCGCAGGAGCCCTGGGTCGACGCCCGCGAGGGTCGCGGCGCCGAGGGCGATGGCGAGGAACACCAGGAGCGGCAGGGCGGGGCGGGCCAGCCGCAGCATCCGGGTGTGCGCGAAGAGGCGATCGGAGGCGCCGGCGTCGATCCCGGCCGAGGCGGCACGCCGGTGGGCGCTGCGCAGCGAGGTGGCCGTCGCGAAGCCGCCGACGACGAAGAACAGCGGCATGACCTGCCCGACCCAGGTCGCGGCCCAGAACGACGGCAGCTCCTCGAGCGGGCGGCTGACCACGAGACCGCCGTCGGGGTCCGGGCCGACGCCCACGAACAGCAGGTGCACCACCACGACGATCAGCACGCAGAACACCCGCGCCAGATCGAGGGTCAGGTCGCGGCGGTCGAGATCGATGCCAGCTCGCTCCGTCGTCACGAGCACACTGTAGCGCCGGGGTGCCCCTCAGTCCTCGCGGGGGCGCTCACCCGTGGAGTCGTCGAGCAGATCCTGCAGCGCCCGGTCGACGTCGTCCTCGACCGGCTCGTCACCGGTGAGCCGAGCGATGAGGAGCGTCGCATCATCGATGTCGGTGTCGGCCGGGATGATGTCGGGGTGCGCCCAGAGCGCGTCGCGCGCTCCCGCCCCCACGGCATCCGTGACGGCCCGCCACATCGCCGCCGCCTCGCGCAGCCGACGGGGGCGCAACTCGAGCCCGACGAGGCTCGCGAAGGCCGACTCGGCCGGGCCGCCCGCCGCCCGCCGCCGCGTGACCGTCTCGGCGATCGCCTCCGACTTCGGGAGGCGCGCGGTCGCGGCGGCCGTGACGACGTCGACCCAGCCCTCGACGAGCGCGAGGATCGTCTCGAGCCGGTGCAGCGCGGCGATCTGCTCCGGGGTCTTCGGCGGGATGAGCCTGCCGCTCGTCATCGCCTCGCGCAGCGCCTCCGGGTTCTGCGGGTCGAAGTCGGCCGCGAGCTCCTGGAGCGGGCCCGTGTCGATGCGGATGCCGCGCGCGTAATCGGTGATCTGCGTCAGCAGGTGCAGCCGCAGCCACTTCGCGGGCCGGCCCCGGCGGGCGTGCGCGACCCCCCCCACGGCGAGGTAGATCCGCACCTCGTCGGCGGGGATCTCGAGGCCCACTGCGAAACCGTCGAGGTTCTGCGGCACGAGCGCCGCCTGCCGCTGTTCGCCGTCGAGCAGCGGGATGCCGATGTCGCCGCCCGACACGACCTCCTGCGCCAGTTGCCCGACCACCTGGCCGAGTTGCATCGCGAACAGGGTGCCGCCCACGTTGCGCATGAGACGGCCAGCGTCGCCGAGCATGCTCGTGAGCTCCTCCGGCGCCTGCTCCTCGAGCACCGCGGTGAGCGCGGACGCGATCGACGACGCGACCGGTTCGGCGAGCTGCGTCCACACCGGCATGGTCGCCTCCGCCCAGCCGGCGCGGGTCAGCAGCGCGGGCTCGGTCGTGAGATGCGCGATGTCGGTGGCCTCGTCGAGCCAGAGCGCCGCGACGTGCAGCGCCTGCTCGAGCGACGCGACCTCGGCCGGGGTGGATGCGACGGCCGAGCGCGCGGCGAGCGCGGTCGCCTGCTCCTGGGCGAGCGACCAGTCGATGCCGTCGCCCGAGTGCTGCAGCGCCTGCTGCAACTGGCCGATGAGGCGTTGCACGAGCTCGGGGTCGTTGGGCAGCCCCGCCGCGCTCGCGAGCTGGGCGGGGTCCAGCTCGGAGTTGCCGGCGAGGAAGTCGCGCAGCATGTCGCGGAACTCCTCACCCGGATCCTGCGGCTCGCCGGGGCCGGGCTCGTCTGCCATGACTCCCACGCTAGTCGCCCCTCCCAGGGCAGCACCGGACTTCTCGCCTAGGCTGAGCCCGTCCCGGCTGCGCCCGCAGCGAACACGGAGGTCCAGGTGACGGCAGACGCCGACGGCACGAGCAGCGCCCGCCGCCGCACCGTCGTCATCGTTCAAGGGGTCCTGCTCGCCGCGGTGCTCGCGATCCTGATCGTCGGCATCTCGCCGGCTCCCTACGTCGTGGAGCGGCCGGGGCCCGTCTACGACACCCTCGGGACGACCGAGCTCGACGGCGAGGAGGTGCCGGTGATCTCGGTCGACGGGGCCCAGACCTTCCCGACCGACGGCAGCCTCGACCTGCTCACCGTCTACCTCGATGGCTCGCGCGACGATCCGATCGACTGGTTCGACGTGCTGGTCGCCTGGCTCGATCCCTCGCGCGAGCTCACCGACATCGACCTCGTCTATCCGGAGGGCCAGAGCGACGAGGAGGCCGACGAGGAGAGCGCGCTCGACATGCAGCAGTCGCAGCAGTCGGCCGTCGCGGCAGCGCTCGGCGAGCTCGGCATCGCCTACCAGACGGGCGTTTCGGTGGGTTCGGTCTCGGTCGGCACCCCCGCAGACGGCGTGCTCGAGCCCGGCGACGAGCTGCTGGCGATCGACGGCACCGCCGTCGCGAGCGACGCGGAGCTGCGCTCGGCGATCGCGGATGCCGGGGTCGGCGCCGTGCTCGCGATCGACATCCGGCGCGACGGCAGCGAGAGCACCGTCGAGGTGACGACCGTCGCCAGATCGGCCGACGACGACACCCCCATCATCGGCGTCGTGCCCCTCGAGAGCTACACCTTCCCGTTCCAGGTCGACATCAACCTCGGCGACGTCGGCGGCCCGAGCGCCGGCATGATGTTCGCCCTCGGCATCTACGACACCCTCACGCCCGGCGCCCTCACGGGCGGCGAGCACATCGCCGGAACGGGCACCATCGACGCCGCGGGTGAGGTCGGGGCGATCGGCGGCATCCGTCAGAAGATGATCGGGGCGAGGGATGCCGGGGCCGAGTGGTTCCTCGCGCCCGCCGACAACTGCTCGGAGGTGGTGGGGAGCATCCCCGACGGGCTCGAGGTGTTCTCGGTGTCGACCCTCGAGCAGGCGATCGACCTTGTCGAGGCGATCGGCGACGGATCCTCGACCGACGGCTTCGCCCGCTGCGGCTGACGCGGGGCGCCCCTTCCCAGAACCTCCCCAGCGGCGCGACCGTAGGATGGTGCGGAGCCGCGGGGTTCTTCCCTTGCCCCCGCTGACCCGCAGGAGCCTCAGCCGTGTCATCCGCCAGCAGCACCGCCGTCCACTCCCGAGGCCGCGGCACCGTCGCGATCGTCGTCGCGATTCTCGCCGCGCTCGTCGTGGGGTTCCTGGGTTTCGCCTACCTCTACTCCGATGTGCTGTGGTTCGACCAGCTCGGCTACCTCTCGGTGCTCACCACCCAGTGGTGGGCGATCGCGGTCATGTTCCTCGTGGGCTTCGCAGCCATGGCGCTCACCATGTGGGCGAGCATCGTCATCGCGTTCCGCTCGCGACCGCTCTACCAGAAGCTCAACTCGCAGCTCGACCGCTATCAGCAGGTCATCGAGCCGCTGCGCCGCCTGGCGATGGTCGGCATCCCGGTGCTGCTGGGGCTGTTCGTCGGCGTCTCGACCGCCGCCAGGTGGGCGACCGTGCTGCAGTTCCTCAACCGGACCGAGTTCGGGACGCTCGACCCGCAGTTCGGGCTGGACATCTCGTTCTTCGTGTACGAGCTGCCGTTCTACCGCGGCGTCGTCGCCTACGCCTCGGCGGTCGTGCTCATCGCTGGGATCGCGGCGATCGCGACGCACTATCTGTACGGCGGCATCCGCATCAACGGCCGCGAGGTGCGGGTGACCCGCCCGGCGCGCATCCAGATCGCGCTCACCGCGGCGGTCTACGTGGCACTGCAGGGCGTCAGCATCTGGCTCGACCAGTTCTCGACCCTCACCGACGACACGGGCGTCGTGACCGGTGCGACGTACACGGATGTCAATGCCGGCATCCCCGGGCGTGCCATCCTCGCGGGCATCGCCGGGCTCGTCGCGGTGCTGTTCGTCGTGACCGCAGTCGTCGGCCGGTGGCGGTTGCCGCTCATCGGAACCGGCCTGCTGCTCGTGTCGAGCCTCGTCATCGGCACCGTCTACCCCGCGATCGTGCAGCGCTTCACCGTCGAACCGAACGCCAAGCAGCTCGAGGCGGAGTACATCCAGCGCTCCATCGACGCCACGCGCACCGGCTACGGCCTCGAGAACATCGACGTCGTCAACTACGACGCCGTCACGACCGCGACGGCAGGGCAGCTGCGTGAGGACGCGCAGACGACGGCGAGCATCCGCATCCTCGACCCCGCGGTCGTGAGCGACACCTTCCGCCAGCTCCAGCGCGTCAAGCAGTACT
Organism: Protaetiibacter sp.; assembly: GCA_047605085.1. Classification (GTDB taxonomy): domain Bacteria; phylum Actinomycetota; class Actinomycetes; order Actinomycetales; family Microbacteriaceae; genus Homoserinibacter. Next base: position 5,752 of record JASGGJ010000028.1, read on the forward strand.
ACCAGTTCCAGACCCACCTCGACGTGGACCGCTACGAGATCGACGGGCAGAACCAGGACACCGTGATCGCGGTGCGCGAGCTCAACCAGGAGGGGCAGAGCAACCAGAGCTGGTACAACAACACCCTCGTCTACACGCACGGCTACGGCGTGGTCGCCGCATACGGCAACAAGCGCGCCGCCGACGGGACCCCCGAGTTCCTCGAGTCGGGCATCCCCTCCACCGGCGAACTCGGCGATTACGAGCCGCGCGTCTACTTCGGCGAGAACTCGCCGCTGTACTCCATCGTCGGCGCCCCGAAGGATTCGACGCCGATCGAGATCGATTACCCGCGCGGCGGCGACCAGAGCGACACGAACGCGGCCACCTACACCTTCGACGGCGACGGCGGGCCGGTGCTCGACGACGTCGTCAAGAAGCTCGTCTACGCGATCAAGTTCCAGTCGGCCGACCTGCTGCTGTCGGATGCGGTGACGAGCCAGTCGCAGATCCTGTACGACCGTGACCCGCTCGAGCGCGTGTCGAAGGTGGCGCCGTACCTCACGCTCGACACCGACACCTACCCGGCCGTCGTCGACGGCCGCCTGGTGTGGATCGTCGACGGCTACACGACGACGGCCGATTACCCGTACTCGAGCATCCAGCAGCTGTCGTCGATGATCGCCGACACCGACACCCCGAGCCCGGAGTATCCGCTCGACGACATCAACTACATCCGCAACTCCGTGAAGGCGACCGTCGACGCCTACGACGGCAGTGTGACCCTCTACGCCTGGGACACCGAGGACCCGCTGCTGCAGACCTGGCAGAAGATCTTCCCCGCAACCCTCAAGCCGGCCTCCGAGATGAGCGAGCAGCTGACCGCGCACGTGCGCTACCCGGCCGATCTGTTCAAGGCGCAGCGCGCGATCCTGCAGACCTTCCACGTCGACGACGCTGGCACCTTCTACTCGGGCGACGACGCCTGGGCGACGCCGAACGACCCGACCGGGTCGACCACCTCGCCGACGACCCAGCCGCCGTACTACCTCACGATGCAGATGCCCGACGAGGACTCGCCCTCGTTCTCCATCTATTCGACCTACATCCCGCAGAAGCAGTCCACCGATGCGGGGCAGAGCGTGCTCACCGGCTATCTCGCCGCGAACGCCGATCCCGGGGAGGATTACGGCAAGCTCACGCTGCTCGTGCTGCCGACCCAGGACACCGTGCCGGGGCCGGGGCAGGTGCAGTCGAACTTCAACTCGAACGCGACCGTCGCCTCCGAGCTCAACCTGCTCAACCAGCAGGGCAGCAAGGTGACGCTCGGGAACCTGCTGACCGTGCCGGTCGGCGGCGGCCTGCTGTACGTGCAACCGGTGTACGTGGCCTCCACGGGCGAGACGAGCTATCCGCTGCTGCGCAAGGTGCTGGTGGCCTTCGGTGACGAGGTGGCCTTCGAGGACACCCTCGACGAGGCTCTCGATTCCATCTTCGAGGGCGACTCGGGCGTGACCGGCGGTGACGCGGGCGCGGAGAGCGACGGCTCAGGCGGCGACGGCGGCACGGATGCCGGAAGCGACGACGGTGCGGACGACGGCACGGACAGTGGCACCACGACCGACAACGCCGCCCTCAGTCAGGCGCTGGAGGACTACCAGCAGGCGCTCGCCGAACGCACCGCGGCCTACGCGGCCGGCGACCTGGTCGCCGCCGCCGAGGCCGACCAGCGGATGCAGGAGGCCGTCGAGGCCGCGATCGCCGCCCTCGGCTGACCCCTCGCCCTCCCCGCGAGTAGTCGTATATCAGACCCAAGACTGGCTGTTTGGGGCGGATATACGACCACTCGCGGGTGGTCGGCAGGGGCCGGCATCCATGCTAGGCTCTCTCCTTGTGCCGCGGGGTGGAGCAGTTCGGTAGCTCGCTGGGCTCATAACCCAGAGGTCGCAGGTTCAAATCCTGTCCCCGCAACCAGATGCGTGAGGCCGTCCGAAAGGGCGGCCTCGCGCATTTCGTTGCGGTGATGTGGACGGCGCCTGCGAGCAGGTGGGCTCACGCCGCAGTTCCTCTGGCGACAACCGGCGGCGATTCCCGGCAAAGGAGCCCGAGTGCCGACTCGTCGCGGTCCGGCTTCCGTCCTCGTCCGTTGCCTAAGCCCGCTCGGCATCGTGGTCCACTTGCGGGCTGCGGACGAGCCGCTGCTGTGGGTCGGCGACAGCACCGCCTGGTGCCGTCAGCGAATAGGTCCCTGATCGTACCTCGTGATGCCGATCACCAGCATTTCCCGAGGATGATGCAAGCTCGGCCGCGCGTCCTTGGAGACGGACTCAGAGCTTGCGTGAGAAGGCTACCCGTCCGGCTTCGGCCCAGGTGCGGGAAGAGATCGCGACCTAAGTGATTTGCTATTAGACGCCCTTCCGGCGCCGTGCGGAGAATGGAGCAACTCGGCGCCCCGATGCTCAGGCCGATGTTCTTCAGGCCCGCTGTCGACGCTCGATCGCCCGATGCAGCACCCGCATGACAACAATGCTCCGGAAGGGACAATCATCATGAGTTCACGCACAGCCAGACGATGGAAGGTCGGTGGAATCGCGGGCTCCCTCGTGCTGCTCACCGCGGTGCTGAGTGCCTGTTCGCCCGCAGCGGAGGACTCCTCCATCAGCGAGGGACGGACCACCTGCTATCCGGGGACGGCGGACGAGCCGTTGGAGGAGAGCGTCGTGGTCAACACCACGGGTGGCACGATCGCCGATGCGCTCGAGGAGGCGTTCTGGGACGACTTCGAGGAGGAGTGCGGTGTGACGGTCGAGCGATTCGACATGACCACGCGTACCTTCGCTCAGCTCACGCAGTTCGCCGAGGTGGAGAGCGCCCCGTTCGACCTCGGCAACACCTACAGCCCCGAGGAGTTCACGCTCGGTGTGCAGGCCGGCATCTTCCATGAGCTCCCGGACGACTTCTGGGACGCGTACGAGGGCCAGATGATCGAAGGTTCTTACGGTGACTACGGCGCTTGGGGCTACGCGGTCGTGTACCTGATGCTCACCAACACGGACGAGTTCCCGGACGGGCTGTCGAGTTGGGCTGACTTCTTCAACGCGGACGAATATCCAGGCCCGCGCGGTATCCAGGACGTCGCCCGTACCTCGGTGGTGATGGCCCTGCTCGGGTCGGGATACACGATGGACACCCTCTACCCGATGAGCTGGGACAAGGTCGATGAGGCGTTTGCGACGCTTGAGAAGCTCAAGCCGGCGATCCGTACGTTCACGACCCAGTCCGACCAGCCCGTTCAGGGGGTCGGCAGCGGAGACTTCGTCGCCGCGTGGGCGAGCACCGGCCGGGGACTCGGCGGCATCAAGGACGGCTTGCCGATCGAGATCAACTGGGCCGCGGGCGGCGACTCGCTGAGCTACGACTGGTACATCCTGAAGAATGCCGAGCACCCGCGGGCAGCGGAGGCGCTGCTGCACTACATGCAGGATGCGGAGCGCCAGGCCGAGTTCTTCGAGCTGTTCGGCTACGGTGCGGGAAACAAGGACATCGTCGACTACCTCGACGACGAGCAGGCGGCGCAGGTCGAGCAGATCCTCACGATGTTCACCGCCACCGCGGAGCAACGTCAGTGGTGGGTCGACAACTCTGAGGAACTGCAGGAGCGCTGGGACGCCTGGAAGGCCACCGGCGGCTTCGGAGGCTGATCGGCCGGTCGATGGAGCGTGAGACGAAGCGATGAGCGATCGAGTTACCAGGCTGGTCCTGTCCGTGCCGGCAGTCGCCCTGGTCGGGCTGTTCTTCGCCGTTCCCCTGGCGATGGCGATCGTCCAGTCGCTGCAGGTCGACGGACGGTGGAGCGTCCAGAACTACCTCGATCTGTTCCAGCTGCCGTTCTCACGCTCCATCGGCACCACCGTGATCGTGTCCGTCTGGACGACGGTGATCACGATCCTCGTGTCGCTGCCCGTGTGCAACTTCGTCGCCAAGCGGGGAGGGTGGTTCGCGAACGTGTTCTTCCTGGGCATGGCGCTCGCCTTCACGCTCTCGGTACTGACGCGCACCCTCGCCTGGCAGATCCTGCTGGCGCGCAACGGGTTCGTGAACGCGTTGCTCATGAATGCCGGGCTCATCGAGGCACCGCTGGATCTGCTCTACTCGCGGTCGGCGGTGCTGGTGTCCATGGTGCAGGTGTTCATCCCGATCGCGGCGATGGTGCTCTACGCCGGGATGAAGGGGATCGACCGGAGCCTGATCATTGCGGCCCGCAGTCTCGGGGCCAACGCCCTGCAGTCCTTCTGGCACGCCTACTGGCCGCAGTTCAAGGGGAGCTTGGTGTTCGCGGTGCTCATCGTGTTCTCCGGCTCCATCGGGACGTTCGTCATCCCTGCGGTGCTGGGCGGTCCCGACGACGCGATGTTCGGCCAGCTGATGAACAGCGTGCTCACGACCGACGCGATGAACGGAGCCTCCCGCGCATCCGCTGCCGGGGTGCTCATGATCGCGTTCCTCACGGTCGTCCTCCTGGCGGGCCTTCGGCTCATGGGGCGCTCGGGTGCTGCCGCCGCGCCTGCACTCGTCGGTGGCATCGCACACAGGGGGGCGTCGCGGTGAGACGCGCTCTGCGCGGCGTGAAGTCGGTGGGCGTCTATCTCTACGCGGCCCTGTTCATCGGCTTCCTGCTGTTCCCGCTGGTCGTGGTCGTCCCGGCCAGCTTCTCCGAGAGCCGGATCCTGAGTTTCCCCCCCAAGGGGTTCACGCTGGAGTGGTATGCGCAACTGTTCGCCAACTCCGGCTGGAGCGACGCGTTCGCGCTGTCGCTGCGGGTCGCGACCGCGGCTTCGCTGGTCACCGTGGTCGGCGCCGTGCTGCTCGGGCTCCTGCAGTACCGTTACGCCGCGATGGGCTCGCTGCTGTGGTTCACGTCGATGCTTCCGCTGTTCGTGCCCAGCATCATCGTCGCGACCGGGCTGTTCACGATCATGCTCAAACTGGAGCTCCTCGGGGATCCGAACCTGCTCGCGCTCGCCGACGCCGCCGCGGCCATGCCCATCGCCGTCGCCCTGATGGTGAACGCGTTCGGTCGGCTCGGACCCAACCTGTGGTTCGCTGCGAGCTCGTTGGGTGCGAAGCCCGCGCGCATCGTCGGCAAGGTGCTGCTCCCCGAGATGATCATCCCGATCCTCTCGGCGATCGTCGTCTCGTTCGCGTCCGCGTTCGACGAGGTCACCTTCGCCGTGTTCATCGGCGTCGGCGGCTCGCAAGTCCTTCCGGCGCGGATGTATTCCTACCTGCTCTATCAGTCCGACCCGATCCTGCCCGCCGTCGGCAGCCTGCTGTTCACCGTCGCGCTCGTGTGCACGCTGATGGTCCCGGCTCTGCGGGCGCTTCATGGCGTCGTCCTCCGTGCGCAGCGCGCCCGGACGGCCGCGCTGCTGTCCGCCACCGTCGACCCCGTCCGAAAGGCCCGATGATGCCGTCCTCCGAACCTGCCATCGCACTGGAGGACGTGACCGTCCGCTATGGGTCCCACACCGCCGTCGCGGACGTCTCGCTCACGGTGGAGCAGGGAGAGTTCGTGACGTTGCTCGGCCCGAGCGGATCTGGCAAGACCACGCTGCTCAACCTCGTCGCCGGTGCCTTCGCCCCTTACAAGGGGACGGTGCGGATCAACGGGAAGGATGTCTCCCATGCAGCCACCCACACGCGCAACATCGGGATGGTGTTCCAGAGCTACACGCTGTTTCCGAGCAAGACCGTCGCGAAGAACGTCGCCTTCCCCCTCGAGATCCGCCGCGAGCCGAAAGCGCAGAAGGAGCGCCGGGTTCTCGAGGCGTTGCGCACGGTGCGCCTGCTCGAGCACGCAGACAAACTGCCCGCGCAGATCTCAGGCGGTCAGGCGCAGCGGGTCGCACTGGCCCGCGCGATCGTCTTCGACCCCGACATCCTGCTCTTCGACGAGCCGCTCGGCGCGCTCGACCGCGCGCTGCGAAAGGAACTGCAAGGAGAGATCCGTCGCATCCAGCAGTCGATCGACGTCCCTGCCCTGTACGTGACGCACGATCAGGAGGAGGCGATGACGATGTCGGATCGCATCGTGCTGTTCCGCGACGGCAGGATCGTGCAGCAGGGCACGCCCCGCGACGTGTACGAGCACCCGGCGTCGGTCTGGGCGGCCACGTTCCTCGGAGCGGCCAACGTGTGGCCGATCTCGCGGGTGAGCCCGGAGCCCTCGGGTGAGCTCGCGATCGAGACCGACGGCTTCGCCTTCACGCTCCCGCGCTCCGCGGGGGAGCCCGTCGTCGGCAGTACCAGCGTGGTCAGCCGTCCAGAGGACTGTGTACTGACGGCGGCGGAGGTCGAGGGTGTACCGTGCCATCCCGGAGTCGTCGTCGCGGTAGAGTATCTCGGTTCGGGACAGAACGTCACCGTCCGGCTCGCCGACGGTCCCCAGCTCGTCGCTCTCACCAGCGGCCGCCGGGAGCGACACGGCGTCGGCGACCGCGTGTTCTGCCACTGGCTCCCCGGTGCGCACTCGATCGTGCCGTCGGACTGACCGGGACCGGGGTGCCCGGGGTCAGGGTGCCGGATCGGTGTGCCGGTAGCCGCCGGCGACCAGCCCGCGAAGGGCTGCGGTCACGAAGGCGTCCGTGACGTCGGTGCGGCGGCGCGGCATCCACATGACCGCGGAGAGCCACGCGAGCGGGTCGCCTTCGAGCGGCTTGAAGACCACGCTCTCGGCGGGAGCCTCGATCGACCCCGAGTTGAGGTGCACGCCGAGATCGGTCTCCACCAGGCCCCAGGCGAACGACCTGCTGCGGACGTGATGGATCGTGGCGGGAAGGTAGCCGGCGTCGCGGCAGGCGATCAGGATCTGGTCGTACACCGCCGGAGCCATGCTCCGCTGGAAGATGACGAGAGGGCTGTCCTTCAACTCCGACAGATGGATGCTGCTCTGCTCCGCCAGCCGGTTCTTTCGCGAGATCCACACCCCCATCGGGCAGGAGACGACGTCGCTCGACTCGAGACCGACCCCGTCGACCGGACGGCGCACGACCGCGATGTCCACCTCGCCGCTGCGAAGGCGGGCGATCGAGTCGTTCGTCGTGAGCTCGCTGATGCGCAGCAGCACGTCCGGCATGGCGGCAGTGAACGTGTCGATGATGGTGCGCAGCGTCGGCAGCTCGGTGTCGGGCGGCAAGCCTACCCGGAGCTCGCCGAGCGGTCCTCGACGGATGCGCTGCATCGCGAGCGTCGCGGAGTCCACTTCGCGCAGTATGTTGCGTGCGTGCTCGAGCAGCACTGCGCCGGCCTCGGTGAGCAGCACCCCCTGCGCGTTGCGCTCGAGCAGCTGCAGGCCGAGCTCGTTCTCGAGGTCCTTGACCCGTTGCGACACGGGTGGCTGGGTGACGTGCAGACGCCGCGCGGCGCGCCCGAAGTGGCGTTCCTCTGCCACCGCGACGAAGTAGCGCAGGTGATGCAGCTCCATGGGCTCAGACTATAGACGCGCTGTTCGAGCGCTGCTGCTGGCGGTCCCACACCCCGTGCGTCGACGGGTTCAGCAGATGCTTGCGGATTCTCTGGCTCGGCGTGTGCTCGAAGTCGGCGACGATCTCGACGTAGCGGGGCAGCTGGTACTTGGCGAGACGCGGCTGCAGCCAGGCCACGAGTGCGGCGGGGTCGAGCCGGACGCCCTCCATGGGCTTGACGAAGAGCTTGATCTCCTGCTCGCCGATCTCGGCCTCGACCCCGATGACGGCGGCCTCCTCGACGAGCGGGTGCTCGGTGACGACGTGCTCGACTTCCCAGGCGGAGACGTTCTCCCCCCGGCAGCGCAGGTTCTCGGTCAGCCGGCCGTGGAACCTGAGCACGCCGCGATGGTCGAAGGATCCGAGGTCGCCCGTGCGCATGAGACCCCCGCGCAGCGCCTTCCGCGTCGCCTCTGCGTCGTGGTAGTAGCCGCCGAACAGCGCACCGTCCAGGCGTGCGCCGATCGTGATCTCGCCCCGCTCGCCGGCGGCGACGATCTCGTCGCGTTCGTTCCTGACCGAGATGTCGAACCATGGAAGTGCACGCCCGATCACGCCGCCCTCGCTGCCGTCGGCGACAGAGGCGATGCTGGAGGTCTCCGTCATCCCGTAGCACTCGTAGATCTCGAGGCCGAAACGCCGGCGGACCGCCTCGAAGACGGCGGTGGGACATCCTCCCCCCCAGGCCACGCGCACGCCGTGCGAACGATCCGCGTCGGAGGCGGGCTGCGCGAGGAGCATCTGCAGGATGCCGCCCAGATAGTGGATGTGCGTGGCACCGGCCTCGGCGGCCTGACGCCAGAAGGTGCTCGCGCTGAACCGGGCGACCATCGCCAGCCGGACGTCGCGCAGGAGGGGGAGCACGAGCAACTGGGCGCCGCCGACGTGGTACAGCGCCTCCCAGACGAAGAAGACGGCGCCGTCGTCCGCGCGCGACACGCGGAGCGTTCCCTCGGCGGCTATTCGCAGCATCCGATGGGTGACCATGACGGCCTTGGGGGGACCCGTCGTGCCCGAGGTGTACATCAGTGCGAGCAGCTCGTCGGGGCTGGGGGGTGCTTCGGTGAACGGGGGGCGGTCGTCGTGCCCGGCATTCGAGAACACCGCGTCGTTCAGTTCCGATGCAGGCACGAGCTGTGCATCCGCGGGGAGGAGGCTCTCGTCGAGGCGTCCGCACAGCTCGTCGTCGACGATCACCACGCGTGGATCGCTGTGCGCCAGCAGATAGCTCAGGCCTGGGCCCCGCTGCTGGGGGTTGATCGGGACCCACAACACGCCGGCCTTCGCGAGGCCGAAGATCATGGCGACCACCGACGGGGAGTTGCGCATCATGAGCGCGACACGGTCTCCGGGCGCCGCTCCCCGCGATCGCAGCCAGTGGGCGAAGGCATCCGCCTCCGCGGCGATGCGCGCGAACGTGTACGGGACCCCGTCGAAGGTCAGGAAGGTCCGATCGGGTTCGGTGCGGGACAGTTCGACGAAGGTCGTGATGAAGCCGGTATCCACGTTCGGAATGACGTCTGGCATGGAAGCGAAACCTCTCTGAAGCCCTCTGAGCGCGCGACGACGCCGCGGGCCGAGGGGACGGTTCGGACTGCTCGCACAGGACCCCAATGAGTGTGGTCAGATGTGCCGGAGTGTCGTGTCAGAGACCCCGTAGTCGTTTGCTCACGCCCGGATTCTCGCGGCCGGGGTCTCGCCTTCCCCGTAGCTAGGAATCTAGCAGCTTGCCGCGCGGGCCGAGCCCTCTGGGCGACATCAAGTTGGTATGACGTCGATCAAGTCTTGATGTTGGACAGATCGACGCACGCGTTGTTGAGATCTCTGGGAGAGGTGATCGTGTGCCGAAGGGATCCCATGTCCGACATCGAGTGTGAACGGGACGGCGAGATCGTCGTCATCACCCTTAACCGTCCGGCGAAGCTCAACGCCTGGACGAGCGCGATGCGCGAGTCCCTCGTGGAGTGCATCGAGTCCCTGCGGGGTGATGAGACCGTCCGGGCGGTGATCTTCACCGGAGCGGGGCGCGCGTTCTGCGCAGGACAGGACCTCGCGGAGACCGCGCACATCGATCCGGAGGATCACGAGGCGGCGGATGCCTGGATCGACGGCTTCGAGCGCCTCTACACGGCGGTGCTGGGGATGGACCAGGTCACGATCGCCGCGGTCAACGGAGTGGCCGCCGGGTCGGGATTCCAGTTCGCGCTGCTCGCTGACCTGCGTGTGGGGTCCGCCGAGGTGCGCATGGGGCAGCCAGAGGTGCGCTCCGGGATCCCGAGCATCACGGGCGTGTGGGCGATGTCGGGCATCCTCGGCCGCGCGAAGACCGCCGAGTTCGTCCTGACCGGCGAGCTGGTCGACGGCACGACCGCACATCGCCTCGACCTCCTCAGCCGTCTCGCGGCGCCCGGCACGGTCTTGGAGGAATCCCGGGCCCTCGCGCGCAAGCTCGCCGAGCTGCCGCCCGGCGCGATACGACTGACGAAGCGCCATCTGCGCAGCCTCGAGGTTGAGGCGATGAGCGCTGCCTTCGCCGCAGCCAAGGCGATCCACCGTGAGGCGTACGCCTCCGGAGAGCCGCAACGCGAGATGCGGAAGTTCCTGGCGAGGGACGCGCGGTGAGCACTGTGCTGGACGTCCGGGCCGACGAGTCATAGGGAGACAGATCACATGTACTACTTCGCATACGGCACGCTGCTGCTGGAGGAAGAGCTGCGTCGTGCCCTGCCCGAGGCCGCGCGGGTCACGCACGCCAGCGCCGTGAACCACGAGACCCAGTTCCGGTCGGTGCGCGGTCGCTCGGACCGGGGCTGGAGCCACCTCGCCGATGTCGGCACCTTCGGGAAGGTGGCCCGCGGAGAGGTGCTCGAGGTCGCGGACGAGCGTCTGGGCGAGCAGGCCCCTGACTACGACCTCGTGTTCCTGACCGTGCTCGGCGACGACGGCGCCCACTACGACTGCTTCAGCTATGCCATGAGCGATCCCGGCATCCGGCAGCGACCCCCGCGTTACTACTGGGAGCTCGTGATCAACGGGTTCAAGGAGCAGGGGTTCTCCGCTGCGGATCTGGAGAGACTGGAGAGGATGTTCGACGAGTCGGCGGAGTGCCCGGACTTCGACCGCCCACGAGCCGAGCACTGATCTGGACCGACAGGAGGCGATGATGACGCGACCCGAGCTCTTCCCCCAGGTGCGCAGCACCCTCGAGGCGCCGCCACGCTTGTTCATCGACGGACGCTGGCGGGAACGAGGGGTCGCGCAGGGGCTCCCGTCACTCGACCCGGCCACGGGGCGCCAGCACGCCCTGATCGCTCGCGGCACGGCGGATGACGTCGACATCGCGGTGGCGGCCGCCGAGAAGGCCCTTGGCGGGCAGTGGCGGAGGACGAGTCCCGACGCGCGCGGCGAGATCCTGTGGCGCATCGCCGCGCTGATCGTCGAGCACCGCGACCGTTTGGCGCAGCTGGAGTCGCTCGACAGCGGCAAGCCGATCACCCCGACGCGGAACGGCGACATCCCCGGAACCGCCGAGATCTTCCGCTACTACGCCGGCTGGGCCACCAAGATCTCAGGTCAGACGCGCGATCTGACGCTTCCCCAGGCGTTCGGCATGACGCTGCGCCAACCCGTTGGCGTCTGCGGGATGATCGTGCCCTGGAACTTCCCGCTGCTGATGGTCGCGTACAAGCTCGCCCCGGCGCTCGCCGCGGGGTGCACCATGGTCCTGAAGCCGTCGGAGCACACCTCGCTCAGCGCGTTGTACCTGTGCGATCTCCTCCAAGAGGCTGGGGTGCCCGACGGCGTGGTCAACGTCGTGACCGGGCTGGGCTCCGAGGTCGGGGAAGCGATCGTCCGGCATCCGGGCATCGACAAAGTCGCGTTCACCGGGAGCACGGTCGTGGGACGGAAGGTGATGCGCGGCGCCGCCGAGTCCAATCTCAAGAACATCGCGCTCGAACTCGGCGGCAAGAGCCCCAACATCATCTTCGACGACGCCGATCTCGACCGGGCCGCGGAGGTCGTCGCACGGGGGATCTTCGGAAACATGGGCCAGAACTGCACGGCCGGGTCGCGAATCCTCGTACAGCGGGAGATCTACCGCGAGCTGCTCGATGCGCTGGCGCGCCGCGCCGAAGCCCTCGTCGTCGGAGACAGCCTGGAGCCGGGCACGCAGATCGGGCCGCTCGCGAACCTCGATCAGCTCAATCGCGTGCGCGGGTACGTCGCGCTCGCGGAGGACGAAGGAGCCCGCATCGCGACAGATCGCCGCCTCGGCGAGGGGCTCGCCCCCGGCGGCTACTTCGTCCGCCCCACCATCATCGCGGATGCCTCCAACGAGATGCGCGTCGCCCGCGAGGAGATCTTCGGACCCGTCGCCTGCGTGATTCCCTTCGACACCGAGGCGGAGGCCGTCGCCATCGGCAACGACTCGGAGTACGCGCTCGCCGCCGGCGTGTGGACGAGCGACGTGAATCGTGCGCACAGGATGGCGAGCCGGCTCCGCGCCGGTGTGGTCTGGGTGAACACCTACAACAGCACCGACCCGTCGATGCCGTTCGGCGGTGTCGGGCAGAGCGGAATCGGACGTGAGCTGGGCCCCGAAGGGATCGATGCCTATCTCGAGACCAAGGCCGTGGTGATCCACGTCGAGGACACCGAGCCGATCCTCGGGGACGGAGGCGCGGCCGGTGACTGACATCGACTGGCTGCGTCTGGCCGTCCAGTCGACCGCAGGGGGCGACGTCGTCGTCACGGATATGTACGGAGAGCCGTCCATCATGGTGCGGATCCCGAAGTTCGGGATCTCGGAGGTCATCGACGGCGGCTCTGACGACGTGCACCCGGCCTTCATCGTCGCTGGGCGCGAAGTCGAGGAGATCTGGATCTCGAAGTACGAGAATTGCCTGCGCCAAGGCCTCGCCTACTCGCTGCCCGCGGTCACCCCGGCCGGCGACGTCTCGTTCGACGAGGCCGTCGGGGCGTGCGAGGGGAAAGGCCCCGGCTGGCACCTGATGACGAACGCGGAATGGGCGGCGCTCGCGCTGTGGTGCCGGAAGAACGGCACTCTGCCGTACGGAAACGACGACGAAGGCAAGGACCACCGCGAGACCGTCCGAAGCGCACTGCCTGCTCCGGGCCCCGGCGCGCGCGGACAGACGCTGACCGGCACGGGCCCGCTCGGCTGGACGCACGACGGCACCGTGGGCGGGGTCTGGGGGCTGCGCGGCAACAGCTGCGAGCTGGTCGGCGGGGTCCGGACGGTGCACGGCGAGATCCAGATCATCCCGGACAACGACGCGGCGGCGGGCGTGAGTCAGAAGCGCGACTCCGAGGAGTGGCGGGGCGTCCTCCCCGACGGGACCCTGGTCGCTCCGGGAACCCCGGGCACGCTGCGGTATGTCTTCGCCGGCGAGCGCGGCGGCAGCCTCGGCCATGATGGCCCCTCCTTCTCCGGAGGTGCCTGGACGATCGGCACCGACGCCTCCCGGCAGGAGGACGCGTGCCGCTTCTGCGAGTTCTCGGACATCGCGGCGGCGCCCGGGGTCGCGGTGCCCGAACTGCTGGTCGCGCTCGCGCTGTCCCCGACCGAGGGGCTGGCCCATGAGGGCAAGGCCTTCCTCAACGGCGGCGGGGACGAGAAGGTCTTCAACCGCGGCGAGGCCTACAACACCTCGCCGGGGACCTCAGGGATGTTCTACCTCAGCGGCAACGGCGACCGCGATCGCCGGCACCCCAACATCGGCTTCCGTTCCGCGTACCTCGCCGACTCCGCGCATCGATAGTGAAGGACACAGGAGAACCCATGGACAGCAAGGAAGCACTTCGCCTGGCCGTGCAGACCGCCGCGGCCAACAACGATGTCGTCTACGACGTGAAGGACAGGCCGTCGATCATGGTCCGGATCCCGAAGTTCGCGATCTCAGAGGTCATGGAGGGCGGCAGCGACGAGGTGCACCCCGCGTTCCTCGTGAACGGCCGTGAGGTCGACGAGATCTATCTCTCGAAGTATGAGGCCAGCATGGACGACGGGCTGGCCTACTCGTTGCCTGGCGTGCTGCCGAAGGGCGAGATCACCTTCGATGAGGCCATCGCCGCATGCGAAGGCAAAGGCCCGGGTTGGCATCTGATGACCAACGCGGAATGGGCCGCCATCCTGCTGTGGTGTCGCAAGAACGGCACCGTTCCGCATGGCAACGTGCACTTCGGAAAGGAGCTGGAGCCGGTGCGCAGCGCGATCCCGGCGGATTACGGCGTGGAGGAGGAGGCGGGCAGGATCGCGCGGGTGCTCACGGGCACCGGCCCGCTGCACTGGACCCACGACGGCACCGCGGGCGGGATCTGGGGTCTGCGCGGCAACCTCGTGCAGATGATCGGCGGGGTCCGCACCTCGTACGGTGAGATCCAGATCATCCCGGACAACGACGCGGCGGCCGGGGCGGACCAGGCGCCGGACTCTGGCGAGTGGCGTGCAATCCTTCAGGATGGGAGCCTGGTGCCCCCGGGCACGGCAGGCACCCTCAAAGTCCAGTACGTGGAAGACGCAGCCGAGAACCAGGACGTGATCTGGAAGGGCGTCGGCGCCGGCGGCAAGTGGGTGGTCACGACCGAGGTGACCAGAAGGCACGAGGGCAGTCAGAGCGGAGATTTCCACAGGATGGCCGCGGCGCCGGGTGTCGAGATCCCCGAGATCCTGAAGACACTCCTGCTGTTTCCCGCCGACGACGGGAAGTACGGCGGGCGGATCTTCCTCGACAACGCCGCCCCCGACCAGATCTTCAACCGCGCAGACGCCCATCACGCGCTGCCCGGTGGCGGGGCGTTCTATTACAGCGGCCGCGGCGACCGGAACCGCCGGCTGAAGGCGGTCGGTTTCCGCCTGGCCTACTTGCCTCCGGTGTGAGCCTGAGGCATCCGAACGACGATGAAGGGAAGAAGATCATGACGCACGACGACTCGCTGCGGCAGAGGAACCTCGTGACGGTCCGCGAGTTCATGACGTTGTGGGGGCCCGACCGCGGCCGTCGCCGCATCGAGCTCGCCCACCCCGAGGCTAAGGTGCTTGTGCAGATGAGCCCGGATCCTGCGCCGGGCGTCCACGACTTCGTCTGGTGGGCGCAGCGGACCGCCGAGGTGTTCCCGAACTACGGGCCGACCGACTACGAACTGTACGAGACGGAAGACCCCAACCGGTTCATCGTCCGCACCGTGGGCGCGGGGGCGAGGATCGAGGACGACGGCACGGAGACGCCCGTCGCGTATCCGTATCTCTACGGGTTCCTGATGGAGGAGGGCCGCATCCGGCTCTTCGAGGAGCACGTCGACGAGCTGGGTCGGCTGTGGCCGGCGTCGGGCGTCGAGCTCACCTACCCCACACCGGGAAACCACCCTCGATAGGCCGTGGCGGCACCGAGTCCGTGGATACGAGGACCTGTGCGACGCGTTCGGCGCGGCGCTGCTTCGCGGATGTCCGCCGCCGCCCGTCAGAGCACGGCGGCGACGAGTTGCCGGTAGACGAGCAGTTGCGCGCGCATCGGGTCGGGTGAACCGGCGGCGCGGCACATCAGGAAGGCCCCCTCGATCACCGCGAACAGCTGATCGGCGAGATCCTCCGGGTCTGGCCGCTGCGCGATGCTCGGGGCGGATGCGTAGGCGTCACGCACGAGGGCCGCGACCGCCTCCCGCCAGCCGAGGATCGCGCGGTCGAGCTGCGCGGCGTTCTCCTCGTCGAGCAGGTCCTGTTCGACGAGCACGGCGATGTAGAGGCAGGCGGATTCCGAGGTCAGCGCCTCGGCGCGCGCGACGAAGTAGTCGAGGAAGCGGAGCAGCCTGCGCGCCGGGTCGACCTCATCCGATGCGGCCGCCAGCCCTCTCGCGAGTGAGCCGAGATCGTTGACGACATAGCGCTCGACGAGGGCGTGGGAGAGGGCGCGCTTGGACGGGAAGTGATGGAAGAACGCGCCCTTCGAACTGCCGGATGCGTTCAGGATCATGTCCACCGACGTCGCCGCGAAGCCGTTTCGCTCCACGAGCCGTTCGGCGACATCGAGCAGGTGTTCGCGGGTGGCCCCGCCGTCGCGCGGCATGTCCCCATTGTTATCGACCGTTTGGTCTGATACAACAGACCAAACGGTCTGGAAAGGAGACGACGATGGGGCTGCTCGACGGTCACTGGGTCACCGAGGGGGGGCTCGAGACCGATCTGATCTTCAACCACGGCGTCGACCTCCCCGGATTCGCGGCATTCCCGCTCGTGGAGGACACGGATGCCGTGGCGCTGCTGCGGCGCTACTACGCCGACTACGCCTCGATCGCCCGGTCGTGCGGGGCGGGACTGCTGTTCGAGACGCCGACCTGGCGGGCGAACCCGGCGTGGGGTGGTGAGCTGGGCTACGACGCGGCCGCCCTCGATCGGGTGAACCGGGCGTCGGTCGACCTCATCCGCTCCGTCCTGGCCGACGCCGATGTGCCTGACACCCGGATCTCCGGCTGCATCGGCCCGCGCGGCGACGGATACCTCGCCGCGGGCAGCGATGCCGATACGGCCGCCGAGTTCCACCTGACCCAGATCGCCACGCTCGCCGACGCGGGAGCCGATCTCGTGCACGCCATGACGATGACCGAGCCCGCCGAGGCGATCGGCGTGGTGCGCGCCGCCCGCAGCGTCGGCATCCCGGTGTCCATCTCCTTCACGATCGAGACCGATGGGCACCTCCCGGACGGCAGCACGCTCGCCGACGCGATCCGTGCCGTGGACGCGGTCGCCCCCGCCGACTTCTACGGCCTCAACTGCGCCCACCCCTCGCACGTCCTCCCCGCGCTCGATGACGGGCCCTGGCAGGATCGCCTGACCTTCTTCCGTCCCAACGCCTCGACGCGTTCGCACGCCGAACTCGACGAGATGGAGGAACTGGACGAGGGCGACATCCCGTCCCTCGTCGGCGAGACGCGCGAACTCCTCGGCCGGCTTCCCGGCGTGGCGGTCCTCGGTGGCTGTTGCGGCACCGACAGTCGTCACGTCGCCGCGCTCTGGGGGGCGGCGGGGCGTCGCTGAGGGGGGTTCGACTGCGGCAGAGTTCCGGCCGGCGTTCAGTCCGCCGTTGTACGGGGAACGACCCATTCCGCCCGCAGCCGGGGTTCCGCACTGGCCATGTGGTCGAAGTCCGCGTCGTAGTGCACGACGATCACCGGGTCGGCGGGGGTCGAATGGTGGATCGCGGTAGCGGCGATCTGGAGGTCACTGACCCCGGCCGCGCGCCCCTTCCCCGCCGCGAACAGCGCACTCTGGATGTCGATGGCGATATGAGCGATCTCCGGCGCGGGAAGGAGCATGATCTTGGCGTGCTGTTCGAGTTCGAGCAGCGCGCCGTGAGCGCTGGCCGAGCGTGCCGAATAGCCGGCTTCGAGCAGGGTGGGAAGGCAGGTAGCGATGTCGCCGCGTTCGAGCAATCGCTGCCACGCCAGATAGACGGCGGGCTGTGCAAGACGCTGGATGACAGAGTTGTCGACCAGCAGCCGCAGTGTCACCGCTGCGCCGATCGGACCACCTCGGGGTCGGCCAGATCGTCGAGTGCGCCCGATACGGCGAACTCGGTGTAGCGGTCGAGAGCCAGTCGGCGTACCAAGTGTTCGAGGGCGGCAGTGACGACGCCCTTCTTTGTCGGGATGCCGGAAAGAGTTTGGGCACGCCGAAGCAGATCGTCATCGAGATCGATCAAGGTCTTGCCCATCTTGGCCTCCGTATATACGAACTTAGGGGCCCAGTATATTCAACCTGCCGGCCCGAAGAATCGGTAGACGCCCCGGAATGCCTCGGCATCCGCATCGCACATCCCTGGCACACTTCCCCCATGGGAGACGCCTCCGCGCGCTACACCACCAGCCCGCTGACGCCCGAGAGCTGGGACGACTTCGCCGAGCTCGTCGAGGCCAACAACGGCGTCTGGGGCGGATGCTGGTGCATGGGCTTCCACGCGGAAGGGTTCCAGGGCAGCCGCGAGGCGAACCGCGACGCGAAGCGGGCGCTGGTCGAGCGCGGCATCCACCAGCTGCTGATCTACGACGCAGGGCACGCGGTCGGCTGGTGCCAGTACGGTCCGCCTACCGAGATCGCGCAGATCAAGAACCGGAGAGTGTACGAGCGAGAGCTCGACCGGATGCCCGACTGGCGGATCGGCTGCATCTTCACCGGCAGCAGACACCGTGGTCGCGGGGTCGCCCGCGCCGCCGTGGCCGGCGCGCTCGAGGCGATCGCGGCCGCGGGCGGCGGGCTCGTGGAGGCGTACCCCGAGCAGGAGGAGGGGAGGCCGCCCCAGCGGGGGGCTTACTTCCAGACCGGGCCGGAGTCGCTCTATGCCGGGTTCGGCTTCACGCGGGCGCGGCGCATCGCCAAGTGGCGCTGGGTGATGCGCCTCGAGGTGGATCCGTCGGCGGCGGTCAGTAGTCGGTGAGGAACGCCTCGTCGATCGACATGAAGATCGTGCCGATCGTGCCGGAGTCATCCGGAACGAAGGAGACGACGGCGTTCGCGTCGGAGCGGCCGACGATGGCGGCCTCGGGGAAGAACTCGCCGTAGTACGGGTTTCCGGCGTAGCCGGCGATGACCTCGGCGTCGAGCCCGAAGTCCCAGACTCCGACGCCGGGCTGGATGTAATCGAGCGACAGCACCGCATCGACGGGGTCGTTGAGGCTGTCGGCCTCGCTCGCCGCGATGACCACGCGGGTCGGGTCGGCGAGGTATCCCTGGATCGCAGCCGTGTTGCCGCTCGACACCGCATCGGCGAGGTTCTGCGCCATGTCGGGCGACACCGCGGTGCCGGTCGGCTCGGTGCTTTCGGTCGGGTCGGGCGTGGGCGTCGGCGTGCAGCACGGCATCGGCAGCTCCGACTCGGATGCGCTGGGCGAGGAGGTGGTGCCCGGCAGCGGCCAGATTGCGCATCCGGCGAGCGCGAGGGCGCCGAGTGCGGCGGCGGCGAGGAGCGGCGGGATGCGGCGGAACGGACGGGTGGAGCGGATCGATGCGAGCATGTGGCACCTCGGCGGCTCGATGGTGGTGGTCGCACGATGATAACTCGGGTTCGCCCGTCGGGGGGCTCGGGGGTTCGGGGACTCCGGCTCGGCGCCCGGGCTCGGCGCCCGGCGTAGGCTGGCGGCATGACCGCCGAGGACGCCCCCTTCGCGGTGGCGGTCGCGCAGTTCGCCCCGAGCGCCGACACCGCCGCCAACCTCGAGGAGATCTCCCGCCTCGCGGTCGCCGCGGCCTCCCGCGGGGCGATGCTCGTGGTGTTCCCCGAGTACTCCTCCTACTTCACCCCGGCGATGGGGGCGGACTGGATCGCGGCGGCCCAGACCCTGCACGGCCCCTTCGTCCGTGGCCTCGCCGAGATCGCCGCGGAGCTCGGCGTCCACCTCGTGGCGGGGATGCTCGAGCTCGTGCCGGGGGAGCCCGAGCGCGCGTCGAACACGATCGTCGCCCTCGGCCCCGACGGCGAACTCGTCGCCCGCTACCGCAAGCAGCACCTCTACGACGCCTTCGGCCAGCGAGAGTCCGACTGGATCGTCGCGGGCGGCCTCGAGCCGCCGCAGACCTTCGTCGTGGGCGGCTTCACGGTCGGCATCCAGACCTGCTACGACGTCCGCTTTCCCGAGGTCACCCGGCGTCTCGTCGACGCCGGCGCGGATCTCGTGGTGCTGCCCGCCGAGTGGGTGCGCGGTCCGCTCAAGGAGTCGGCGTGGCGCACGCTCGTCACCGCCCGCGCGATCGAGAACACCGTGTTCGTCGCCGCCGCCGATCAGGCGCCTCCCATCGGGGCGGGCAACAGCATGGTGGTCGATCCGATGGGTGTCGAGCTCGTCACGATCGGCGAGGCCACGGATGTCGCGGTCGCCTGGATCAGCCCGGCCCGCATCCGCGAGGTGCGCCGCCTCAACCCGGCGTTGCAGCTGCGGCGGTACCGGGTCGAGCCCCGCTAGGGCACCTCGTTGGTTGAGTAGCGCCGCAGGCGCGTATCGAAACCCCGCTATGCGGTCTTGAGCGCCGCATTGGCGGCCGAGCGGGCTCGGAACGCGATGAGGACGAGCACGATCCCGGAGAGCACCGCGTAGGCCCCCAGCAGGTAGATGAGCCCGATGATCGCGCTGGCGGGGGTCGTGAACAGCAGGATCGCGAGCAGGACGCCGAACACGATCGAGAGCACCGAGAACACGACGCCCCACACCTTGGCGGCGCCCGAGGAGATCGAGGCGGCAGCGGGGATGCCGAAGATGCCCCCCACGACGGCCCAGATCGCGATGATCCACAGCAGGACGAGCAGGGCGAGGGCTCCGGCGGCGAAGGGGAAGATGAGCACGAGGATGCCCGCGACGAGCCCGACGACGCCGATCGTGAGGAGCCAGCCCCAGCTGGGGTCGGTCTTGCGGGTCGAGATCGCCTGCACGAGGTTCACGGCGCCGTCGACGATCGCGTAGAACGCGAACACCCACACGAACGCGACGGCCGTCGCGACGGGCCACACGAAGGCGAGGATGCCGAGGATGATGGCGAAGATCCCGCGCAGCAGCACGAGCCACCACACGGACTTGATGAAGCTGCTGACCTCGATGACATCCGGGTCGGACATGGGCGGTCCCTTCGATCCGCGGCGGAGCCCGGCGGCCCGCCGTCGGGGCCGAGCCTAGCGAGGGGGAGCGCCGACGGCCAGGGTCGTGACGTCGCACGTCACGGGCGGCTCATGGCCGGCTCAGGCGAATGCGGCGCGCAGCCGCCAGGCGGCCTCCTCGAGCACCTCGGCCCGCTTGCAGAAGGCGAAGCGCACGAGCGATCGGTAGGGCGCCCGGCGGTCCGGATGCACGAAGGCGGTGAGCGGGATGCCGACGACCCCGGCGAGCGCGGGGAGCCGGCGGCAGAACTCCTCGGCGTCGTCGACCCCGAGGGGTGCCGCATCCGCGACGACGAAGTACGAGCCGGCCGGCCGGCTCACCTCGAAGCCCGCGGCGCGCAGTCCCTCCGTGAGCAGCTCGCGCTTGGCCTGCAGCTCAGCTGCGATTCCGGTGTAGAAGTCGTCCGGCAGCTCGAGCCCGGCTGCGATGGCGGGCTGGAACGGGGCGCCGCCCACGTAGCTGAGGAACTGCTTGACGGCGAGCACGGCATCCCGCAGCTCGGGCGCCGCCGTGAGCCAGCCGATCTTCCATCCGGTCGTCGAGAAGGTCTTGCCCGCGCTCGAGATGGTGATGACCCGCCCCGCGGCACCGGGGCGGGTGGCGGCCGGGACGTGCGTACGGTCGTCGAACACGAGGTGCTCGTACACCTCGTCGGTCACCAGGATCGCGTCGTGCCGGTGGGCGAGCTCGATCGCGAGGTCGAGGAAGTCGGCATCGAGCATCGTGCCGGTCGGGTTGTGGGGCGTGTTGAGCAGGATGATGCGGGTGCCGTCGCTGACCGCGGCCCGAAGGTCGTCGGGGTCGGGTCGGAAGCCGGGAGCGCGCAGCGGCACGGGGACGTGGCGTCCGCCGGCGAGGGCGATGACGGCGGCGTAGGAGTCGTAGACCGGCTCGAGCGTGACGACCTCGTGACCGGGCTCCACAAAGGCGAGCAGCGTCGCGGCGAGCGCCTCCGTCGCCCCGACCGTCACGAGCACCTCGCGGTCGGGGTCGACCTCCAGGCCGTAGAAGCGCCGCTGGTGGCGGGAGATCGCCTCGCGCAGCACCGGCATCCCGAGTCCAGGCGGGTACTGGTTGACCCCGGATGCGATCGCCTCGCGCGCCGCCTCGAGCACCTCGGCCGGTCCGTCCTCGTCGGGGAAGCCCTGGCCGAGGTTGACGGCGCCCGTCGCGCTCGCGATCGCCGACATCTCGGCGAAGATGGTGGGCCTGGCGACGCCGTCCTCGCCGAGCAGGAGGGCCCCGCGTGCGGCACGGATCCACGGCGCATCGCTCACCCGTCCACGTTACCTGGCATCGACGCGGGAACGGCGAAGTAGGCTCCCAGGGCGAACATAGCGATCGTTCAGCTTGGAATCGCACGCTGGCGATCGCGTGAAAGGAGCGCCCCAGATGTCCGAACTCGATTCGTCCGAGCACACCACCCCCGAGAACTCCGTGCCGGATGGTCACGGGCACGTGATGGTCGAGACGCCCCAGGCGCCCGCCGCGTTCGCGCCCGTGGAGTCGACCCCGGTCGTGGCTCCGGCCGCGGCCGCCCCGCAGGCCGCCGCCGTGCCGGCAACGGCTGTGCCGCCCG
>JASGGJ010000029.1:0-26513 GCA_047605085.1 Protaetiibacter sp.
CACCCGTAGTTTCGGGCCTCAGTCCGAAAATCTCCTGCATTTCTGACATTGCATAGGCCCGGATGCGGGGCGCGGACGCCGGGGATGCGGACGACGGGACGCGGAGACGAGAGGGCGTCAGGCGCGGGACGGGAAGGCAGCGCGCCAGCGGGCGAGCAACTCGTCCTCGGAGTCGATGTGTTCGGGCCGGATGACGCGGCCCGTCGGCCCGTCGGCGACGAAGTAGAAGGCGGCGTCGATGAGGGCGGGGTCGATGCCGCGCCAGCGGGCGTAGGCGAGCCGGTAGAGGGCGAGCTGCAACTGCTTGCGCTCGATCTCGGCGTCGTCCTTCGGCGCCTTCCCGGTCTTCCAGTCGACGACCTCGAAGCGGTCGCCGTGCCGGTAGACGGCGTCGATCTTGCAGATCACGATCCGGCCGTCGAAGGGCAGGTGGATCTCGCGCTCGACGTCGACCGGCTGCAGCTTCGCCCACGGGGAACCCTCGAAGGTGGCGCGGAGACGGGCGAAGCTCTCGGCGTCGATCGCGATGAGCTCGTCGGCGGCCTCGAGGTCGAGGTCGTCGAGCTCGTCGAAACCGCCGACGGCGGCCCCCGTCGAGCGGTTCTCGACCCAGGCGTGGAAGATCGTGCCGAGCCGGGTGGCGCGGTAGGGCTTCTCCGGCATGGGCCGCGCGAGTTGGGCGAGGGTCTCCTCGGTCGACTCCACGTAGTCGGCGAAGCGCGAGGCGGGCACGCGCGCGGGCGGCGGGGGCGGCTGAGGCCCCTCGAGCCGCTGGCGGTGCTCGGCGAGCAGCAGCTCGAGCTCACGGGCGAGGCCCGCATCCGTCACCTGTCCCCCGGCACGCGACGCCCCGGAACGGCCCACCGCGGCGGCGGCGGCCTCGACCCGCGCGCGCCGGGAACCGAGCGGATCGCGGGGCCACGGCACCGACTCCGGCTCGGCGCTCAGCGGGTTCGCGTCGCCTGACGCCGGCTCCGCGGGCAGCGCGGGGATGACGCCCGCCTCGACGAGCTCGCCGAGGAAGCGGCTTGGCCTGCGAGGCCTGGACTGCGAGGCCCAGAACGAGCCGCTGAGCAGCAGCAGGCTGCGGGCGCGCGTGACGGCCACATAGGCGAGGCGGCGATCCTCGAGCAGCAGGCGTTCACGCTCCGCCTCCTTGAACGCCGTGATCCGCTCCGACACCTCCTTGCGGGTCTCACAGCCGCGCCAGTCGAAGACGGGCAGGGCATCCCGGTCTCCCCGGAAGGCGTAGGGGAATCCGCCGACGACGAGCCAGCCGGTGCTCGAGGCGGAGGGGTTCGGCAGCTCGCCCTCGACGAGACGCGGCACCGCGACGAGATCCCATTCGAGGCCCTTGGCGCCGTGGATCGTGAGCACCTGCACGCAGCCGGGCTCCGGGGCCTCGCTGCGCGGGGTGAGGCGTTCGCGGGACTGCGCCTCGCGCAGCCAGCCGAGGAAGTCGGCGAGGCCCGCGCCGGCGCCGAGCTGCTCGAAGCTCGCGACGGCGTCGAAGAAGCCCTCGAGCGCGTGCGCACCGCCCGTTCTGGCCTCGTTCGCGGCGGCCTCGATGTCGAGCTCGAGCCGCTCGATGACGAGGGTCGCGAGCTCGCCGAGCGGCAGCCGCGCGCGACGGCGCAGCTCGGCGAAGGTGCGACCGGCATCCCGCAGCCGCTCGAGCCCGAGCTCGCTGAAGCCGAGCGAGGCGACGACACGATGATCGAGGGGGGCGGATGCCACGAAGTCGAGCGCGTCGACGAGGGAGGCCGACTCGTCGCCCGCGACCGAGTCGCGCAGCGCCCGCGCGACGCTCTCATCGAGCACCTGCTGACGCAGGTCGCGCTTCTCGAGCCAGCGGGCGAGACCGTGCAGGGTCGCGACGTCACGCACCCCGAGCCGCCAGCGGGAGCCGAGCAGCAGGCGGATGAGCTCCGACCCCGCGTCGGCCCGGGCGATGACCGCGAGCGCCGCCACGAGGTCGGCCACGACCGGTTCGGCGAGCAGCCCGCCGACCCCGAGCACGTGGTACCTGACGCCCGCAGCGCGGAACGCCTCGAGGAAGTGCTCGAGATTCGCGCGGGAGCGCAGCAGCAGCGCCGCAGAGGGCGGCATCTCCTGCCCGTCGTCACCCGAGCGCCGAAGTGCGGGGTCACGCAGCAACGAGCGGAACCACTCCGCCACCTCGTGGGCCTCGTCGACGACCGTCTCCGGGTAGCGGATCTCGATCGGCACGGCATCCGCTCCCGGCCTCGGGCTGAGCGCCTGGACCGGCACGGGCGTCGACGCCGCGAGCGGCCGGATGAGCGTGTTCGCCGCCTCGAGGATTCGCACGCCGTTGCGCCAGCTCGTGCTGAGCGAGAGCGTCGCGGATGCGTCGAACCAGCCCGCGAACTCGGCGAGGTTCGCGGCGCTCGCCCCGCGCCATCCGTAGATCGACTGGTGCGGGTCGCCGACCGCCATCACCGGATGCCCGCGGAAGATCGCGGAGAGCAGGCGGGTCTGGGAGACGCTCGTGTCCTGGTATTCGTCGAGGATCACGAAGCGGTACCGGGCGCGCAGCGACGCCGTGACCTCGGGGGCGCGCTCGACGATGCGCATCGCGGTGGCGATCTGGTCGGAGAACTCGCTGAAGCCGCGCTCGAACTTGGCCGCCTGGAATCGTTCGGCGAGGTCGACGAGCAGCGGCAGCGCCGCAACGCGGTCGACAAACGCCGACTCGACCTCCGGGTAGCCGCCGCGCCCCCCCGGCGGCAGCACGCTCACCGCACGCGCATCGTGGGCGTAGGCCGCGAGTCGCGCGGGATCGGCGAGGTTCTCGCTCATCGCCCGCGCGATCGACAGCACGGCGCCCGTGACGGCGTCGATGCCGAGGTCGAGCTCGGCGAGCCGCGGATCCTCGCTCTCCACGACGATGCGTCGGGCGAGCAGCCAGGCGGCCGCCTCGCCGAGCACGACCGCGTCGCCGTCGTAGCCGAGCAGCGCGGCATGGTCGCGGAAGATGGCGGCCGCGAAGGAGTTGTAGGTCGACACCCGCGGAGCGTCGAGCAGCACGGATGCCGGATCCTCGCCGTTCGCCTGGGGCATGAGCCCTGCCAGGCGCAGGGCCGCCACCCGCTCGGCCAGGCGCACCGCCAGCTCGCCCGCGGCCTTGCGGGTGAAGGTGAGGCCGAGGATCTCGCCGGGGGTCGCGTGTCCGTTGGCGACGAGCCAGAGCGCGCGAGCGGCCATCGTCTCGGTCTTGCCGGAGCCGGCGCCCGCGACGACGAGCGCGGGGGCGTCGGGGGCCGCCTCGATGACGGCGAGCTGCTGCTCGGTGGGTCGCGGCAGCCCGAGCGCCTCCGCGATCCGGATGGCGGACAGCGCCGCGCGCTGCTCAGTCACTCGACACCTCCCCCGGCAGGTGCACGCCGCGCAGCTCGCCGCCGTGGGCGTAGGGATCGTCGACGAGCACCGCGGGGAACGAGGCACCCGCCATGGTGATCGCGGCCTCCCGCACCGTCTCGGCGAAGTCCGCGAGCTGCTCGGGGGTGAGCACGGCCTGATCGAGAGTCTTGTACGGCGCCCTCGCCCCGCCGCCGCGGGTGTACAGCATCCGGGCGCCGCCCGCGCGATGCTCCGCGGGCAGGGCGTCGAGCACGCCGCGCGCGTAGGCGAGCTGGTAGGCGGCGAGCTGCGGGTTCTCGTCGACGTAGGCCTGGGAGCGGGGGGTGCCGGTCTTGAGATCGACGACGACGATCGCGCCGTCGTGCGACTCGACGCGGTCGATCGTGCCGCGCAGGCGTGCGGGCGGCTCGTCGAGCTCGAACTCCCGCTCGGATGCCACCCTCACGACGCCGTCGGCGCGCTGCCTCGCGAGGTACTCCGCGAGCGCCTCGATCGCGTTGCGGGCCGCGCGGCGCTGCTGCTCGGCGATCCAGGGGCTCTCGAACTCGAGCTCGGACCAGCGCTGCTCGAGCGCGGACCACATGGCGTCGGCCGTCTGCTGCTCGGGCTCGACGGCGTGCTCGAGAACCTCGTGCACGAGGGTGCCGAAACCCGCGGCGAGGCTCGTCTGGCCGCCCGCGTAGGAGGAGACGAACCACTCCATCGGCGAGCGGGCGAGCACCTCGAGCCTCGACGGTGAGACGGCGACGCGGGTCTCCGCGTCGCCGAGCTCGACGAGCGGCGCCTCGGTCGAAACCGGCGCGAGGCCGCGCCAGAGCTGCGGATCGGCGCCGGGCACGCCCTCCGCGGCGAGGCGCGCGAGGGTGGCAGGGGCGTCGGCACGCTCGCGCCGCATCCGCTCGCCCGCGGGATGCTCGGTGGTGAGCGCGAGCCGCAGCCGGGCGACGAGCCCGCGCAGGGTGAGCGGCAGCGGCGCTGTCTCGCACTCGGGCAGCTCGCGCGCGAGCATCGCGACGACGGGGCTCGGCGCTTCGTCGTCGGAGGCGACCGCGGCGAGCAGCACGCGCCGCTTCGCCCGCGAGAGGGCGAGGGCGAGCAGGCGCAGCTCGTCGCCGAGCACCGCCCGGCGCTCGTCGAGGTGACGCGGGTCGACACCCGTCAGCGTTTCGACGAGCGCGGGAGCCCCGAGCAGCGAACCGCGGATGCGCAGGTCGGGCCAGCGCCCGTCCTGCAGCCCCGCGACGACGACGGTGTCGAACTCCGCCCCCACCGCACCCGACGGCGTGGTCACGAGCACGGCGTCGCCCGCGGTCTGCGGGGCGATGACGTCGGCGGGCACCTCGGCGTCGAGCAGCAGGGCGAGGAAGTCGCGGGCCGAGGAGGCTGGCCTGCTCTCGGCGAAGCGCCGGGCGGCCGCGAACAGGGCGACGACACCGTCGACGGCACGCGACGCCTCCTCGGCCGCGATCCCGGTTCCGAGCGCGGTGCGGCGCCACGACTCGGCGACCCCCGATCCGTCCCAGGCCTCCCACAGCAGCTCCTCGGCCGACGCCCCCTCGCGCTCGCGCGCGGCGACCCGCGCGAGTGTGCGGGCGAGCCGCGCCGCGTCGCGGCCGACCGCGTGGTCGATCGTGGCGAAGCCCGCGGGCTCGCCGAGCGCCTCCGCGAGCAGCTCGCCGGATGGCCGCCGGTCGTCGGCCGCGATCGCCTCGGCGCGCAGCGCGAGCCGCAGCCGGCGCAGCCCGACCGGGTCGAGCCCGCCGTAGGGGCCGAGCAGCAGCGCGGCCGCCTCCGGCCCGTCGAGTCGGCGCCGGCCGATCGCGTGCTCCACGAGCCGCAGCAGCGCGGCCGCCTCGGGATGCTCGCGCAGCGGACGGCCGACCGCGGAGCTGCGGGTGGGCACCTGGACGGATGCCAGCTGACGCTCGAGCGCGGGGATGTCGGCCCGGCTGCGCACGATGACCGCGAGCTCGCCCCACGGCACCCCATCGAAGACGTGCCGCTCGCGCAGTTCGCGCCCGATGGCGGCGCGCAGCGTCCAGGCGCTCGGCTGCAGCAGCACGGCGGCGGGCTCGGGCCCGTCCGCATCCGGGACCGCCGACTCCGCGCGGCGCTGGCCGGTGACGCCCGCCGTACCGACCGTCTCGGTGACCTGCCGCACGAGGCCGCGGATGCCGGGGCCGTGGCGGTGCACGCGCGCGAGCACGTGCTCCTCCGCGCCCGCCGGCAGCACGAGCGCACGGAAGCGCCCCACCACCTCGGCTCCGGCGCCGCGGAAGGTGTTCGCCGCGAGGTCGGGGTCGCCGAACGCGATCACCTCCGCACCGCGCGCGGCGAAGGCCGCGAGCAGCCGCAGGGTGCCCTCCGAGGCCTGCTGCACGTCGTCGACGAGCACGAGCCCGACCGCGGCGAGCCGCTCCCCTGCGACCCCGTCACGCAGGGCCTTCTCGGCGAACACCGCGAGCTCGGCCGAGTCGAGCAGCCCCTCGTGCGACTGGGCGATCACCCCGGCGTAGTCGGCCATGAACCGTCCAGCCGCGACCCACTCCGGCCGCTCGTGCCGCTCGCCGAGGCGGGCCAGTTCGGCGGGGGCGATGCCGTACTCGGTGGCACGCATCATGAGCTCGCGCAGCTCGGTGCGGAAGCCGGGGAGGCGTCGCACGGTGGCGTCGAGGTGCGCGGGCCATGCGGGTTCCGTGCCGAGCTCCGCCTCGCCCTCGAGGACGTCGCGGATCGCGAGGTCGTGTTCGGCGCCCGACAGCAGCCGGGGAGGGGGGGCGCCTTCGAGCCGCGCGCGCTCCCGCACGGCCTCGAAGGCCACGGATGCCGCGGTGCGCGCCAACGGACCGGTCGTCACGACCGGGATGCGCGCCGCCATCCGCTCGCGCAGCGCGTCGGCCTGGTGCCGGCCTGCGGCGAGCACGAGCAGCCGCTCGGGCGCGAGCGAGCCGTCGAGCACGCGGCGAGCGGCGAGCTCGACGAGCGTCGTCGTCTTGCCCGACCCCGCCGCGCCAACGACGAGCGCGCCCGCACCCGGCGCCAGAGCGGCGACGGCCTCCTGAGAGGCGTCGAGCGCGGGGGGCGGCGGCGCGGGGATCTCGGGCATGCGGCTACCGTAGCGGGCGCGGGCGACACGGCATCCGGTGTCGCGGCGCGCATCCGCCTCGCACCCGTCCCTACGCCGGTTTCCGCCCTCGGTGAACGCCGCGAGCGCGGTGCGCGGCATCATCTACGCTCGTCATGTGGACATTCGCATCGGGATCGCCAACACCGCCAGAGAGCTCTCCTTCGAGAGCTCGCAGACCGCCGCCGAGGTCGAGAAGACCGTGGCTGCGGCGCTGGACTCCGACGCGAGATTCCTGAGCCTGAGCGACGACAAGGGCAAGGTCTACCTGGTGCCGACGGCGACGCTCGCCTACATCGAGATCGGCGGCGGCGAGACGCGTCGCGTCGGCTTCGTGGCCTGATCGCGGTCGCATAGGATCCTCGCGTGGAGATCGTCTTCATCACCTTCATCGGCGCGGGGATCGGCACGGTCATCCGCTACCTCGTCCCCGGCCGTCGCAACTACGGCCTCGCCCTGCTGCCCGCGGTGGGGGCGGCGGCGACCTCCGCGTGCTGGGCGGGGCTCGTGTGGCTCGGATGGCCATTCGACGGCGGATGGATCTGGACGGTCTCGCTGCTCGTGGGGGTCGCCGTCTCGCTCGCGGTCGCCCTCGTGCTGCCCCGCGTGCGCGACGCGGCCGACGCCCGTGCGCTGCACGAGCTGACCGGCGGGCGGCTGTAGGGCCCGGCCGCGCCTTCTCCCGTCCGGTCCGCTTTCGCAACTCAGGAGATTCCTGCGAATCGGAGGCATGTCACCCGTGCTACACGCATCCGTCCTGAGTTGCGACACCCGACTTTTTCGCAACTCAGGAGATTCCGGCCGCATCGAGGCGCCTGCGCGCCCGGCGGATGATCTCTCCTGAGTTGCGGATGCCACGGTGCGTCGCGATGGCGGCGAGGATCGTCTCCGCCACCGCCCTCGGTTCGTAGACGAGCTGCGCGTAGCGGAAGTGAAGCGGCGTGTAGCCGGCACGGGTGTAGCCCGCATCCCTGCGCCGATCGCGCGCCGTGACCTCGGCGCCGTGGAACTCGTGACTATCGGCCTCCACGATGAGGAACTCCTCGATCTCGAGATCACCGCGCCCGACGCCGGGCACCACCGGTTGCACTTCCACCCGCAGACCCATCACGAGGCACAGGAAGCGGATGAACGTCTCGATCCCGGATGCGGCCCCGCCATCCGCCCACGCCACCAGATGCAGCCGCGCCTCGGGCAGTGAGCGGGCGATCGCCGGGAGCTGGCGGACCGAGACGAGCCGCAGGTGCAGTGCGCTGTCGAGCACCGCGAGCGCCTCCCGCTCGGGAAGACACCGCATGGCGAGTACCACGGCATCGATGATGCCGACGTGTGCATGATTCGCGGCGGACGGTCGGATCAGCTCGCACCAGTGGATGCGGCAGCCGGGTGAGGTGAAGTCGAGGGGCCGCGTCCTGTCGTCGCGGTCGCGCAGCCGCGCAGCGTTCGGGGCGATCTGCACGTGCACGTGGTCGATACCGAGTACCCATACGCCGCGACGACGCAATTCGGAGACGCACGACATCCGCCCACCGACCCGCACGGCGCGCTGCACGTCCTCATCGAGTTCAGGACGACCGTAGTAGCCGCGACGGATGCGGATGAGGCTTCCGTCGTACACGGCCGCGGCGAGTTGGGTGACCGTCGCGCCGCGTGCCACGAGTTGCCGGCGCGTGAGCACCTCGGTGAGGCCGAATAGCTCGGACGGGTGCGGGAGTGGGGTACGCATGGGTCGATGCTGACGCCACGGGCCCGACGCCGGCGGGTGACCGCCGCCAACCGGGGACAACAAGCCACATCCCGCGCTGGGGAGGAGCCGCCACCTCCCGCGGCGGTCGTTCGCAACTCAGGAGTTTTCGGGCCGAGAGGCGACCAGAACGCCCATTCCGACATCTACTCCTGAGTTGCGAAACCCCGATCACACGCGACATCGACGCAACTCAGGAGGAAGGCGAGATCGCAGCGCGTTTGGGGCGAACCATCAAGAAATTCCTGAGTTGCGAAACCGAGCCGGCGTGAGGGGCGCGGATGCGACGAGACGTGCCGCCCGCCGCGCCTACGCCGTGAGACCCAGCTTGTCCATGCGGCGGGTGTGCGCCGCGATGAGCTCCGTGAACACCGGGTCGACCTTCTCCTCGATCGAGATCGTGGGATGCTGCTCGAGAGCGAGCCTGGCCACGAGCATCGTGTCGCCGACGAGACGGCGGCCCCACATCGCCAGCCGCGACGCGAGGCGCGGATTCCCCTCGATCGCGGCCCGCAGCTCCTCGACGAGCACGTCCTCGCCCTCGCGGATCTGCAGCAGCTCCGCGGCGCGGTCGTCGAGCTCGTCCGGCAGTCCGGCGGCGAGTCCGGCGAAGAAGTCGAGCAGGAAGCCGTTCGTGAGGTAGCAGGTCACGAGGATCTCGTACCAGTCGGCGCCCTTCGTGCGGCGCTGGTAGTCGTCGAGTGGCAGCCGGAACGGGTCCATCTCCTGCGCCGGGTCGGCACCCAGCCTGTCGAGCTCGGCGACGAGTCCCTCGTGGATGCGCAGCATCTCGGATGCGGCCCGCGCGAGGCGCGACTTGGCATCCGTGGCCGGGGCGGTCGTCACGGCGCGTCCCAGATTCTCGAAGAGCACGATCGTGAGGTACGCGGTCTGCCCGAGGAAGCGCGCGGGCGACGGCGCGAGCTCGCGCAGCTCGACGCGCGCGACCGCGACGGCCTCCGACCGCGGGGCGACGCGCAGCGTCCCCGGACGCGGGCGCGAGCGACGACGGAACCAGGCCACCGGCCCAGTGTAGGAGGTCGCGGGGCGCGACCGCGCCGCCCGGACCCGCCCGGGGAGCTGGCCCGGTAGACTGATGCCCTCCCCATTACCCAGACAGGTATTCCTTGACTTTCCGCGATCTCAACATCGACCAGGACATGGTCGACGCCCTGGCCGCCAAGGGCATCATCGAGCCCTTCCCGATCCAGACCCAGACCATCCCCCTCGGCCTCGCCAAGCAGGACATCATCGGCCAGGCGAAGACCGGCACCGGCAAGACCTTCGGCTTCGGCCTGCCCGTCATCCAGGCGCTCGGCCCCGACCCGGAGCCCGGCGTGAAGGCGCTCATCGTGGTGCCGACGCGCGAGCTGTGCGTGCAGGTGGCCGAGGACCTCGAGCTCGCGGCCTCGAACCGCCCCACCCAGGTCGCCGCGATCTACGGCGGCAAGGCGTACGAGGGCCAGGTGGAGCAGCTGAAGGCCGGCGCCCAGATCGTCGTCGGCACACCAGGCCGCCTCCTCGACCTCGCGAGCCAGCGCCTGCTGTCGCTGGGGAACGTGCAGGTCATGGTGCTCGACGAGGCCGACAAGATGCTCGACCTCGGCTTTCTGCCGGATGTCGAGAAGCTGTTCGCGCAGACCTCGCCGACCCGCCACACCATGCTGTTCTCGGCCACCATGCCCGGCCCCGTCGTCGCCCTCGCGCGCCGTTTCATGAACCGGCCCATCCACATCCGCGCTACCGACCCCGACGAGGGGCTCACCCAGGCCAACATCAAGCACCTCATCTACCGCGCCCACGCGCTCGACAAGGACGAGGTGATCGCGCGCATCCTGCAGGCCGAGGGGCGCGGCAAGACGGTCATCTTCACCCGCACCAAGCGCGCCGCCCAGAAGCTCGTCGAGGAGCTCGGTGACCGCGGCTTCAACGCGGGCGCCGTGCACGGCGATATGAGCCAGGATGCGCGCGAGCGCTCGATGGCGGCGTTCAAGGCGGGCAAGAAGGACATCCTGATCGCCACGGATGTCGCGGCGCGCGGCATCGACGTCAACGACGTCACCCACGTCATCAACCACACCGTGCCCGAGGACCCCGACACCTACCTGCACCGCGCGGGCCGCACGGGTCGCGCGGGCAAGACCGGCATCGCCGTCACCTTCGTCGACTGGGACGACCTGCACAAGTGGGGTCTCATCAACCGCGGCCTCGACTTCGGCATCCCGGAGCCCGTGGAGACCTACTCCTCCTCACCGCACCTCTACGCCGACCTCGACATCCCGGAGGGGACCAAGGGGCGCCTGAAGCCCGCGGCGCCCGCCGCCGCGCGGCCGCCGCGCGAACTCTCGCGCTCCGACTCGGGCGAGGGTCGTTCCCGCCGGCGCACCCGCGGCGGCACGGGCGAGAAGCCGGCCGCGCGCCCCGAGGGCGCGGGCACGCACGACGGCAAGGGCGCGGAGCACCACGACGGCAATGCCGCGCCCGCGAAGCGCCGGCGGAGGCGGCGTCGCAGCAGCGGAGGCGCGACGGGCGCCCCCACTCCCCCACCCGCGAGCTGATCCGCGGCGGACGCGTCGGACCGGGACCGGCCGCGGCGGACGCGGCGGAGCGGTCAGCCGCCCGTGCGGAACGGCCGCGACCCCGTGCCGCGCGCGACGAGCGCCGCGTACACCTCGGGCGAGGTCGTGTTCTCGCCGAGCCGGTTGGGCTTGCCCGCGCCGTGGTAGTCGCTCGCGCCGGTCGTCACGAGCCCGAACCGCGCGGCGAGCTCGGTCCAGTGCGGCCTGGATGCGGGCGGGTTGTCGCGGTGGTCGAGCTCGAGGCCGAACAGACCCGCGTCGACGAGGGCGCGCATCCGCTCGTTGGAGAGCACGCGCTGCGGTCCGCGGGCCCCGGGATGCGCGATGACGGCGACCCCGCCGGCTCCCGTGATGAGCCGCACCCCCTCGGCGGGCGGCGGCGCCTCGTGCGGCTGGTAGTAGCCACCGCGCCAGTGCAGGATCGTCCGGAACGCGGCGGATCGGTCGGGCAGGTGCCCGCGCGCGACGAGGGCGTCGGCGATGTGCGGGCGCCCGATCGTCGCACCGGGACTCGCCTGGGCGAGCACGTCGTCCCAGTCGAGCGGGTAGTCGCGCGCGATGCGCCGCACCATCGCCTCCGCGCGGTGCAGACGCTCGGAGCGGATGGCGGAGGTGGCGGCGACGAGCGCCGCATCCGCGGGGTCGACGAGGTAGCCGAGGATGTGCACGCTCGTGTAGTCGAGCTGCGTCGACAGCTCGATGCCGGGCACGAGCTCGAGACCCGTGCCGTCGGCGGCGGCGAACGCCTGATCCCAGCCGGCGGTGGAGTCGTGATCGGTGATCGCGAGTACGCCGAGTCCCGCCTCGACCCCCGCCGCGACGAGCTCGGCGGGCGACTCGGTGCCGTCTGACACGCTCGAGTGGGCGTGCAGGTCGATCGCTCCGGGCATCCTCACATGCTAGATCCGGGCCGTCGCCTAGACTCGACGCGATGATCCGACGCCTTCTCGCCGCCGCGATCACGCTCGTCGCCGCCGCCGCGCTGGTGGTCGCCTGCTGGCCGCAGCTGTTCGGTCTCGAACAGCTCTGGGGGGTCGCCCAGCTCGTCGCACTGCGCGGGCTCGCGGCGCTCGTGGCCGTGCTCGCGGGCGTGCTGCTGGCGATGTTCGCGCTGCTCGCGCGGTCCGCGCGCCGCTTCCTCGCCGGCCTCTCCGTGCTCCTGCTGGTGTTCGCCGCCGTCACGACGGGAGTGCTCGCGGTGCGCGGCATCGGCGGCGGCGCGTTCCAGACGACGGCAGAAGGCGACCTCATCGTGCTCTCCTGGAACACCCTCGGCGACGCACCGGGGGCCGAGGCGATCGCCTCCCTCGCCCTCGAGCAGGACGCGGATGTCGTGGCGCTGCCCGAGACGAGTCACGAGGCGGGCGAGACGGTGCAGGCGCTGCTCGCGGCATCCGGTAAGCCCATGCAGCTCGTCGAGCGACGGCTCGACAAGGTCTCGAAGGTGCACTCGACCGTGCTGCTCATCAGCACCGCGCTCGGCGAGTACCTGCGCGACGACACGGTCGGCGACACCCCGACGCTGCCGAGCGTCGTCGCGGTGCCCGCCGACGGCACGGGGCCGACGATCATCGCCGCGCATCCGGTCTCCCCGGTGACGGCGGAGATGCAGAACTGGCGCGACGGGCTCGCCTGGCTCGCCGATCGCTGCGCCGACCCCGACGCCGACGTCGTCGTGGCGGGCGATCTCAACTCGACGATCGACCATTGGGCGCGGCTCGGATCGGATGCCGGCATCGCGGCCTGCGACGACGTCGCGCGGGCGGTCGGCGCGGCCGGCATCGGAACCTGGCCGACCGTCATGCCCCCGCTGCTCGGCACGCCCATCGATCACGTGCTCGCCACCTCCGCGTGGCGGCCGATCGGCTTCCGCGTCATCGAGTCGCTCGACGGCGCGGGATCCGACCACCGCCCCGTCGTCGCCCAGCTGCGTCCCGCATCCGCCGCCGGTTGACGTCGGTGGGAGGATGGGGGCATGGCAGACAGCACCCCCGTCGACACCGCGGCGCCCGCCACCGCCCCGGCCGCGTCGAACCGCTCGACCACGCCGGGCTCCGACGCCTTCCGGGAGTTCATCTTCAACGGATGGGCGGACCGTCCCGAGGTCGCCCCGTCGCCCCGCCCGCAGGCCGCGTTCGCCGCCGCCCGCCGGCTGCGGCTCGCCGCGGCATTCCCGGGCGCGACCCTCGTCATCCCCGCGGGGCCGGCCAGGGTGCGCTCCAACGACACCGACTACCCCTACCGCGCGCACTCCGCGTTCTCACACCTCACCGGCTGGGCGAGCGACACCGTGCCGGGATCGGTGCTCGTGATCGGCCCCGGCGAGGACGCGCCCGCCACCGTGTTCTTCACCCCCACCGCGGGCCGCGAGTCCGAGGAGTTCTACGCCAACCCCGCGATCGGCGAGTTCTGGACCGGCCCGCGCCCCTCGCTCGCGCACGTCGCCGCCGAGCTCGCGCTCGAGACGCGCCCGCTCGGCGAGCTCGCCGTGACCGGCGAGCAGGTGCTCGTGCTGCGCGGCGTCGACTCCGCAGCCGACGAGCTCGCGGAGCCGACGGCCGCCGAGGCCGAGCTGCTGCGCACCGTGAGCGAGCTGCGCCTCGTCAAGGACGAGTACGAGATCGCCGAGCTGCGTAACGCCATCGAGGCGACCCGGATCGGCTTCGGCGACGTCGTCGCCGACCTCCCGCGAATCATCGCCCACCCGCGCGGCGAGCGCCTCGTCGAGGGCACCTTCAATCGTCGCGCGCGCGCCGAGGGGAACACGGTCGGCTACGACACGATCGCCGCATCCGGACCGCACGCCTGCACCCTGCACTGGACCCGCAACGACGGCCCGGTCGTGCCGGGCGAGCTGCTGCTGCTCGACGCGGGCGTCGAACTCGACTCGCTGTACACCGCCGACATCACCCGCACCCTTCCTGTCTCCGGCAGCTTCACCGAGGTGCAGCGCCGGGTGTACGAGGCGGTGCGGGAGGCGGCGGATGCGGCGTTCCGCATCGTGCGCCCCGGCATCCGGTTCCGCGAGATCCACGCAGAGGCCATGAAGGTCATTGCCGCAAAGACGGCCGAGTGGGGACTCCTGCCGGTGAGCGCGGAGGAGTCGCTCGACCCGGACGCCCAGTACCACCGCCGCTACATGGTGCACGGCACGAGCCACCACCTCGGAATCGACGTGCACGACTGCGCGCAGGCCCGCCGCGAGCTCTACCTCGACGGCGTCCTCGAGCCCGGCATGGTGTTCACGATCGAGCCGGGCCTCTACTTCCAGCCCGACGACCTCACTGTGCCCGACGAGTACCGCGGTATCGGCGTGCGCATCGAGGACGACATCCTCGTGACGGCCGACGGCGCCGAGAACCTCTCGGCCGGCATCCCGCGCACGGCCGACGAGGTCGAAGCCTGGCTGGCGGACCCGTCCCGCTGGACTTAGTCCACTGGACTAAGTCATACTGCTCGCATGACGACCGTCAACATCCACGAGGCCAAGACCCACCTCTCGCGACTGCTCGCGCGCGTCGCGGAGGGCGAGACCGTGATCATCGCGAAGGCAGGGCGACCGGTCGCGCGCCTGAGCCCGATCGAGCCGGAGGAACCGCGTCTTCCCCGCATCGGTTTCATGGCGGGGCAGATCTCGGTTCCCGACGACTTCGACACCATGTACGAGGACGAGATCGCCGCCCTCTTCGAAGGCTCCGACGACGGCTGGCCTGAGTGATCCTGCTCGACACCCATCTGCTGATCTGGACCGCGGCGGACAGTCCCCGACTCAGCAGGGTGGCGCGCGAGCTGATCGAATCCGAAAGGGATGACCCGTGCTTCAGCGCCGCGAGCATCTGGGAAGTGGGAGTCAAGACGGCGTTGCGTCGCTCCGACTTCGAGGTCGACCCCCGCGAGCTACGCCGGTACCTCCTCGCCGCCGGCTATCAAGAGTTCGACATGACGAGCGAGCACGGCATCGAGGCGGCAGCCCTCCCGCCGATCCACCACGACCCCCTCGACCGGATGCTCGTCGCTCAGGCGCGCGTCGAGGGCGCCACGCTGCTCACCTCTGACACCAGGCTCGCCGCATACGGCCCGCCCGTCCAGCTCGTCTGAGCGGCGCGCGCGGAAGGCGAGCGGGTCGCCGCTGAGTGAGGGGTCGCAAAGTGCTCTCAACACGCCGTCTCAAGCGCACTTTGCGACCCCTCGCCCGTCAGGGCTGCGGGTTGCGCGCCAGCGCGTCCTGGGCCCTCGCGAGCTGACCGGGCTCCAGGACGATCTGGTAGTTGGCGGCGATCACCTGCGTCACCGACTCGAAGTCGCGGATGCGGCGACTCACCGCGTAGCTCACGAGTTGCGCGAACAGCCCGAGCGCCGCGCCGATGAAGACGGCGGCGGCGAACAGCTGCCAGGTGAAGCTCGGCGAGATGAAGCTCAGCAGCAGCCCGAAGAAGATACCGAACCAGGCCCCCGACAGGATGCCGGACAGCGCCGCCCGGTTCCAGGAGCGCTTGCGCGTGACGATCTCGACGCTCGTCAGGCCGTTGCCGACGATCGCGAGCTTCGCGACCGGGAAGTCGGCCTTGGCGAGCCGGTCCACGACCTTCTGGGCCTCCGGATAGCTGTCGTAGGTGCCCAGGACGTCGCCGTGCGGCACCGTGAGCGGCGCACCGGGACGCGCGAAGGGTGAGGTGTTCGACACCCCGTCATTCTCTCATCCGACGAGTAGGGTTTTCCCGTGAGCGCCACGAGAGTCTTCGTCGCCCGTCTGGCCGGGTGCTCCGTCTTCGACCCCAACGGCGACCGGGTGGGCCGGGTGCGCGACCTGCTCATCGTCTACCGGGCCACGGGATCCCCGCGCGTCGTCGGCCTCATCGTCGAGATCCCGGGCCGCCGCCGCGTGTTCGTCTCGATCGGCCGCGTCACGAGCATCGGCGCCGGGCAGATCATCACGACGGGCCTCATCAACCTGCGTCGCTTCGAGCAGCGCGGCGGCGAGGTGCGGGTGATCGCCGAGCTGCTCGGCCGCCAGGTTTCGCTGCGCGACGGATCGGGCAGGGCGACGATCGAGGATGTCGCGATCGAGGAGGCGGGACCCGGCGAGTGGGTCGTCGGCGAACTGTTCCTGCGCCGCCCGCGCACCAGCCCGGCCCCGTTCGGCAAGGGCACCACGGTGCTCGCCGCCTGGGACAAGGTGAACGAGGTGTCGGCCCCCGGCGAGGCGCAGTCCGCCGAGCAGCTCATCGCGACCTACGCCGACCTGCTGCCTGCCGACCTCGCATCCACCCTCCTCGACCTTCCGGAGGAGCGGCGCATCGAGGTGGCGGAGGAGCTGCCGGACGACCGGCTCGCCGACGCGCTCGAGGAGATGCCGGAGACCGAGCAGGTCGAGATCCTCGCGCAGCTCGACGACGAGCGCGCCGCCGACGTGCTCGACCAGATGCAGCCGGACGACGCCGCCGACCTCATCGCCCAGCTGCCGGAGGAGCGCGGCGAGACGCTCCTCGAGCTCATGCAGCCCGAGGAGGCGGACGACGTGCGCTTCCTCCTCAACTACGCGCCGGAGACGGCGGGCGGCCTCATGACGACGGAACCGATCATCGTCGCGGCCGACGCGACCGTCGCCGAGGGACTCGCCCTCATCCGCCGCCACGAGCTCGCCCCCGCACTCGGTGCTGCGGTGTGCGTCACCCTTCCGCCGTACGAGCCGCCGACCGGGCGCTTCCTCGGGGTGGTGCACTTCCAGCGGATGCTGCGCTACCCGCCGCACCAGCGGCTCGGCACCCTCCTCGATGCGAGCCTCGAACCCGTCACGGCGCACACGAGCGCGGCCGAGGTGGCGCGCATCCTCGCGTCGTACAACCTGGTCTCGCTTCCCGTCGTCGACGAGAAGCACCGACTCGTCGGGGTGGTGACCATCGACGACGTCCTCGACTACCTCCTGCCGGATGACTGGCGAAGTACCACGGTTGATCCCGAACCCGTGTTCCCGGGAACCGCAGCCATCCCCACCCGAGGAAGGAGGACCTCGCATGGCACGTCGTAACGAGCCCCGGCTCGACTCACCCAAGGGCATCCGTCCCGCCTGGGGGTTCCGCCCCTCGGGCCGCGACCGCATGGGCCGCTTCTCCGAGGCGTTCGCGCGCGCCATGGGCACCAGCTGGTTCCTGATCGGCATGACCGTCTTCGTGACGCTCTGGCTGAGCTACAACACCCTCATGCCGGTGGAGTACCAGTTCGACCCGCGCGCGCAGAACTTCACCCTGCTGACCCTCATCCTGTCGCTGCAGGCCTCCTATGCGGCACCGCTCATCCTGTTGGCGCAGAACCGGCAGGACGACCGCGACCGCGTGCAGATCGAGCAGGATCGCCAGCGGGCGGAGCGCAACCTGGCCGACACCGAGTACCTCGCGCGCGAGGTGGTGGCGCTGCGGCTCGCGGTCAAGGAGATGGCGACGAAGGACTTCATCCGCGCGGAGTTGCGGGCGCTGCTCGAGGAGCTGGAGAAGGAGCCGGACGAGGTCACGAAGTGAGCTCGCCGGCGTCCGATGCCTCCGCGGATGCCGTGCACGCGGCGCTCGCGCGGGTGCAGGACCCCGAGCTCAGGCGCCCGATCACCGAGCTCGACATGGTGCACGGGGTGTCGGTGACGGACGGCGTGGCGCACCTCGACTTGCGGCTCACGATCGTCGGCTGCCCGGCCGCCGACCGCATCGAGCGGGAGGTGCGGGAGGCGGTGCTCGCGGTTCCCGGCGTCACGGCGCTCGAGCTCGAGGTGGGGGTCATGACGCCCACCGAACGGGAGACGCTCGTGCGGCGGCTGCGGGGTGAGCGCCGGATGCCGTTCGGGCCTGGCACGCTCACCCGCGTGATCGCGATCACCTCGGGCAAGGGCGGGGTCGGCAAGTCGACGGTGACGGCCGAGCTCGCGGTCGCACTCGCGGCGCGCGGTCTCGCGGTGGGACTCGTCGACGCCGACGTGTTCGGGTTCTCGATCCCCGGCATCCTCGGCATCCCGCACGCGACCCCCACCAGGGTGGACGAGCTGATCCTGCCGCCCGTGGCGCACGGGGTGAAGGTCATCTCGATCGGCATGTTCGTGGAGGATCGCACACCGGTGTCGTGGCGCGGGCCGCTCCTGCACCGCACGATGCAGCAGTTCCTCAGCGAGGTCTACTTCGGCGACCTCGACGTGCTGCTGCTCGACCTGCCACCGGGGACGGGCGACGTCGCCATCACCCTCGGGCAGCTGCTGCCGAACGCCGAGGTGATCGTCGTGACGACGCCGCAGGCGGCGGCAGCAGGAGTCGCCGAGCGTTCCGGGCTGCTCGCACGGCAGACCGGCCAGACGGTCATCGGCGTCGTCGAGAACATGACGGGCGGGGTGTTCGGCTCAGGAGGCGGCGACGAGGTCGCCCGCCGGCTCGAGGTGCCCGTGCTCGCGCGCATCCCGCTGTCGGCCGCCGTCACGGCGGGCGGCGACGCGGGCTCCCCTGTGGTGCTGGGGGGCGCGGTGCCGGGGGATGCGGTGCCCGGCGACGCGGATCCGGCGGCCGAGGCGCTGCGCGCCCTCGCGGACGCCGTGCTCGCCCGCGGTCGCGGCCTAGCCGGGCGGCCGCTGCTGTAGCCGGTTCGCGCGACAAGTCAGGTTGATGCGCATGATGCGCTAGATTGAGCATCATGCGCACCACCCTCGCCATCAACGACAATCTCCTCGCCCGCGCGAAGGCCAGAGCCGCCGAGCGGGGTATCTCGCTCGGCAGCTATGTGGACGAGGCGCTGCGCGAGCACCTCGCCGCGCCAGAGCGTACGGCTGCAATAGTCGAACTTCCCGTCGCCGCCGGGGGCGCGCTGCGCCCCGGAATCGATCCGTCATCGAACCGCTCGCTCTATGACGCGCTCGATGACGAGCATCCGCCGACGCGGGATCGCCTGGCATGATCGTCGTCGACGTGAACGTGCTCGTCGCCGCGCACCTATCAGGTCATCCGCATCACCCCGTCGCCCATCGGTACCTCACGGAAGCGTTGAGCGACGACACCGTCCTGGTTCCGGATGCCGTCTGGTCCGGCTTCCTGCGGATCGCCACCAGCGGTCGCATCTTCGATGAACCGTCATCCATCTCCGACGCTGCCGGATTCGTGCGTTCGGTGGTCGCCGCCCCCGGCTATCGGCATATCGGCGGCCTGCTCGACGGCATCGAGCCATTCCTCGCGCTGTCCGTCGAGTCCGGCTCCGCGGCGAACCTCATCCCCGACGCCTACATCGCCGCGGTCGCCATCTCGCACGATGCCGCCGTGGTCACCTTCGACCGTGACTTCCGCCGTTTCGACGGCCTGAGGATCCACGAACTGCGGTCGTAGCACCCTACGGTTCGACGAGCCGCCCCAGCAGTTCCACGAGCAGCCGCTCGGCGATGGGCGCGGGCAGCGCCTCGATGAGCGCGACGAGCGGCGCCTGCGCCTCCGGCAGTTCGGCGCCGCCGCCGATCCCGATGCCCTGCAGCAGCCCCCACGCGGTGTCGGAATCGAGCGCGCCGAGCGGCGGCAGCCCATCCAGCAGCGCCGCGCCGTCGACGTGCGGTGTGCCGCGCACGGCATCCGCGCCCGCGACGAGGGAGGCCGACAGCTCCCCGAGCACCGACTCGGTGACCGGGGTGATGGTCAGGTGGGTCGTGGCAGGAAGTCCAGCGGAAGCGAGCGCGGGTTGCAGTTGCAGCACGAAGCCGTGCCCGCGGACGGCGTCGGCCCAGTGGTGCGGGTCGACGCGGCGCTCGGCCGGCACGGTGTCGTCGCTCGCGACCGCGAACAGCGGCCCGACCGGGTGCCCCACGACGCGCAGCCCCTCGATGCCGCCCACGACCTCGCACAGGGCGGCCGTGCTGCGGGCGCAGGATGCGGCGAGCCGCGCGAAGCCGTCGGTGCCGAGCCACTGGGCGATCGCCCAGGCCGCGGCGAGCGGCGAGGCCGACTTCGATCCGAGCATCGTCGGGTTCACGACCGGATACCCGGGCCAGCGGGTGGTCGCGAAGTACTGGTGCCGCTGCCGGTCCCGGCCGCGCTGCAGGAGCACGGAGGCGCCCTTCGGCGCATAGCCGTACTTGTGCAGGTCGGCGCTCATGCTCGTGACCCCCGGCACGCGGAAGTCCCACGCCGGGAGCGGCGCGCCCTCGGCATCCGTCCAGAACGGCAGCACGAGGCCGCCGATGCAGGCGTCGACGTGCAGCGGGATGCCGGCCGATCGCGCGGCCGGGGCGACCTCGGTGATCGGATCGAGGGCGGCGAAGGGGTAGTTG
The DNA here is from genome assembly GCA_047605085.1 of Protaetiibacter sp. Classification (GTDB taxonomy): domain Bacteria; phylum Actinomycetota; class Actinomycetes; order Actinomycetales; family Microbacteriaceae; genus Homoserinibacter. Next base: position 20,106 of record JASGGJ010000029.1, read on the forward strand.
GGGGCGGAGAGCACGACGAGTGCGACGTCGCCGCCGAGGCGGGCCACGACATCCGCCGCCGCGACCGCGCCGTCCGGTGAGACGGGCACGAGGTCGAGCGCGAGGTCGAAGTAGGCGGCCGCCTTCTGGAAGGCGGCGTGCACGGTGACGGGTGCGACGAGTCGCGGGCGGCCGTCCGGATGCGTCTCGCGCCACACGTCGCGGGCGGTCTTGACGGCGAGCAGGCAGCTCTCGGTGCCGCCGCTCGTGGCCGAGCCTGCGATGTCCTCGTCGCCGTTCAGCAGCTCGCGGACGAAGCCGACGAGCTCCGCCTCGAGCACCCCCACCGAACGGAACGTCGTGGGGTCGAGCCCGTTGACGGGCAGCACCTCCTGGATCGCGCGCTTCATGACGCGCTCGAGCTCGTCGAGGCCGGGGTCGTAGACGTAGCTCAGCACGCGACCGCCGTGGGTGGGCGGGTCGGCGGAGCGCAGGGCGGCGAGCCGAGCGATGATGTCGTCGGCGTCGTCCGCGGGGCTCACTGCCCGCTCCCGGTGTCCGGGGCGGATGTGGCGTCGACGTCGCCGCGTCGCAGCGGGTAGCGGGCGAGACCCCACAGGCTCAGCCCGATCATGACGGCGGGGATGATGCTGAAGCTCAGCACGATGCCGGTGATCGCGGTCGATGCCTGCTCGACCGTCGCGCCCGCGACCGCCTCCTGGTAACCGGTCAGCGCGAGCACGAGGGTGAGCAGCACGGCACCGAGCGCCATCCCGGTCGTCTCGCCCGCGGTCCAGACGCCGCCGAAGACGCCCGCGCGGCCCGGCCCGTTGCGGGTGGCGTCGTCGGAGATGACGTCGGGCAGCATCGCCATCGGGAGGGTCTGCATGCCGGCGTAGGCGGCGCCCGCGATCGCGACGGGCGCGTACAGCCAGGGGCCCGGCATCCAGACCAGCAGCACCAGGGAGAGCGCCGCGAGCCCGAACAGCACGGAGGCGAGCCCGAACGCCCACTCCTTGCTCGTTCGGCGCGACACGACTGCCCACAGCGGTGCGCAGACGAGCGCGGGCGCGATGAGGGCGACGAAGAGGAAGGTCGTGCCGTCGACCGGATCGCGCAGCACCCACTTGGCGATGTAGGCGGCGCCGGCGAGCATCATCCCGGTGGCGAGGGCTTGCAGCAGGAAGGTGGCGAGGAGGGTCCGGAACGGTCGGCTGCCGCGGAGCGCGGCGAGCCCGTCACGGTAGAAGCTCGCGACCCTGACGCGCGGGGGCGCCGCACCGACGGGGCCGTGCTGGGCCGAGGTGACCGCGACGAGCATGCCGATGCCGAGCAGGACACCGGCGACGACCGCCATCCCGAGGTAGCCGAACTGGGTCGCGCTGCCGTCGGGAGTGCCGCTGAAGGCCTTGACGAGCATGGGTCCGCCCGCGCCGAACAGCAGGATGGCGAGGGTCAGCACGACGACCCGTGCCGACAGCAGACGCGTGCGGGCGTCGTACTCGGCGACGAGCTCGGCCGGTAGGGCGATGTAGGGAACCTGGAACAGGCTGAAGGCGGTGGCCGCGAGGATGAAGGCGACGAGCACCCAGAGCCCGCCGGCGACCGGCCCGGCCCCCGGCACCACCGCGAAGGTCAGCACGAAGAACACCGGAAGCGCGACGGCGCCCGCGAGCATGAAGCGGGCTCGCGAGCCGGTGAGGGCGAGGCTGCGGTCGCTGCGCCCGCCGATGACGGGGTCGATCACGACGTCCCACAGCTTGGCGACACCGATGATGACGGACGCCCAGATCGCCGCGACCCCGAGCGTGTCGGTGAGGTAGATCGCGAGCACGAGCCCCGGCAGCGTGGCGAATCCGCCCGTGCCGATCGAGCCCGCGGCGTAGCGGGCGACCACGGATGCGCTGAGCCTTCGGGTCGGCGTCGTCATGCGGGCCACCCTATCGGGCCGCCGGTACACCGGATCCCTCCGCCCGCTCTCGTCCGCCGTCGGCCGGGCGCCGGCCAGGGGCTGGTGTACCGGCATCCCCGGCCGAGGCATCGTATCCTGGGGAGGCCGACACGACCCGAGCAGGAGAACATCCGATGTCCGAGCCGCGCCCATCCGCCGAGACCGCACCTCGCCCCTACAAGGCCCAGACGCCCTGGGTGAGCGCGGTCGGCTACTTCATCTTCTTCAGCAGGTGGCTGCAGGCGCCGCTGTATCTCGGCCTCATCGTGGCGCAGGCGATCTACGTGGTCGTCTTCATGGTCGAGCTCTGGCACCTCGGCGAGAAGGTGGTGGAGTCGTTCACGCATGCGGGCGTGGAGGAGTACGCGCTCGACGAGGCCGACGTGATGCTCGGCGTGCTCGGGCTCATCGACGTGGTCATGATCGCCAACCTGCTCATCATGGTCATCATCGGCGGCTACGAGACCTTCGTGTCGCGCATCAAGGTGGACGGCCACCCCGACCAGCCGGAGTGGTTGAGCCACGTCAACGCGAACGTGCTCAAGGTGAAGCTCGCGATGGCGATCATCGGCATCTCGTCAATCCACCTGCTCAAGACCTTCATCGAGGTCGGCGACCTGGGCTCGGGCGAGACAGCCGACATCGAGGGCGGCGAGAACTACACCGGGGATGGCGTGTTCTGGCAGGTGATGATCCACCTCACCTTCATCGTGTCGGCCCTCGCCCTCGCCTGGATCGACCGGATGTCGGTGAAGGTGCAGACTGCGCACGCCCAGAAGAACAGCGAAGCGCCGCTCGAGCCCAGCCTGCCGTCGGTGCACGCCTGAGCGTTCAGCCGGCGAGCGCCGGACGACGGCCGGCCCAGGGGCGCGCCGCTTCGAGCTGGGCGGCGAGGCTCACGAGCAGCGGCTCGGAGTCGCTCGGCCCGACGAGCTGGACCGCGAGCGGGAGACCTGCTGCGTCGAAGCCCGCGGGCACGGACGCGGCCGGATTGCCGAGCACGTTCCAGAGCGAGGTGTACGACGCGACCGGGCGCGCGAGCTCGGCGGCGCGCAGCCCACTCGCGGCGAGGAGCATCCCCGCGGGCTGGGCGGCGGTCGGGGTGGTCGGGGTCAGCAGCACGTCGTACGCCCCGAAGACCCGGCCGAGAAAGGCGTCAGCCGCCCGGGCACCGGCGCGCTCCGCCCACCCGTCCAGCGGCGACAGCATCCGGGCGATCCGCAGCACGGTGCGGGTGCGCGGCTCGAGCAGCTCGGGATGCTCGACGGCGGCCGCCTCGTCCCGCACTCCCCCGCCGAGTTGCACCTGGAACGCGATGCGGAGGTCCGGGTAGCCGGGATCCGCCTCGACGACCTCGTGCCCGAGCCCGGCGAGCAACTCCCCGGTGGCCCGCACGGCGGCGGCCGTGTCGGCGTCCGCTTCCGGGCCTCGCATCGGGTTGGCGAGCGACACGAGCACGCGAAGTCGTCCGGGGTCCCGCCCGGCCGCGTCGAGGAGGGATGCGGTGAGCGGCTCCGCGCGGAAGCGATCCGCCTCGGTCGCCCCCGAGATGACGTCGTAGACGAGTGCGCTGTCGGCGACGGTTCGGGTGAGCGGCCCGCGCGTGCCGAGCGCCCGCCACAGCTCGCGGGCCGGCGCCGAGCTCACGCGACCCCGTTGCGGCTTGAGGCCGAACAGCCCGCACCAGCTCGCGGGCAGGCGGATGCTGCCTCCGCCGTCGCCGCCGATTCCCATCGCGACGATGCCCGCGGCGACCGCCGCACCGGTGCCACCCGACGATCCGGCCGGCGAGCGGGAGGGGTCCCAGGGGTTGCGGGTGATGCCGTTCGCATCCGACTCGGTGAACGGCCAGATGCCGAACTCCGGCATCCGGGTCGTGCCGACCACCACGGCGCCCGCCGCCCGCAGCCGGCGCACGACTTCGCCGTCGCTGCGTGCGGGGGTCGTGTTGGCCAGGCCTCCGAACCCGGTCACGACCCCTTCGACGTCGTTCTCCTCCTTGATCACGACGGGCACGCCGTGCAGCGGTCCGCGGGGTCCTCCGGATGCGAGCTCCGCGTCGAGAGCGGCCGCCTCGGCTCGCGCCTCGTCGCGCACGTGCGCGAAAGCGTTCAGCGTCGGGTCAAGGGCCGCGATGCGGTCGAGCGCATGATCGACGAGGGTGCACGAGGCGATCTCGCCTTGCGCCACCCAGCGGGCCTGGTCGATGAGCGGCGCGAACGCGAGATCGGGCATACGGCAGCGTCAGTGCGCCGCGTCGTAGGCCGCGACGATGTCGGCCTTGATGCGCCCGCGATCGCCCACCGTGTAGCCGGCCCCCTGTGCCCAGCTGCGGATCGCGGCGAGCCGCTCGGTGTCCCCGCCCGCCGCCCGCCGTCGCGGGCCGGATCCGGATGCGACGCGCGCCCCTCCGACTCGGCGGCCGGCCGCGATGTAGGGCGCGAGCGCGTCGGCGAGGGCACGGGCGTTGGCGGGCGAGAGGTCGATCTCGTATTCGACCCCCTCGAACGCGAAGCGCGTGCTGCGCGAGCTCGCGGGCAGTTCGCCGCCGTCGAGGTCGTCGGTGAGGATCGTGATCGTCTTTGTCGCCATGAGGCGAGTGTATTGCCGACTCGGGCCGCAATCAGCCCCGCGACGTGACTCAGCGGTCCAGGGGCGCGGCCGACACGGTCACCGAGATATCGCACCGAACCGGACGCGCGCCCACCGCGGGACGCATCGAGAGGCACAAACCGTGGAAAACCGCGCGCCTCGGAACCACGGATTGCGCCCTCTCGGCGAGCAGTTCGGCGGACAGGGTACGCGCCACCTCACGCGCCAGCGCCGCCGTCGTCCACCTCCCGGATCCGGAGCTTGCGGGCGTCCCGGCGAAGCATGACGGCCGCGAGTACCCCCGCGATGAGAGTCGCCATGAGCACGGCGAGCTTGGCGGCGCCGGTGTGCGCGCTGTCCGGAAAGGAGAGCTCGGCGATCAGCAGGGAGACGGTGAAGCCGATTCCGGTCAGGAAGCCGATCGGGAGCAGCTCCCGGAGGCCGATCGCGCCGGGCAGCCGCAGCGGGGTGAGCCTCGTCACGAGCGCTGTCGTGCCGAGCACGCCGAGGAGCTTGCCGAGCACGAGGCCGGCGGCGATGGCGAGCGCCACGGGCTGACCGAGCACCGAGGCGGGACCGTCCCCGTCGACGAGGGAGACGCCCGCGGAGAAGAATGCGAAAAGCGGCAGCACCACCCCTGAGGACAACGGGCGCACGGCGGCGTCGTAGCGGTGCGTGCGCGGGCCGGGCTCGCCGTGGACCGGGCGGGCGGGAACGGTGAAGCCCAGCAGCACGCCCGCGATCGTCGGATGGACGCCCGAGGCGTGCATGAGTCCCCAGGCGAGAACGCCGAGCGGGACGAGCAGCCACCAGCGCGGCTGGCGCGAGCGGACCACGAGCCGGAAGACGGTGACGGCGGCGAGGGCGCCCAGCAGGGCGAGTCCGTCGATGCCGGAGGTGTAGAACACGGCGATGACGACGATCGCGAGCAGGTCGTCCACGACGGCGAGAGTGAGCAGGAAGGTGCGCACGGCACGCGGCAGACCGCGTCCGAAGATCGCCAGCACCGCGAGGGCGAAGGCGATATCGGTGGCCGTGGGGATCGCCCAGCCGCGCAGGGCCTCCGTGTCGCGGAACGCGACCACGACCACGGTGTACAGCACCGCGGGCGCGATCATCCCGCCGACCGCGGCGAGCACCGGGACGGCGGCTTCCCGCGGCCGGCGCAGGCTTCCGGCGACGAGTTCGTGCTTGAGCTCGACACCGACGAGGAAGAAGAACACGGCGAGCAGCCCCTGCGCGGCCCAGGCCGCCAGTGGCAGCTCGAGGTGCAGCGCAGCCGGGCCGATGGTCAGCCCGGACAGCACGGTGTAGCTGTCGCGCCATGGCGAGTTCGCCCACGCGAGCGCGACCGCGGCGGCGATCAGCAGCAGCACCCCGCCCGTGATATCCCGCGTCACCCAGCGGCGCAGCCGCCGACGCGCGTCGCGGGCCGAAGCGACTCGCGCCATGAGTACCCTCCCGTCCGCGTCACCGCCGACCGGGGTGGCCGACGGAATCGTCGACCAGGCTTCCCGACACACCGCTACCCACGCTACCGGAGGTGCGATCGAGGTCGCGTGTCCTCTCCGGCCCGGCAGCCCGCCGTGTGCTGGTCAGTTGGGTGCGTCTCGTAGCTACGAGCCGCACCCGTCCGGCTATGCGAGAAGAGCATGCTGCGTCACGCTCTCGATCTCACACCCGCCGCGAGACTTCGGGGAATCGGCGCAACCGCCACAAATGGGCGTTGCACGTGGGACGCCCGCTCACAACCGAATCCTGCAGTCATTTGCAGTCACGCCGCCCTCAGGCGCGGCACGCTCAAAACACAAAATCCCTGGCTTGACCAGGGATTTTGAGGTCGTGACCCCAGCGGGATTCGAACCCGCGTTACCGCCGTGAGAGGG